>JBHENG010000004.1:0-61361 GCA_046262195.1 Pyrinomonadaceae bacterium | reverse complement strand
CTATCGATCCATCTGACTTTCGGCATGCGATGGCATAGGCCGACGGAGTTCGCATCATGACGCCTTCCATAACGGCCTGGCCGCCGACGATAAGATCGCGCTCGAGGGCAAATATTGTGTGAAGGAACCGCAACTTGCGGGTCGTTGATCGGGTTTTCATATCGCTTTGTTTGATTTCAGACCAAGTTATATAGATGCATAAAGCACCCTCGCATGCGATTTTTTAATACAAAACGCCGACCTTTTTTTACCCTCTGGTCGCGTGAAATACACGCTTAGCGGAGAGCCACAAGGTCGGCGTCGTTTTTCTTAGCTAATATTTGTCAGTTACGAGTCTCAATGAGCCAACAACCTTATTTAGCGGCCTCAGCTGCCCCGCGAGCGTACCGCTTGTTAAAGCGATCGACCCGTCCGGCAGTGTCGACGAGTTTTTGTTTACCGGTGAAAAACGGATGGCACTCGGAGCAAATTTCTATGTGCAGATCTTCGCTCATAGTTGAGCGGGTCTGAAACGTACTGCCACAGGCGCATATGACCGATATCGGGTTATATTTTGGATGTATATCTTGTTTCATAATCTCACTTCCTTCGCCGTAGATAAGCGATGTGCGATATAACGCAATCTTTTATTATAGATCGGGTCGCTATTTGGGTCAAGGATATTGGCGGAGCCCTAAGTCCTACGGGCGGACTCGTAGGCGACTATCCACTGCTGGGGCGTCATTTTTGACGCAAGCCGGCCGAGCAGATCGACGGGGATGTCATCCGGCTTTTTAAATCGAACGCACGATTTACCGATATCTAGTTTGTGTGTTGTGTTGGCCTTGTTCCACTCGGTGCGAAACCAGTCGATCAGCCCTCCGCCATATAAACCCATGTGATAGAGCGCTATATGGTTTTTCTGAGACGCGAGACTGATAAACGGCAGTGGAAGCTTTGGGTCGCTGCGGTATCCTGCCGGATACAACTCGTGCGGCACTACCCAACCGATCATGCCGTAAGAGATTATCTCCTTAAATCCCGGGGGCAAGTTGCTGTTAATGGCGTCCCGGATCGCGCTGACGGCCGGCTTGCGATCGGCGGGCAGGCCGGCAATATATTCCTCGGGTGTTGACGCTTCTGATCGCATATGATGCGAATGATATTAATCCAAATTCTGTTGCTCACCAAGCAGGCTCATCAGAGCCTGACGGCGAATGCCGTACGCTTCACAGATATCGTCGATCTGCCGCTGAATAGCTTTGACGCCCCGTTTCTTAGCAGTTCGCGTTCCGACGAGCATATTGTTCTTCGCAGTATGTTCAATCGACACGAACTCAAACAGCTTTGTCTCATAACCGCTGCGTTCCAATAGGAGCGAGCGAAGTCCATCGGTGAGGGTTTCAGCAGTTCTCTCGAGCATTACGCCGTGCTTAAGAATATCTTTTAGCATGGCAGGCGCCTTGATCTGCGGTCGAAGCTCCTGGTGGCAGCACGGAGCGCCGATAATGAGGTCTGCGTGAGCCGAGATGCCCTTGAACAGGGCATCGTCCGTCGCCGTATTGCACGCGTGAAGGGCGATAAGGATGTCCGTCCGGTCCATGTCGAATTGGGATATATCCCCGACCACAAACTTCAGGTTGTCAAACCCGGACGCGTCGGCTATGTGGTTACAGAGTTTGACCAGCTCGGGCCGGGTCTCAACACCTACGACATGGACATTGACCCCTCGAACGTTTTTAAAATGATCATAAGCGGCAAAGGTCAGATAACCTTTCCCGCAGCCCATATCCACTATTGAAAGCTCATGCTTGTCCTTTAGCTGGGATTTGTCGACGAGGCTCGCCAATACTTCAATGAATTTATTGATCTGCCGCCATTTGTCCTGCTGCGGGTTCTTAACACGGCCGGTATCGTCCGTGATGCCGAGAGCCTTGAGGTAAAAACTGTGTTGGTCGACCTGCAGCTTCTTTTCGCGGTTATGGACGGATTTCGGTGGTTTGCTGAAACTTGGCTTAGATACGTTCAGAAGCGGCCGGCCTTTTTTGCTGATGCTAAGCTGGACGTCCTTTTCAGTGGTAAATAGATGGCCGCTGAAAAACTGTCCGTCGAGCGATTCCGCAATCAACGCGATGCCGGTATTCACGTCGTAGTTCTTCGCCGTATCCCTTAATGTCTCGCGGTATTGGAAGTAGAGTCGGTCCCCTTTCTTTGTCCGCACCAGTCGGACGAGTATCTTTTGGAGTTGTTTGTCAGGCCCTTTATAATTGCCTAGCGTCAATTTAACAAAGGTACCGTCCTGGATCGACGCGGTCAGCTCAGCGATGAATTTTTGGACGTTATCCGACATTTTTCGAGATTAGCACAGCAGCTTATCGGCGCAATTTTATGAAAAACCTATTTCATCTCGCTTTTCCGGTTCACGATCTCGAACAGGCCCGCGAGTTTTATGGACGCGTCCTCGAGTGTCCCGAAGGCCGGAGCTCCGAGCGGTGGATCGACTTTGACCTGTATGGTCACCAGATCGTGACCCACCTCGCGCCGGAATCAACAGGGATCAGGGCATCGAATCACGTCGATGCCGATGACGTACCTGTCCCGCATTTTGGAGTCGTTCTGCCGATGAATGAATGGCGGGAGCTGGCCGAAAAACTGCGTGCGAAAAAGGTTGAGTTCATAATCGAGCCAAAGATCAGGTTTGCGGGCGAGGTGGGTGAACAGGGGACTATGTTCTTTCTGGATCCCAGCGGCAACGCGTTGGAGTTCAAAGGATTTAACGATTTCAGCTCGGTGTTTGCGAAATGACGGTTACGCATTTTTGATCGCGATAATTTCAGCCGCAATGCTCACGGCTATTTCTTCTGGCGTTCGGCTGTTTATGGGAACGCCGATAGGCGTATGGAGCCGTGAAAGCTGTTCGCGAGAGAAACCTTCCCGCTCGAGATCGCGAAGCAGCGTGGCCATTTTTGCCTTGCTGCCCAGAACCCCAACATATCTGAGAGGTTTATCAATCAGGCTGCGGATGACGGCGGCGTCCGACTGGTATCCCACGGTCATCACCACTACATAGGTATTTGGCCCGTCTCCGATTTGCTCCACGACCGCCTCGTAACCGCCGATGATGTCGATGTGGTGGGCGAAGTGGTTTTTTGAAACAGTGTTAAGGTCCGGCCTGTCGTCAAGAACCGTTATCCGGAAATCCAGTTTAGACATCAGATCTGACAACGCTAAAGAGCAATGACCTCCGCCGATAATGTAGAGCTCGTTCGTGTATCCGAGTCTCTCGGAATACTGAAATTCCGTCTCTGAGAGCTGATCGAAGGCAGTCGAGGCGCCCGTTTCTGCAGCGTCTGGCCGGATCGCTAATCTATTTGGCGTCAAAGTTAGCGTCATCGCGTTATCGTCTTCAATAAATGCCTCGATCTCCGCAATGAGGACCGGATCAGGTTTGATCAAATGTAGGATCACTGTCTGTCGCCCGGAGCATATCATGCCGCTTGCGCTCGGGCTGTTCTTTTGATGAACCTGTTCTATTAATTTCGAAACGACCCCATTGGCGGCCGGGGAGATCTCTGCCTTGGCCTCTTCGACCAGTGCGATCTCCATGATTCCTCCGCCGATACTGCCGCATAGTTGACCGTCGGCAGCTACGGCCATCTTGTAGCCCGCGCGTCCAGGACTGCTGCCGGAACTCTTTGCAACGACAAGCAGCATGACCGGCTCGTTCCTCCGCAAACGCTCGAGGATAAATTGCCAGAGCTCCAGTTCTTTGATCACGAGCCAAATTCTACAGCAACTGAAGAATGAAGCTCTATATTTCGTTTCCAGGCCAACTAGTTGCCTTTGCCGCTATCGTGGCCAGGTCCGAAGCGTAGAGATTCATCAGCACCTTTTCGGGTGTGAACGGGGCATCAAAAGGGGGCGAACAATCGGCAAATGCTTTGACGGCATTCCGGATGGCAAAGTACGCGCCGAGGGCGTACATGAGCGGCGGCTCGCCGACGG
This sequence comes from Pyrinomonadaceae bacterium, assembly GCA_046262195.1. Taxonomy (GTDB): domain Bacteria; phylum Acidobacteriota; class Blastocatellia; order Pyrinomonadales; family Pyrinomonadaceae; genus OLB17. The sequence continues at coordinate 57,377 of JBHENG010000004.1, read as the reverse complement.
CTTTTGAATTAAAGATCGCGAGGTTTTCGCGGCTTGTCTCTAACGGCAAAATGGCGATCTCTTTTGGTACGGAGTAAATATCCGGTACCTTGTACGTAGACAAAGCATTCGAGCGTAGCCGCCCGGCATCGTCAAAGACGACCTCTTCCATCGTCATCCAGCCGAGGCCTTGTACAATCCCGCCTTCGATCTGGCCGTAATCGATCGCGGTGTTAATCGACGAGCCAAAGTCGTGACAACATTTAACGTAGTCGATCTCGTAGCGGCCACGAAGGCAGTCAACGGTGACCCCGACGATTGCCGTGCCATATACGTGATAAGCAAACGGATGGCCCTTGGCTACGCTCCAGTCAAAGCCGATGCCCGGCGTGGCATAGTGGGAATGCTCGCTCAGACTGACCCGCTGAAGGTGAGCTTCCATGACAAGGGTTTGCCATTCCAATCCGGTTTTTTCGCCGTTGCGATAGACAAAGCCGTCGTTAAGCGAGAGGTCTTCCACGCGGGCGGCCTCAACCAGGTCCTTTGCGACCTCGAAAAGGCGATCGCGAATCGACTCACAGGCGAGCTGCGTAGCCTTCCCGTTAAGATCTGCAGCCGCCGACGCCGCCGTCGGGCTGGTATTGGCGATTCGTAAGGTATTAGTCGTGTGAACCTTTACGTGCGTGATCGGCAGACCAAACATGCGTGCAGCGACCTGTGCCATTTTGGTATTCACGCCCTGACCCATCTCTACGGCGCCGGTCGACACCGCCACGCTGCCGTCCGTGTACACATGTACCAGTGAACGGGCCTGGTTCATGGGGGTTTTTGTGAACGAGATACCAAAACATATGGGCATCACGGCCACGCCTTTTTTCAGGTACAGGGAATCGACATTAAAATCCTCTGCTTGTTTTTGCAGAAGTGAAAAATCGTACTCCGCGTCAGCCTGCGTCCAGGACGTCACTGCATCACTCTCTGCCTTTTGACCATAAGGAAACTCGTCGCCGTCTTTCAGCAGATTACGCCGCTGAATGTCGATCTTATTCACACCCAGTTCCTCTGCTGCGTGCTCGATGGCCGACTCGATAACGAACATTCCCTGGGGGCCACCAAAGCCGCGGAATGCGGTGTTTGGCGGGAGATTGGTCCGGCAGCAATAGGCGGTCGCACTCACATTGGGGATGTAATATGAGTTTGTGCAGTGAAAAAGGGTGCGTTCCAGCACGGGCGGCGAGAGGTCGCAGGCGGCTCCAGCGTTCTGATAAAAGGTCACCTCATAGGCCATTATCTTCAGGTCCGCATCGAGGCCGATCTTATAATCTGCGGAGTACGGATGCCGCTTGCCTGTCATCCGCATGTCTTCCATGCGATGCAAAGCGTATTTTACAGGGCGGCCGGTCAACTGGGATGCAACCGCGCAAACGGCCGCCCAGGCATTGGCCTGGTCTTCCTTGCCGCCAAAACCGCCGCCCAAACGCTGGACGTCTACCTCGACCTGGTGCATAGCCAACCCGGTAACGCGACAAACAGCACGCTGGACGGCACTCGGGCCCTGCGTGGAAGAATAGACTTTTAGCCCGCCGTTCTCGGTCGGAACGGCATACGCCCCCTGCGTTTCGATATAGAGGTGTTCCTGTCCATTTACGTCCGCACGCCCCTCGAAAACGTGTTTACAGTTGCTAAATACCAGTTCGACCTCGCCCATCTTGAACTGCTTGGGCCCCACTATCAGATCGCCGTTCGCAGCGGCGACACGTGGGTCCGTGACCGGCGCAAGCTCTTCTATTCCAGCGGTGACGCTGTTTGCCGCCCTCCGGGCCAGCTTCTCGGTCCCTGCCACAATGATCGCGATGGGCATCCCTTGAAAATGCACTTCCTCATCAGCCAGCAGCGGTTCATCCGGGATGATGCCGCCGATCTGGTTCTCGCCTACAATATCTTTGGAAGTTATGACCCTCACGACGCCCTCAGACCTCTCGGCTATCGACGTATCAATGCTGTAGAGCCGGCCGTGAGCTACGGGCGAGTCAAAAACACACGCGTATAACGTGCCCTGAACGAGCTGAATATCATCGAGGTAAATGGATTCACCGCGAACGTGTGATGTCGAATCAACGTTTTTCATTCACCCACTTATCGACATTTCAAACCAAACAGTTCAAAAAAATGTGCCGTAAAAAGCTGCCTCAAAAGCAGCCGTTTATAAGCTTCGGTACCGCGAACGTCACTTATCGGCGAGATCTCCGCCTGGATCAACTCGAAAGCTTGACGCAGAGTTTCGCCATTCACCTCCTTACCGCTGAGGAAGTCCGATGTCTCCTTGAGGTACAGTGGTATCGGAGCTACGCCGCCGGCAGCAACATGGGCCTCTACGATGCTGTAGTGGGTCTGAACGCCCGCCGATTGCGCCGGAAGCTGCGGGTCGAGAGGAGGCGGACGCCATGTCGGCGCAGGGGCCGATCGAACGTTTAACGAGATCGCAGTGTTCACGGTTGAGATGTCCAGGTAGGTTCTCTTGCTCACCTTCTCAAAATTGAACCGAAAGTCACCAGATGGTTTTCTGAACCGGACAGACCGAATGTACTCATCCTCCGATCTGGCCAGCTGTTTGTAGCCGAGGTACAGGTCTTTTAATGGCAAATTTCGCGATTCGCCGCTGTCGTAGCGGGTAAATTCGACCTTCGCGTTCAAGGCGAGAAACCACACCGTCATATCGCCGATGGGCGAAGCATTAATGAAGTTTCCGGCAAGCGTCGCCATGTTCCGAATAGGCGTTGAAGAGACGAGTTTAAAGTGTTTATAAAGATCCGGAAATATAGCCTGCATTACAGGCGAGACCATCAGATCAGTAACCGTCGCCGAAGCCCCTATCTCCACCATCTCGCCGTTCTCTCGTATGCCGCGAAGTTCTGCATCGTAAAACAGATGTTCCCCGTCAGCCTCACCCATGACCTCGGGCTTTTGAACATATACGTCGGTTCCGCCGCCAACGAACAAGTTCGTGCTTGATCTCATCGGTTTTGTAGGTCTCAGAGTTTGTAGCCTCTGCGGTATCGCCGTGAAATAATCGGGGATTATATTGCTGCTGATCGCGCCATCGAGAGAACCACCGCCCTCATCATGGTTGGCGGCGAGATCGCTGAGACGGCAAACTGCTCTTTTGATCGATTTATAACCCGTGCAGCGGCAGATGTTGCCGTCGACGGACGAAATGGCCAGGTCAGGAGTTTTTGGCGTCTCATCGATACAAAAGCCTGTCAGAGACATCACGAAACCGACGGTGCAGAAGCCGCATTGTGTCCCGCTTTCATCGACCATCGCCTCCTGCACCGGCGTCAGACCACGGTTCGGCGGATTGATACCCTCGATCGTTACGATGTGTTTGCCGCTTGCGTTGGCGAGCGGCATGAGACACGAAGTCATCGTTCGGTATTTCACACTGTCACCCGCGAGTTCTCCGACCAGCAGTGTACATGCGCCGCAGTCCCCCTCGCGACAGCCGATCTTTGTTCCTTTTAGGTTTTTGTGATACCGGACAAAATCGAGCACGGTGGTGCCGGGCGATTGGCTTGTGCGTATTTCCTGATCATTAAGAATAAAGTCGATCATCTAAAAAATCGCCGCGCGTGAACGCGTAACGGGACGGATCAGAAATGAGGAGGAAACTGTCTAATACTCGATCTTGTCGGCCTTGGCAGCCCAATCGCGGAAAACCTCGAGAGCCTCATCCCTCATCAGGCTTAGCAGCACCATTTCGCGGTCCTCATTGCTCTTTTCGAGCTCCTCGTAAATGAAATTGTCGTCAAACCCAATATTTGCAGCATCCTGACGAGTACATGCAAAGACAACGCGCTCCGGCCGGGCCCAATAAATTGCCCCGAGACACATCGGACACGGCTCGCATGAAGTGTAGATCGTACAGCCGTCGAGCTGAAAACTTGCGAGCTGTTCGCATGCTGCTCGAATGGCGGTCACCTCGGCGTGTGCCGTTGGGTCATTGGATGACGTGACCCTATTGTTTCCCTCGCCGATGATCTCGCCGTTACGGACTATGACTGAACCAAAAGGGCCGCCGGCATTTGCTGCCACACCCTCTTTTGCGAGCGCGATAGCCCGCGCCATAAACCGTCTGTCGTCTTCCGTCATTTAAGCCTGGGGCGGTTTGATCTTGATCTCGTAGAGCTTTTTCCACTTTTTACCGGTGACAAAAATGCGGTCACCGGTGGCGTCATATGCAATGCCATTCAGCGTATTTTCGTCTGATCCAGGAGGCTGATCGGCAGGAGAGATCCCGGCAAGGCTGACCCACCCCAATATCTTTCCGCTGGAGGGATCGATCCGGGCAATGTGATTAGGCTTTCCCAGCACGTCGGGCTGTTCCGAGTGCCATATGTTCGCCCAGATCTCGCCCTTGATATATTCGAGCTCATTGAGCTGCATGAGCGGCTTGCCGTCATCTCGCATAACGGCAATCATTCTTACCGAACGAAATGTTTCGGGGTTAAGGACCCGCATAACATGCGTGCTGTCCGTCATGAAGAGATTTGTTCCGTCGGTCGTAAGTCCCCAACCGTCACCCTGATAGCTGAACTCCTGCAGCAGCTTGAAATCATTAACGTCGTAAACCCGGCAAGTACGTTCCTTCCATGTGAGCTGATAGATCTTGTCGCCGAGCAGGGCCATTCCTTCGGCAAAAATATCCCGGGGCAGTTCTGACTTTTGAACGACTTTTCCGGTCTCGATCTCGATCTTACGGATGGACGAGCCCCCGTACTCGCCGGTGCTCTCGTAAAGAAATCCGTTATGGAAGAAAAGACCTTGAGTAAAGGCGTTTGGGTCGTGCGGATACGAGTTTACTACTTCATACCCGTACACCGGCGGAGGCCCGGTTCTGGCATTAGCATTATTCGCGTTGGCCTTCGACACGTTTGCGCTGCCGGAGGAGCATCCAAATGCCACGGCAGCTATGAGGACCATAAATAAAATACGCATACGTTCTCGAACCAACAGCCTACTTTTTGAGGGCCCGGTCAATGGCTTTGCGAAAAGCTTCGGCTGAAAGCGTTCGCACGCCCACGCCATTAACGAAGATGGCCGGAGTACCGCTTATGCCGTAGGTCTGGCCTTCGGCCTGATCTTTTCTGACCTCAGCAGCTACCTTTTCGGAGCTAAAGTCTAACTCAAATTGTTTGACATTTAAACCGGCTTCTACGGCGTACTTCTTGAGCGATTCGGCGTCGAGAGCGTCCTGGTGTTTGTACAGCATCTCGGTGTATTCAAAGAACTTTCCCTGAGCATTCGCCGCCCCCGCGGCGAGCGCCGCTTTGAAGGCATTCTCATGGATGCTCTCGAGCGGGAAGTCGCGCACTACGAGCCGGACCTTGTCCCCGTACTCGCCCATTACGCTTTTCAATATCGGATGCGTGGCCGCGCACGCCGAGCACTGGAAGTCGCTGAACATGACGATGGTGACATGTGCGGCCGCTGGCCCACGGGATGGGTCATCGTCAACCGAAATGTTCTGCACCACCGGTTCCGGCTCGGTCAGCAAAATCCGGGCGCCGTATTTAGAAAAAAGGCGTGCGCGAAACGCACTTTCGAGGCCGGTACGCTCGGCGTCGGAGTAATCCTTCATCTTCGATGTGACCTCACGGGCTATTAAATCGCCGGGCTCGAGTTTTTGGGCCTTTGCCTCTTCGATGGCCAACGCGTTGTGGACCGCGTCTTCGACCTCAGCCTTCAGGTCCTCATAGAAATCGTAACGCGCGCCATATAGCGCCATCTTTGTCTCTTCTTCAAACTCCCTAGCCGCAACAGACCGGCCGCCTACCGTAAAAAGCACATCGGCGGGCTTCAGGTCCGGGGCATTGACGTCTTTTCCATACACGACCTTGTGTTTGGCGGCAAGCGAATCGATAAACGCCATGACGGCTTTCTCTTCCGGATCGTGCCGGATAAATTCAACTATCTGCTTCCGCACTTCGGCGAGGGACTTGTTGCCGATGGCGGCCTTGTTTGCGTCATACACGGCCTGTATCTCGGCCGGCGTCGGGTCTTTGACCTTAGCCGTTTCAAGTTTTAGCAGGGCAGGGATCTGCATGTTTCGTGTTTTCGCTTCGGTCTCGAGCAGCACGCTCCCGAGCTTTTGAGCAAGAAGCTGCTTTCGAAGATTGGCGATCATGGACGGCAGTTTTTCAATTGCATTCTGCGCCGCTGGGGAGAGGTCACGGGCCGTAAACGTGCGACCGGCCGTGGTGGCGAGCACCTCCGTCGGCTTTTGCGCAATAGCGGGATACGACGAAAGGGCCACTACGATAGAAAGTATGATTTTCATTAATGTAATTTTCGTTCAGGGAGAACGAGAGTTTAGCAAATTGTACTTATCTCTGACGCTTACGGCGAGTTGCAGGTTGTTTTGCGGCGTCTGATACTATCTCGCTTGTGAAGCTTCAGAGAGAGTTCTATCTCCGTGACGACACGGTCCAGATCGCCCGCGACCTGCTGGGCAAGCTACTGGTCGTCCCCGACGACGAGGGGAACCGAGTTTCCGGTATGATCGTCGAAACAGAGGCGTATCTCGGTATCACCGATCGTGCGGCACACAGTTATGGCGGCCGCCGGACGGCTCGCAACGAGGCAACCTACGGCCTCGGCGGGCTCGTATATGTGTTCTTTGTCTACGGAATGTATTACCAGCTTAATGTCGTTACGGCCGCACCGAACGTCCCGCAGGTTGTGCTGATAAGAGCTGTTGAACCGGTCGACGGCGTCGAAATCATGCGCTCCCGACGTGGAGAGATGACGGACCGAAACCTGACATCCGGTCCGGGCAAGCTCTGCATCGCCATGGACATCGATCGACGCTTAAATGGCGAAGACCTGCTCGGCGATCGGATCTGGCTGGACGAATATCGCCGTTTCAAAAAATCAGACATCGCCGTCGGCGTGCGAGTCGGGATCGACTATGCCGGCGAAGACGCCGCGAAGCCGTGGCGGTTTTGGGTCGCGGGCAATCAGTACGTTAGCCGACGAGCAAAAACAACATGAAAGGTTATTGGCTATTACGGGAGCTCGTTGTCCCATGTCCCGGCGACCCAGCGCGCGCAAGCAATGCTGTAGCCAAGCCTAGTTATGTCAAATATCCACTGCTGCCCCATAAAGTTTACAGCAAGTCGCGTTGCAATGTCAAGGCATAGTTGCAAGCATGATACAGATGCGGCCTAACAAGAATGGATGAACACGGAACCCGAGCGTTGAAAGAAAGGCGTGGAAGATGCAGGCGGGCACCAAAGCTGATATTTTGTACCTTATGTCAGAAGCCACAATGAAGAAGGTGAAGCCGGATATTCGTGCGATCACACGGCTGGTACCGGCGAGCGGCAATCTTGTGCAGGGACAGTCTGAGCTGCCGATCGACCCGCGTCTGGCCCGGGAGGCAGGGGAGATCATTGCAGCAAGCCAAAACCACTATGGCGGCAGTGAGGGGGACGAAAACCTGCGAAAGGCGGTCGCGGCAAAGATATCGAGATACAACGGCATCGAGGTTGATGCGGCGGCTCGTCCCTTCGAAGTGATGATCACCACTGGCGGCACGGGCGCTCTGATCGGGATCGCACAAGGGTATTTGCGAGGCCGGTCGGCTCTCGTCTTTGAGCCCTATTACCCTTATCACCGCCGGATCATGGAGGAATTCAGTGCCAAAACTGAAACGTTCCATCTGGATGAAAACCTCTCATTCGAAAAAGAAGCTCTTCGCTCTCGCTGCAAAGAACTAAAGGACCGCGGCGAATTCCCGCTAAAGGCGATCATCGTCTGCACGCCGGCAAATCCCAGCGGCAAGGTGATGTCGCAAACCGAGCTCGAGGCCATAGCCGAGGTCGCGCAGGAGCTGGATCTGCTCGTGATTTCTGACGAAGTTTATGAACACTACGTAACGGGCGAAAAGCCGCATATTCCAATAGCGTCTCTGCCGGGGATGTGGGACCGCACCATTACAGTTAACTCGTTCTCGAAATCGTGGAACATCTCCGGCTGGCGTCTCGGGTACGCCTATGGCAAAGGCGAGCTGATAGCGCCTCTCAATAATGCGGCAAACGTCATCTATGTTTGTCCGGCAACGCCGCTGCAGGCGGCTTTGTCGCGTGTCCTGATGGCCGACGAAGAGTACTATCCAAGACTTCGCGAACAGTTTGACGCTAAGCGCCGGGTTACGTCGGAGGTACTGACGGATCTGGGGTTTGATATTTACAAATCGTGTTCGGCCTTCTACTTGTGGGCTCGAATTCCCGAGCAATACAACGACGCTATCTCGTTCAATGAAATGCTTATGAGCGAGGCGGGCGTGGGGATGACCCCGGGCGGCGCATTCGCCGACACTGACACGTGGGACGCCTACGTACGCATTTGCATCGCCCGCGAAGACCAGGTCTTACAGGGCGCTATGGAAAAATTGCAACGCGTGCTCGGCTAACACAATCTACTCTTCGGTAACATTATGAAACAATTTCTGACCTCATTTTTACTGCTGACCCTTCTTTTAAATGTGCTGCCTGCCCTGGCCGATGAGGGGATGTGGACGTACGACAACCCGCCTCTGAAACAGTGGAAGGAGCGTTACAATTTTGAGCCGTCAAAAGAGTGGCTCGATCGCGTTCGGCTCGCTTCGGTGAAGATCGGCGGCGCGTCCGCCGGCATCGTCTCGCCTAACGGCCTGATCGCGACCAATCACCACGTTGCCTCCGACATTATCGCGAAGCTGTCGACGAAGGATCGTGATCTGATGAAAACTGCTTTTTATGCCCGCACTCAGGCAGAAGAACTTAAGGCTCAGGACGCTGAAGCCACCGTGCTCGTTTCTTACGACAACGTCACAGAACGGGTTCACGGTGCCGTGAAAGCGGGTGCGTCGAATGCCGAGGCGGCGGCCCAGCGGCAGGCAATGATGGCCGAGATCGAAAAAGGATCAGCGGCAAATACGGGGCTGAGATGCTCCGTCGTCTCGCTTTACAGCGGCGGAGAGTACTGGAATTACTGCGTCAAGCGATATACGGATGTCCGTCTGGTTATGGCCCCGGAGGAGCAGATCGCCTTCTTTGGCGGTGATTACGATAATTTTACTTTCCCGCGACACGACCTTGATTTTACGTTTCTCCGACTTTACGAGAATGGAAAGCCGGCAAGCACGCCTCAGTATTTGAAATGGTCGGCGACGGGCCCTAAAGAAAACGAGTTCGTGCTGGCGACCGGGTACCCCGGTTCGACCGCTCGCTTGTTGACCGTATCGCAGCTTGCATACCAGCGGGACATCGGCAACCCGCTTCAGAAGCAGGTCTGGGAAACGCGCCGCCGGGCTTTGGAGGAATACTCAAAACTGGGACCCGAACAACTTCGCCAGGCCAACCCCGGCATGCGGTCCTTCGCCAACTCACTAAAGCGGCTTCAGGGGCAACAGGAGGGCCTGAGCAACCCGCGTATGTTTGCGAAGAAGGTCGCTGAGGAGAAGGACCTTCGCGACAAGCTTGCCGCAAGGACTGACCTTAACGCTCAGTATGCACCAGCCTGGGACGCTATTGGCAAAGCGTATGAAGCTCTACCGGCTATGTCCAAACGGCTCGCGTTCTCTAATCTGGCTGCATCGCGGCTGGCCACGATCGCCAGCCAGATCGTCACCTATCACGCGGAGAAGGCAAAGCCAAATGAGCGACGCTTTCCTGAATATCGCGACGCTCGACTGGATGTTGTCCGCAACGCTATTCTGTCGCCGGCCCCGATCTACGCGGATATGGAGGAAGCCGCGTTGCGTTCGTGGCTTGAAGAGGCCCTTAAGGTCCTCGGTCCCAACGATCCATATATCCTGGCGGCTCTCGGCAGCGAAAAGCCTGCCGACGTTGCTCGCCGGGCGGTTCGTGAGACCAAGCTCATGGATGTTGCGGCGCGCAAGGCCCTCGTTGAGGGCACCGCTGACATGACGGCGAACTCAACCGACCCGATGATAGCTCTAGCGCGCCGGGTTGATCCGGTGATCCGTGAGCTTCGCACGTGGAACGAGACCAACATTGCCAACGTTGAAGCTGCTAACGGCACACGTATCGCACAGGCGCGCTTTGCCGTGTATGGCCGCAGCATGCCCCCGGATGCAAATTCCAATCTTCGGATCAGCTATGGCAAGGTAGCGGGCTATGAGGAAGACACCACGCTCGTCCCGTTCCAGACCACATTTTACGGGCTCTACGATCGTGCACTTAGCTTTGGCGAAAAGCCGCCCTGGGACCTTCCTGAGCGGTACCGTGCCGGCCGCGATAAAGTCGATCTGGCCACGCCTCTGAACTTTGTGTACACCGCGGACACGATCGGCGGCAACTCGGGCTCACCCGTCATCACGCGCAACGCGGAGCTCGTTGGTTTGAATTTTGATAGCAATATTCAGAAGCTTTCTAACCGTTACTGGTTCATAGAGGATGCGGAGGGCTCGCGTGCCGTTGCGGTTCATTCTGCGGGCATTCTTGAGGCCCTGCGAAAGCTCTATGGGGCGGATGAGCTTGTTAAGGAATTGCTGGGATCGTAGAGCTCGCCAGCTCAGATAGTATATGATTCAAAACGCTTTTTGAGCCTCCCGGAACCCAACCTTGTCATACGCGAGCTGACCGCACTCTCACCGCCAGCAGCCACTGTATGCCGTTCTACATACGCCACACCCGTTTTTCGGTACAAACTATGTCAGGAGGGTTTTATAATGTCAAAAAAAGTGGTAGTTGAAGAGGATGTGGTGGTTCGCGACGGCGGCGGTGAATCGACGGCCAGCAGTGCGATTTGGGCCATAACCTTTATCATAATTGTTGGCCTCATTGCGGCGGCAGTTTATTACAGCGGCATTCTTCGAAAGGCTCCCGGGGGCGGGAATCAAAAGATAAACGTGGACGTCTCAGTGCCCGCTCGATAGACGCCAGAAAACGTCTCGCCAAAGGGCTTCACCTATAGAGGTGAGGCCTTTTGCATTAGACGACGGGTTTAATCGTGTTCGCCCGGTTCCTTATCTCCGCGGCGTTTGGCGTCTGGAACACCTGCCTTGGCTGCGGCATTCTCGATCTCCGCGTTAATTTTACCTCCAAGCAGAATGGCAGCGCCCGTCAGATAGAACCACAGCATTAAAATGATCACGGCTCCCAATGAACCATAGGTCCGGCTGTACATATCGAAATGCTGCAGATACGTCCTTAGCAGAGCGGACACCAGGACCCATAAAATGACGGCAAGTAATGACCCGGGCGTTATCCAGTACCATTTCTGCTCAAGAAGATCGGGTGCGTAGTAATAGATGAGTGCGAACACGAGCAGTGCAAACAGCAGTGCGAGCGGCACCTGGACTATTGACCACAACGCCGAGAACAGCCTGCCTTGCTGAAAGTGGTCGGCAATATTCATGCCGAACTCGCCGCCGTACATCATCGCCAAAAGAGCGCACAGGATCAGCGTTATCAACACCACCGTCAATGCGATAGCAATGAGCCTTACTCGCCACCACGAGCGCGTCTCGTGTACGCCGTACATAGCGTTCAACGATTCGCTCAGGGCGGCGATGCCAAGCGAGGCCAGCCATAATGCCGATATCAGTCCTAGCACCAGGCGTCCCCCTCCGGCCACTGAGCCGATCTCTCCGATGGTCGAGTCAACTAGTGCAAAGGCAGAGGGCGGGGCAATGCGCCCCAAAAACCTCAGCAGGATAGATTGCAGTTCCGCCCCCGTTTCTCCGAAAATGGCAAGGAACGTGGCAAGGAACAGCAACAGGGGGAAAAGTGCAAAAAGAAAGTAAAAAGCCAGGGCCGCCGCATGCGTCAGCAACCCGCCTTCGTAGAGTTCACGCCAAATTCTCCGCAGCAACGTTCGCCACGACAGGCCCCCGAGCCGCCACGCGGAGACCTTTGCCGCCGCCGCACCTTTGGGTGGTCTTTCATTCGTCGTCATAACCACTTTGGCGAGCCGATGAATACCGAAGGGAGGTCAGCAGCCGAGGCTGCCGAATTGATTCTCGAGAAAATGAAGCAAAAAGGGCTGTTTGCAGCCTAAAAAATTACGGCGTAACGGCGGTCTCGCGCTCCATCACGACCATGTGCTCGTCGCGACTGACCATTCCAACTATTTTGAAGCCATCGTTTTTGGCGTCGGTCACTTCCTTCTGCAGGGTGGAGGTTCGCGTTGTGGCCAAAAGTCTATATGTATAGCGTTTGTCCGGTCTGGGTGGACGTTCCATGATCATCACGATCTCAACTCCGCCAAAGAAATCCTTTTTTGGAATCATTGTGCTCGGTATAAGCCGATAACCCGCTTCAGCAGCTTCGTTGAGCTCTTTTTGCATCGTGGACGTCCGTGTCGTTGCGAGCAGTTTGTACTGGTATGGCTCGGCCACTGTCCCGTCCCGCGACAGAAACAGCGCCATTTCCGATCCGCTCGTCGGGGCTCCGACAAGTATCCGATAGCCTTGGACGGCCGTCTCATTTATCTCCTTCTGCATTGTCGACGTTTTCGTCGTCGCCAGCAGCTTGTACTGCAGGTTTTCAGTCTCAGTTTTCTGCCCGAAGGAGACGGAGACTGCCAACAGAAAAAGTATTACGGTTTCAACTAATTTGAATTTCATAGAGGTCTCTCGACTTTTACACACTATATTCTAATTCTCGCTGACGTCGCCAACATTCAGGCCAATGTTAGAATTTATCTATAAGTATTAGTACCGGGGGCGACATGATGTACAAGAAAATAAATGACAAATTCAAAACAACGTTGGTGGCGGGAGGAGCCGCGATCCTCGTCTACACCGCAATGTCGGCTGCATTCTCGGATCCGGCCATGCCCACGGTTTCAGCCCAGACGGACCAGTTTTTGGCGCGCCGGATAGATCAGATCGAGCAACGGTTCTATTCCATAGAGTCGAGAATAAATCGCATGGAAAGCCAAACCCGTTCGTCCGTTATTGCCCCGCGGATAACAGATAATAACGACACCGAAATCCAGTTTCTGCGTTCTCAGATCGACGGGCTGAGACTGCGGCTCGGGGAGGTCGAGTGCGGCCTGCTACGTGTCGACGAGAGGACACTGCCGGGCGCCGGCAGGCAGGCAAGGAACAGAGCCGGAGCCGCAAGTACCGAGCCGTGTAGGCGTGAGCCGGGATCTGCGGTGCAGCTTTCGGCCAGACCCGGTCAGTGAGCAATTTGGTTCGTTGCAGGAGAATGGCTACGCCTCCGGTTTTCCACACCAAACCAATTCAGGATCGCTATCGATGCTACCCCATAATATTGCGTTCTGACCGAAACGCGTACCGACGGCAATGGCCTCGTCCCGTCGAATGTCGAGCACGAAGAGCGACGGTTCAGGGTGCCAATTTTCGCCCGTGCCATAACCTTCGAGCGTGGTAAACCCTTTTCGCTCCAGATCGGCAACAAGTTCAGACTGTCGGGCGGCGTTTTCAGCATCAGCACGCGGTTGAGAATTAGGGTTATAGGCTGTCAAAAACGCCCATGAGGTATGCTTGCCGAGACGCAGGAATTCACGGAGAGAATTGTTTTCATTATCTAGACGGATCGTGAACTTAAGGGGCCCGGCATCCACAACGTAAAGGGCATTTTTGTAGATAGCTTCGAGATCGGACATAATCAATACGGCCTAGGGGTCAGGCGACGGCTGTCGACGTATAGGATTCGACTTGCCTTAGTGATGAGCCTGACAACGGCCCTAAAGTTTTACTTTAATTTTAGATAAACAGCCTAACAATCGGCTGAACAATTATAGGAGGAACTCGTAATGGCGAAGGCTGGAAGCAAAAGGGAACTGATCGATACGGGAACTGATAAACGATACGTACGGCGGGACGAGAAAGGAAGGTTCAAAGAGAGCGACGATGTGGGACGTTCCCTTAGCCAGGATCGAAAACGGACCGCCAAGAACGACACAAAACCCGGCCAGGGCGATCGGGGCGACCGCAAGAAGTAGTCTTGCCCCACACTCGGGAATCTCGACCAACCGATCTTGCCGGCTACGGGCCCCTAGCTCCTGCCGCGCAATGTCCCGGGTGCATAGCATACTTCGGAGAATCGCAGCGTTCGAGCACGGGCCGTATGGCCGTAATCTTCACCATGCCATAGCTCAAGCGCTTTGGCCGTGCTGACAAGCGCCTGCATGTCTAGTTCGGGCAAAACTCGCCGCCATTGGGCACACGCTTTATCCCGAACGATCCGTCGAACCGAGGGGTAGAGGTAGATCGCGTAGCTCGATGGGTTAAATGCCTCGTTTAGATGGTCGCTGATGAACGGTTTAAGCAGGTATTGGTGAAGCGTTGCGCGGTTCGCAACCGCCCATTTACCATCCACAAGACGCAGCATAGCAGGCCGTGATCCGCCGATCGGTACAGGATTGGATAAGCCTTGATAAAACTTTAAACCGACGTAATTGGCCGTCAGATCAGCGTTGGAATAGACGCCAGAAGTCAAAAGACCGTAGTAGGTCCGCTCGGTCAGCTTTCCCCATTCAATAGCTTTCGTGGAGCCCTCAGACAAGCTCTTGCCGCTGTCCACGGCTTCCCTTTGACGGGTGTAATACTGGTGCCCCTGCTGGAAAAGATGTTCCAGTTTGTCGATGCCGAATTCATGTCCGTACAGCCGCACTGTCGGACTCAGCGTGAGGTAATCAGAAGGACGAAGACGATAGATCGTATCGGCGAAAGGTGCTTTATAGCTTGATGGCTGCCCGCGAAATTTATGCGCACGCATCCAGTTTCCGAACTTGGTGGTCAACAGATTGCTGCCGCTAACCAGGTCATAAACTGCTTTCGCCACCGCGTCGTTAGAGCGTAAATACCTAAGCCTCTTTCGCTCATCGTCCAATAAATCGCACCCCCTTTTTCGAGGGGCGGCGAGACACGCTTCGGTTTCAGCTATCCTGGAGTTGACGTCATGGACGGCCTCCTGTAGTTGCGAGATCACGTACTCAGTCACCTCCTCACCAACGTCCGCGAGGGGCATGGGAGACAGGTTAAATTGATCCGTCTCAAAGGTGGCAACGGGTATGCAGTTAAAAAGCAGCCCGACGCTCAACATAAGGGCAATGACAAGTCTCATAAGCGAAAAAGCGGTCGGGAATAACGTCGAAACTTCATCAAACGGCCCGCGGTAAATTAAGATGTTTTAATACCGTTTCGGGTGGCATCAAGCCAGCTAGCAGGTTTTCGGGATAAAACATGAACTATCACTTGATCGGAATATGCGGTACCGCAATGGCCAGCCTTGCGGGTATGCTGCAGGCGCGCGGACATAAAGTTACGGGTTCGGATCAAAACGTATATCCTCCGATGTCTACGCAGCTCGAGGCACTCGGCATCGAGCTACTTAATGGTTACAAAGCGGAAAACGCGGACATTGGCGCCGATGTAACCGTTGTTGGGAATGCGATCTCTCGCGGCAATGCCGAGCTCGAGGAAGTGCTAAATCGCAAGCTTTTATATCGCTCCCAAGCGGAGATAGTCAAAGAAGAGTTTATCCGTGGAAAACGGTCTCTGGTCATCGCCGGCACGCACGGAAAGACCACCACGAGCAGCATCGCGGCCTGGGTTTGTGAGGTGGGCGGCCTTGATCCGGGCTTTCTGGTAGGGGGAATAGTCCAGAATTTCGGTGCAAGCTTTAGGGTGACAGAAAGCGATCACTTTGTAATCGAGGGCGACGAATACGACACAGCGTATTTCGACAAGAAACCCAAGTTTATGCACTATCTGCCCGAGATCGCGATCGTTGGAAATATAGAATTTGACCACGCCGACATTTACCGCGACCTCATTGAGATAAAGTTCCAGTTCTCCAGGCTGATGAATCTCGTCCCTTCAAATGGCCGCTTGATCGTGGGGGTCGATTCACCGGTTGTCCGAGAGGTGCTGAACGAGATGGAGGGACGGCTTTATACGCAGATCGAGACTTTTGGGCTCTCGGACGATGCGAAGTGGCAGGTCCGGGACATTGACTTTACAGGCGAAGTGACACGGTTCTCAGTATATAAAGACGGCAATGAATGGGATGATTTCGAGACGAATCTGATAGGCGAATTCAATGTACGCAACTGCATGGCAGTTATAATCGCCGCGGATGCGTGGGGCGTGTCTAAAGAGAAGCTGCAGGAGGCCTTCCAAACGTTCAAATCGGTGAAGCGACGTGTTGAGGTACGCGGAGTTGAGCGTGGCGTCACCGTGATTGACGATTTTGCCCACCATCCAACAGCCGTCGAAGAAACTCTTAAGGCACTCCGAACCAAGTATGCGGGCCGTCGCCTGATCGCGGTTTTTGAACCCCGAACGTGGTCTTCGCGTCTCGCGGTCTTTCAGGAGCCGTATGCCAAAGCATTCGTCTATGCGGATTACGTGATAATTGCAGGTGTATATAACACTTCAAAGGCGAGTGAGCTAGGCAAAGTGCTGGATGTCGACGAACTGGTGGCCGATATAGCACTTCAAGGCAAGCCCGTACTGAGTTTTCCCGATGCAGACACTATCGTCGGGCACCTGACGCCCGAATTAGGTGAGGGCGATGTCGTTGCGATAATGTCGAATGGTGGTTTTGGGAATATCCACGAAAAACTTTTAGACACACTGCGATCAGGCAACCAGATCAGTTGATCTTCCCGTTAAAGTTAGCCAGATCTGTCACGATCGCGTCGATCAAAGACGTGCGCGTACGGGTCTCCGGTACCCCGTTGACCACGATAGACAATACGAGCCGTTCGCCCGCAGCCGTGGTCATATAGCCCGAGAGTGCTGAGACCTGGTCGATGGTGCCCGTCTTTCCGCGAATGTTTCCAGCCGCCGCCGTGCCGCGAAAACGGTTTGCCAGAGTTCCATCCACCCCGCCGATCGTCAGACTGTCGCTCCAAACCTGGGCATGTCGGCTTTTGTTGGCCATGTGCGTGTAAAGCGTTACCACAGCAGATGGCGTGATGAGGTCATGACGCGAGAGGCCGCTGCCATCATGCTGCACTATCCCGTCCGCAGGGATCCCAATGGACGTCGAGAACTCTTTCACCGCTGCGATACCCAGCTGAAAACTATCTCGGATGCCAGACGAGACGCCATTGGCGGTTGACTCGGATGAACTACGTTCTCGCGCATACTCACCCAGCGTCCAGAGGATAGTCTCGGTAAACATGTTCTGGCTCGGCTTCATTGTTTTTGCGGCGATCTCACGAAAAGGGGGCGACTCGAGTTTCGCGATCTCCACATTGGTGTCGATGACGGTGTTTGGGACCATGGTCCGCGCAGTGCCCGCGACAGGAATACCTCGTTTCTCGAGGCGCTGCTTTAATATCGATACGAAAAGGTCAGCCGGGTGCGTAATCGTGATGGAGCTTCGATAGCCCGCGTCATTGGAGGGGATGCTACCCGTTATTTCCAACACGTTTCGGTCCAGGCGTTTGTTGATGCCTAGTGCCCGTCTTGCCCCACCCGTTGTGCAAGTGCTGTTTATTTGAAAAAGCGTGTTGGGCGGCGAGATAGTGACAACGCATGGGCTGCCCACCGTCGATCCGGGCATGACACTGATATCCACAGCATTGTCATTGATAGAAAGGGCCGAGATCTCGGCTCCGTAATACCACTGCAGGTCGTCCCACTCCCATGTTCCCGGGATAGCGAACCCTTTGAAATGGCTCTCATCGCCGACGATGCTGCCCTCCACGCGCTTCACGCCTGCCGCCGCGATGCGATCGACAAGGCGGTCGATACCTTTGTGATACGTCTCCGGGTCACTTGCCGAGGTCCCGAAAAAAGCTGTCGAAATCGAGATGTCACCCCGTCCGTAGATTCGGAGGTCGCTAAGGATCGTTCCGTTTGCATCGGGGTGAGAGTTCGCGTAAACCGAGGTGACGAATTTAAAGTCGGGCCCGAGCTTTTCCAGGGCTGCCGCGACCGTAAAGTTCTTCATGTTCGACGCAGGCATGAAATATTTTTCAGAGTCGTTTTCGAAAATCATCTTTCCCGAGTTCAGCGAAACGATCTTTACGCCGACACGACCGCGGCGGACGTCCGAGGAAAACACGCGCTGCCTGATCTTTGACTGGAGCTCCTCCAACGTTTGGATCCGCGGCGTCGGAGTCGGCGACGGAGTTACGATCGGTTTTAGCGAGGTGGACGGCGTTGGCGTCGCGGTAGGCGTCGGAGTGATCTGCGGCTCGACTGAGTATGCAGCCGAGGCGCTGAGTGCCGCACTCACGCCGGATGCGATCAAAAGAGAAAGGCAGACCTGTAATGAGAGATTTCTAAACATCGCCACCACTTAGATGCGGGGAAAGAGAGATCTACTTACACTTTGAGTAACCACAGTCCCGGCACGAGTCACAGCCCGACGCATGTTCGAGCTGTCCGCCGCACTCGGGACATTCGGTAATCAGACTTGCCATGGTCCCGGTTGTTTCGATCGCGAGTGTTTTCCCCTGGGCTCGGACGGATTCCGGAAGTCCCTTGAGGCGTCGGTCGATCAGCAGCAGGCATTCCGCCACGGCCTGCTCGGGAGAGGTAAGAAGCCGTTCGTTGAACCAGACCGCGTGGGTCGAAGTCACCTTATTGAGACTTCGAGCGACATCTTTTGCGTCGAAGCCGCCTCGCAGCATCTTTGATGTCAACAAGCCTACCCCGGCACTTATCGGACCGGCTACGAAGATCTCGAGTATCCGCTGACCATCGTGATTAACCGTGACGTAAAGGTTCTGGCCTTCGAAGGGAATTCGCCATGTTGAGCCTTGAAGCTCGCGCGGGCGATCGACCTTTTCCGCCGCGTCGTAGTTATAAGCTTTCGGTGCAATGGTATCAGGCTCGCTCAAAGGCGGAGCTTCAGGCTGGGGCAGGGTGGCTTTCATCGAGGTCAAAACCTGGCCCTCGCGGCTGCCATCCCGATAGTAGCTGACCGCTTTGCATCCTAATTGCCTCGCAAGACGATAGAGATCCTCCACGGACTGCAGCGTATCGTCCGCAGCACCGTTGCATGTCTTGGAAATAGAGTTGTCAACGTGTTTCTGGGCCGCAGCAAGAACTCTTACGTGATCCGGAGCCGGAATATCCATCGCAGAAATGAAGTGCGCCGGCAACTCATTTTGGTGCGTCACAACATACTCGGCTGCATTTTTAATAGAAGCCTCATCGGATTGATCTACATTGATCCCGAGGGCTTCCGCCGCGAGGGTATGCACGTACGTCCGGGTCCCAACGGTGTCCTGCCGCACGTATGCCCATGAAAAATTCGGTTCGATCCCAGATGATGTTTCCGCCACGAGAGAAATGGTCCCGGTTGGAGCGACCGTTGTTACTTCATAATTTCGCGGTGTAAGCGGGATGTCACGCGGAATGCCGAGGTCATCATAAATAAAACGCGTGTAGGATTCCCGGTTTGCTTCGAACTCGGGAAATGCACCCTTTTCTCTTCCAAGTTCAAGCGAGGCAAGCCAAGCTTCTTTTCGGACAAACCCCATGACTTTTTCCATCAGGTTGATCGATTGGCCGCTGCCGTATGTTATACCGAGCTTCAAACACAGGTCGGCAAAACCCATGATGCCGAGTCCAACAGGTCTCGTCCGTTTTACCGTGTCATCGATCTCCGGCAGTGGAAAATGCCCGACGTCGATAACATTGTCCAAAAACCGAGTACATAGTCGCGTTACCGAGGAAAGGCGTTCCCACGCGACGCCCGGACCACTTTCAGAGTTATCCGCGAAAAACTTCGACACGTCTATAGACCCCAGATTGCAGGAATTATTGAAATGAAGTTGTTGTTCACCACAAGGATTGCATGCATAGATCGGACCCATGGACGCCATGAGGTGATTGTGCCGGTTCACTTCATCGATAAAGATGACACCCGGCTCGGCGTATTTGTGGGCCGACGCAATGATCCGGTTCCAAATATCGGGAGCGTATACCATCCCAGGCATTGGCGGCTCCTCGACGGTTTGTTGCGAAAGATCAGCAGTTTCAAACGCAAGTCTGTCAGCAAATGTCGCGGTTGAGCCGTCTTTGGCGCGGTAAAGAACGTAGTCGGAGCCCGTAACGGAATCAAATATTGCGTGCGTCCATGGCTCATTATTAAACTCGGTTTGAAACCAGATACGTTTTTCCACAGCCTCCATGAACATGTCGGGAACCGTCACGGAGATGTTGAAATTCGTTAGACTCGACTGGTCGTTTTTGGCGTGAATAAAGCGAAGGATATCCGGGTGAGATACGCTCAGGATGCCCATATTCGCGCCGCGGCGCACTCCACCCTGCTTGATTACCTCCGTCGTCTGATTGACGATGTTCATAAAACTGACCGGACCAGAGGCTACACCACGTGTCGAGTTGACCATGGATCCCGCCGGTCGGAGAAACTCATACGTCATGCCTGTTCCGCCGCCGGTTTGGTGGATCACGGCGACATTTTGCGCATGCTGCATGATCCCTTCGATGGAATCGGGGACGTTAAGAACAAAACAGGCCGCCAATTGTCCTTTGGGTTTGCCGGCATTTACCAAACAGGGTGTGTTCGGAATGAACTCACGAGCCAGCATGATCGCTGACATGTCGTCATAAAAGAGTTTTTGCTTGTAAGGATCAGACTCGGCCTGGGAGACATGCCCCACGACCCGACCAACTATGTCGGCCCATGTCTCGAACGATCTGCCTTTCTCGTCCTTGAGAGAATAGCGGCGACTAACTATCTTTTCGGCGTTAAATCCGACGGGAGCAAAGTCGCGAGCCTTCGAAACACACATGCCGCTTCCGACACCGTTCTTTTCGAGAAAGCTGCTGATAGCTGATTCGAACATTGTGCTCATACTCACTCCGTCTCTATGATGAAATTCTGCCGGGATCAGTTCAATTTTAGCATTTTAAGGTGCAATTATGAATGCAAATTCGATCGAAATGCCGCATCGACATTGCCGGCCCCGTCTAATTTTTCAGCTCTCTATACGTGCCGTGAAAATAGATGAGCGGGTTTCCACCGTTAACAATTGTTCGTAATACCTCACCAACAAATATTGAATGGTCGCCGCCCTCATATACGTTTGTGATTGAGCATTCCAGGTATGCCAGCGCATTGGGAAGCATTGGGAGTGCTCCCTCCTCGCCGGCCAGCTCATCGCTCAAGAATTTAGGATCTGCGGGGCTAGCGAAGCGCTCCGAAACGTGGAGCTGAGTTTCCTCGAGAATGTTCACGACAAACCTTTCCGCTTCAGTAAGTGCCCGATGGCTTACAGTAGTCTTTTCAACGCATATCAGGATGAGCGGCGGGTCGAGCGAGAGGGAAGAAAAGGCAGATATCGTTATGCCAAATGGTTTTCCCGCCCGGTCTCTCGTGGTGACAACGGTAACACCGCTTGCAAAGCAGGATAGAGCACGTCGGAACTCTTGATTCGCAACCGGCATAGTATCTGAGCAATCTACAATATCCTCTAATGATTCGCAAAAAACTTTATTTTGCTAATGGTTGAATATACTTGATAATTTCGACCTATGTTCACTACCCAAGAGCTTCTATCGACCGTGGGCGAGAGAGTAGATTCGACTCTTGATCAGCTCGTACCTTCGGCCGCCCAAGAGCCAAAGCTGCTCCATCAAGCGATCAGATGGGGCCTGTTTCCCGGCGGCAAGCGCATTAGGCCTGCGATCGTTATAGCGGCGGGTCTTACTTTCGAGGCACGGGAGGAATGTCTATGGAAAACAGCCGCTGCGCTGGAAATGATCCACAGCTATTCCTTGATCCACGACGACCTCCCGGCCATGGACAACGACGATCTGCGGCGTGGCCGTGCCAGCTGTCATCGTCAGTTTGGCCAAGCCACAGCTATTCTTGCCGGTGATGCCCTGCAGACCCTTGCATTCAAAGCCATCGCGGAGGACACGACACTATCCCCAGACAAGCGTGTTGAGCTAATATCCCTGCTGGCCGACAGTGCGGGCACGCCGTCCGGCATGATCTCTGGACAACAACTCGATCTCCAAAGCGAAGAAAAGAATTTGGCAGCCGAAGAAATCGATAGGATCCATCAACAGAAAACGGGGGCCTTGATAGCGTTTGCGGCGATCGGCGGAGCAGTCATCGGTAATGCATCGCCGCAGGAAGTAGTGGCTGTTCAGGATTATGCGAGCCACCTTGGCCTTCTGTTTCAAGTGACGGATGATCTACTGGATGTCACCGCGGAAACCAGCACTCTCGGGAAGACTGCGGGCAAAGACGCAGGCGCGGGAAAAGCGACGTATCCCCGCAGTTACGGTGTCGATCGGACAAAATCGATAATCATGGATATTCATGAAAAGGCTTGTCAGGTTCTCAAGACGATCGGCCGGGACACCGCCCATTTATCAGACCTGGCCCACTTCGTCGTAAACCGAAACAACTAAGCATTTTGCTCGAACAACGAGGAAGAATTAAACCATTGGTCGTTTAATTCCCCTCGACGCATGAGCGGAATAAGCTACCCCAAAAATCAATACATTGCTATCGGAGCACTGACCACGGCAATTCTATTTCTGTACGCACAGGTCATAACGAAACTCGTTCAAGACTGGTGGACAGACGAGAATTATTCTCATGGTCTACTCGTACCGATAGTGGTGGCCTTTATCGTGTGGACGTCGTGGGAACTGCTAAAAGGCGCGGTCGGTCCGGGATCTGTGCGCATTGGATCCGCTCTTTTTGTCGCCGCGGTTCTGCTGCTTCTTATCGGAACGTTAGGGGCGGAACTTTTTACCCAGCGCATCTCTTTTGTACTCATGGCCGCGGCGGTAGTCGTTTACCTCTGGGGTTTCAGACTACTCAATCTCGTAGCGGTACCGTTCATCCTTTTACTGCTTTCGATCCCTATACCGCAGATCGTTTTTAATCGCATTGCATTCCCCCTTCAGATATGGGCTTCGCAACTAGCAGTAGTGGGAATCCGCCTTTTTGGTGTCCCTACCGTGCGAATGGGCAACGTGATAGACATCCTGCCCGCTGGAGCTACTCAGACCCTTTCACTCGAAGTAGTCGAGGCATGCAGCGGCATTCGTTCACTGATGACGCTGGTCACGTTAGCTTTAGTACTCAGCTACTTCACTCGGCACGATCAGCGCGGACGCATCGTCGGGCTATCAGGTCCAGACGCGGCTCGAGCCCTTCTCTTAATGTCCTTCGCGGTCATTGTTGCTGTATTCACGAATGCTCTCCGAGTAACCGCCACCGGTGTGCTCACATATTATTACGGAAAGCAGGCAACGGAGGCGAGCTGGCACGATACATTGGGCTGGATCGTATATGTGTTGGCGCTGGCTCTGCTGCTTGGGGCGAACTATCTTCTGAAGCGGCTCCTACATCGTAAACAGTCACTCAAGGGTTTTGATGATGTTCCAATACCGCCGAGCTTCCCTCGTGTATGGCCGGTTCTGATCGCCATCCTGCTGGCCGGCGTGCTTGTTAACTGGCTAGCATTACGACCCGAAACGACAATTCCGCGTAAATCATTCAGCGAGATGGGCGCGACCTTGGGCAGTTGGCAACAGAGGGGTGACAGTATCAAATTTGACGACCGAATACAGAGCCTACTCAAAACGACGGATTACACCATGCGCGAATACGTGGCGCCAGACGGTCGAATCGCGAACATTTATGTAGGCTATTACGGCTCACAAAGAACCGGAGCCACATATCATAGTCCACAGAATTGCCTTCCCGGAGCCGGTTGGGTAATGAATCGGCCGCAGTATATAGACATCATCACCGGCGATGGCAGAGTGTTCCGAGCCAACCAGTACTTTATTGAGAACGGGATATACAACGAGGTCATGATCTATTGGTATCAGGGCCGCGGTCGATCGGAAGCAAACGAGTACGCTGACAAACTTAACACTATCTGGGACAGCGTTACTCGCGGCCGAACGGACGGGGCCCTTGTCCGCGTTATGACCAGCGTCGGCAACGACGAGGCTGCGGCTTTAAGAGCGGCAGTAGAGTTGTCTACCCAGCTCGCCGACTCGCTTTCGCCTTTCGTGCCCGAATAACCTCATCGCCGTCCACCGCGACGAGCGAAATTCTGAAATCTGAAACTGATTAGATGTATTTCCCCAGTGCCAATAAAACTCGGTTTTATTGGGAATGTGGAGATCCAGTCCACGAGATAAGAACGCATAAAATCGTTTGATCCTGGGTCCTGCCCCGACCTGGAATCACGATCGAGCTTGCGAGACATATTAAACGTATGCTGAAATCAGAGTGCCTCACCTTTCGTTCACGGTACCACCATCTTTTATTATTCGTTTGCGTTTGTCTTCTGTTCGCGGCGTGCGGCGGTTCTACGGCTACCTTCCTCGTCCGGGGAAACCAGTATCTAGAAAAACGTAAATTTCACGATGCGTTAATGCAGTTCCGAGCGGCCGCGGAGTCAAGCAAGGACTCTGCGGAAGCTCACTGGGGCATGGCGCGGGCGTTTGAGAATTTAGGGCAGTTCAGCGAGACGTTAGAGGAACTTCGTAAAACGGTCGAGCTTGACGAAACTAACCTCGACGCTAAGGCAAAGCTCGCAAACTATTTTTTGATCGTGCAGCCCCCACTGGTGGCCGAGGCTGAAAGGATCCGCGACGAGATCCTGACCACCGATCCAAACTTCGTGGAAGGCCACATCCTCACAGCATCGATCCTTGCTGCCCAGGGCAAACCTGATAAAGACGTCATAAACGTCGTAAATAACGCTATTGCCCGGGAACCCGGCCGGATCGAATCATACATAAGTCTTCAAAGACTTTATATGACTCGCGAAAAGCCTTCGGAAGCCGAGGAAGCGATCCGGCGGGGGATTGCGGCAAGCCCTAGTTCGATCAAAGGATATACCGAGTACGGTCGCTTTTTGATGTATGCGAATCGTGACCCGGAAGCCGAAACACAGTTTCTGAAAGCTATAAAAATTGCTTCAGGTAGCATTGAAGCACGTGAAGCAGCGGCAGAATTTTACGTCACGAGCAAGCAGTTGGATAAGGCAGAGAACGCTTACCGCGAGCTCGTCAACATTCAGGAGCACAGCCCGGAAAGCGAACTGGTTCTTGCCGACTTCTATAATAAAACGGGTCGAGACACTGATGCCGTCAATGTTCTTACTCAGGTACTCGCGGCAGCCCCTGAATATTCCCTCGCACGATATCGACTGGCTGAGATCCATCTGAATCGCAAAGCGATCCCCGAGGTCAATACCCAGCTCGACGCGTTGTTCAAGCTGAATGAGGACGATGTGGAGGCTCTTATGCTGCGCTCACGAGTGAAAATGCATCAGGGTGACGCGCAATCGGCCGTTCAGGATCTCGAAGAGGTGTTGAAACAGCGTCCCAGCGGCAAGGAACCGTTGTTCCTGATTGCCGAAGCCCGTCTGGCACTGGGGCAGATCGATCAAGCGAATGCATTTATCGCCGATCTTGAGAGGTATCACCCCGGGTATCTGAAAACCGGCCTACTGAAGATACAAGCTGCTTTTGCGACCGGTGATCCTGCAACTGCTTTGAAAATGGCAAACGATCTGGTACAGAAAACCACCTCGGCAAGGGCTACCGCGGACCAAGATAGTCAGGGCGCACACGAGCTGTTTATTCGCGGGCTTTCCTCGCGAGGCCTCGCACAGCTTGAACTCGGCGATCTCGCATCCGCAAAAGCCGAATTGGAAGGCGTGGTAAAGCTGGCTCCCCGTTCAACATCAGCAAAGATCAACCTGGCGAAAGTGTTCATCGCAGAGAGGAATTATTCGGAGGCACTCGGACTCTACGAGAGTGCTTTTAATACGGACAACCGCAGTTTCGATGCGATCAACGGGATCGTCAATATGTCCGTGAGGCTGAATCAATTTGTAAGTGCTCATAACAGGATAGACCAATTGATAGCTAGCAATCAGGGGCGCCACGACTTTGTCGCCGCTCTTCATTATCTGAAATCAACGATCTACGCCGCGGAAAAAAACAATGCCGCAGCTGAGGTGCAGCTTAACGCTGCGATCAGCCTCGACGAAAACTATCTGCCGGCATACTCCGCATATGCGGCTTTGCTCGTCCAGCAAAACCGAGCGGACGAAGCCGTACAGCAATACAAGCGCATCCTGGATAAGAGTCCGGTAGCGCAGACCTATACGATGCTTGGCATTCTGCAGGATTCGTTAGGCAGAACGAATGAGGCCGAAAATTCTTATAGAAAAGCTCTCGAGTTGTCGCCTGAGTCTCCGATCGCAGCCAATAACCTGGCGTGGATCATTGCAGACAACCGGGGGAATCTTGACGAGGCATTGCGGCTGGCAACGATGGCCGTTGCGAAAGACCAGTCGATCGCCAGCTTTCACGACACCCTCGGGTGGGTCTATCTGAAAAAGGGACTTGGGTCGCCGGCGGTAGAGCAATTTAAGAAAGCGGTAGTGCTGGACGACTCTGCCACTAAAAAGTCGGGTACGCAACCGAACCCAGAATACCGTGTCCGCCTTGGAATGGCGCTCGCGACAGCCGATGGCAGGGGCAAGGCGCGAATTTGAAGCCTCGCTCAGGGAGAGGCGACGTTCTGACAGAAAGAGAAGTTCGGGAAGCCAAAACTGCTCTGGCGACCCTATAGCTTTTCATTCCTAGAGAAAAAAGGTAAACGAAGATGAGTGTTGAATTCAGACAGAGAAAACCGGGCGAGCTCATTGCCATGCTGAAGCGGCAGAAATGGTTGGTCCTTTTGCCGACCATCACCCTTACAGCGGCGATCGGGTACGTTGTCTACAAGCTTCCCAGCATCTACGAATCAACATCGCTGCTGACCGTTAAGCCGCCGACGATTTCGTCAAATCTAGTACAGTCCCTTTCCAAGGAAGACCTTTCTCAACGACTGTCGACGATCAACCAGGAAGTATTGAGCCGTTCATCTCTCGAACCGATGGTGCAGAAGTATGACCTCTACAAGCAGGAGCGAGCTTCAGCCATGCCCATGGAGCTGATCATCGAGAAAATGTGGAAAAACATCAAGGTTCACCTTGAGGAGACGGGCAATGAGAAGGTGGCCGCGTTTCGCATCAGCTATCGTGACCGTGATCGGATCGCGGCGCGAAACGTAACGGCCGAGCTCGCGAGCAAGTACGTAAACGCCCAGGTCCAAAACTCGGTTGAGATCGCTGAATCAACTAACGAGCTCTTTGAGAAACAATTGAATGAGAAGAAAACTGCCCTGGATGATCTCGAGAAGCAACGTCTCGACATCATGATGCAGAACGTCTCGACATTGCCGCAGTCTGAGCAGGGACTAGTGGCACAGCTGCAGGGTTTGCGTCAGCGTGAGGACACCATCACAAAGGAAAAGCAGACGCTGTACAACGAAAAGGGCCGTCTTAGCGATGCGATCGCTTCTAACAATCGTCAGATGCGTCTGATAGAGGACTTTGGCGAGAGAGAAACGCAGGACACCGCCCGGCAGGCCGCACAGGTAGAAGATACTCCGGCCTATGCACAATTGATACAAAAACGAGCGGATCTAAACGGCCAGCTTTCAAATCTCTTAAAGGTTTATAAAGAAAAGCTCCCGGCCGTTATCGCAAAAAAGATCGAGATCGAGCGTTTGAACGAAGAGATCGAGAACCTGCGTAAAAATACGGACAAGCGTGTCCAGATCGCAACTCAGGCGACCGGCAGAAAAGCCGAATTGCAGAAAAAGAATCTTGAGCTCGAGAACCAGCGGATCCAGGCCCAGATCGGACATATAGAGCAGCAGCTTGCTCAAAAAGACGTGGAGCGACAGCAAAACTCCGGACAGATAGCCGTGCTCGAATCAAAGATCAACGCCATACCTAATGTGCAGGTTGCTTTACAAGGCGTTGACGCCCGATACCAGTCGGCAAAGCAGACCTACGACGAGATACTGAAGAAAAAGAATGACGCCGAGACAGTGGTCGGGGTTGAGTCGAATGCCCAGGGTGAAACGATCCGAGTTCAGGATCCCGCAAACGTGCCGGAATCGCCGGTGGCCCCGAAACGGTTCCTGTTAACACTCCTCGGAACGGGAATCGGACTGGCTCTCGGTATGATACTGATGGCCTTTTTTGAGATCCCCCGACTTTTCAAGATCCAGAACATCGACGATGCCAAGCATTATACGGGCCTCCCCGTGCTTGCGTCAGTGCCACCGCTCCTGTCCTCCGGGGAAAAGGTATGGCTGCGTAGATCTCAAACGTTGAAGTTAGCCGCCGGAGTCGCGGCGGCGATCGGTGTGATACCGGTGATCGTCATTGTGCTGCAGCTAACACGATTGTTCGACAAACTTGTTTCCTAAGATGATCCAGCGCCTGGCCGGATGGCCACGATATTCAGAAATAAGAGCTAGAGGGTAATTATGTACAAAGAATTTTTTGGGTTGGACGACACTCCATTCACTCTGACACCGGACCCCCGGTTTATCGTTTTCACGCCCAGCTACAATGAGGTTCTGGCAAGCCTTTATTATGGCCTGGAGAACGCAAAAGGATTGATCGTTCTGACAGGCGAGGTCGGCACGGGCAAGACCACGGCTCTCAGGTGGATACTGAGACGGCTGGATTCGAGTGTGCTGGCGGCGTATGTTTTCAACCCTCGATTATCCATAGACGAGTTCTATCAGCATGTCACTCAAATGCTGGGCATCAGGGATTGGGAGAACAAATCAGAACTTCTGAGCACAATGGGAAAAGTGCTTGAAGAGCGGCATCGGCGAGGGCTGCGCACGGTGATAATCATAGACGAGGCGCATGAACTGTCCGATTATGTGCTTGAAGAGATTCGCCTGCTGCTTAATTTCGAGTCTGACGACGCCAAACATTTGCAGATCGTGCTTACGGGACAGCCGGAGCTGCGTGACAAACTCAACCAGGCCAACTTGCGGCAGCTAAAGCAGCGGGTTGCTCTGAGGTGCAACATGCACTCGTTCCCAAATACCGGGGAAGTCGACCGCTACATCACTGAACGCCTGCTAATAGCCGGGTCTAACGAGCCGAACGTGTTCACGCCCGAAGCGATCGATTTCATTTTTCAGTGTTCTGAGGGCATACCGAGACAGATAAACAATATTTGCGACAACGCAATGCTGGCGGCATATTCAGCCGGGCAACAAGTGATCGGTCGAAAGATCATTGAAACAGTTGCCGAGAACCTGGACATGCTTCCTCGAAGACCTCCCCTAATGTCCTCCGACACGAACGCGAACCGCCATGGTCACACTATGCGCCCCGGCTCAAGCGACGACATTTGGAGTGCACAAACCCGAACGGAAAATCCGAAACCAAGGACGCTGAGTCACGACGATCGTCCGAGCTCAAATGGCTACACAAACGGTGAGAGCCTGATATTCGAGGATTATGACGAAGAGGTCAGCCTCGAGATCGACGCCCTTGTTGGATCGTTCAATAAATATTAAGTGTTACCCATTGGGACATGTGGGTCCGCCATGCGGAGGTGTAAATGAGCATTCTTAAAGCCTTAGAAAAGAAACGTATCGAAGGCGGGATCGAAAAGATCTCGGCTTCTGAACCCAATCTCGTACCGTTCGACCGCAGCGTTCGTCGGCTTCACATGCCGCCCGACCTTCTCTCAACGGAACTAAAGATCGGTCATCCAAGTTCGGCGTTCATGGGGCAGCCGGATTCCATTGTCGGGACGGCACTCCCTGATTTGGAATTGGAAAAAACTGCCGGGGCAAAATTGAACGCTGAAAGCTTAACGCGTTCCGGGGTTCGCGAGCTGCCTGACTTTGTCAGGTGGACCGTCGACCCCGAACGCGTTGAGCCACGTCTCGTTGCAATAACGCGGCCGAACTCCACCTACTGCGAAGAATATCGCAGCTTACGAACGCACGTATTGCATAAAAGCCAACGTCAGAAACTGCAGTCGATCGTCATCGCCAGTGTAAACCCGGGTGAGGGGAAATCCGTGACAGCGCTCAATTTGTCATGGCTCCTCGCTCAGACTGACGGGGTCAAAGCGCTGATCATTGACAGCGATCTGCGTATGCCGAGTCTTGCTGATTACCTCGGGATCGAGACCGACCGGGGTTTATCTCACGTACTGTCGGGAACCGCCACAGTAGCTGAGTCCATTGTCCGCCTGGAACCTGCGGGTCTGCATATCCTCCCGGGTGGGGACGCTCGCAGCGACGTGGCCGAGCTTATATCGGGACCAAAGTTCAAAGAGATCCTGCGAGAGGCTCGCGAAATGTTCGATTATGTGATCATCGACGCGCCGCCACTGGGTATTTTCACCGACGCAGCCGTCCTGATCAATCATGCCGATGGAGCAATGCTGGTGGTCAGGGCAAATAGAACGCGCTACGGAGTCATGGACCGATTACTGGAACACCTTCCAAAGGACCGGATGCTCGGCGTGGTGCTTAATCAGAGCGAAGAGGTAATGGACGATTCGCATTATAACTACGGGTACTACAACTACAAGCGGCTAAACGAATCGCTGAGTCCGTGATCTGGCGCTTAATACAATGGGTGCATCTAAGTTTAGTCCAAGGATCTTTTGGCTGCTCCTGGCCGACGCTGCCATTCTTTATGCCGGCGTTATCCTTGCGATGTACCTGCGCGTTGGGGTAACCGGTTCCGCAAACGAACTGAATGTTAAGAACGGCTGGTTAAAAGTTGCGTTCGCCAGCCTGGTCAGCCTCCTGATCCTCTATTTTTACGACCTTTACGACTACGTAGTAATGACGAACCGCCGTGAGCTCCTGCTCAGGCTTGTGCAGGCCCTCGGTGTGGCCTGGGTTCTGCTGTCGTTCATATTCTATTTTGTCCCGCAATTGATGATCGGGCGCGGCGTTTCTGTTATATCGGTTCCACTCGTGCTGTGCCTGCTGCTTGGGTGGCGAATATTCATCCATTCGCTAACGGGACATCCGGACATCGGTGAGAAGATACTGGTTGTCGGCACAGGGCAAACAGCTCTGGATACTGCCGAAGCCGTCTGGGAAAGGCGGGACGCCGGATATCGTATCGTTGGATTCGTTTCAGAAAATGGTGCCAAACCTCGCGAAAAGCTTGGGCGTTCGGAAATCCTGGGGCGGGCCCATGAACTCGAGGAAGTTATACGCAACGAGAAGATCGACCGCGTTGTCATCGCGGTCCGCGAGCGCCGGGGCGCTTTCCCGACCGAAGCGTTATTAAAAATGAGCCTTGCTGGCGACGTGTCTATCGAGGAATGTACCTCCTTTTTTGAACGTATCACCGGCAAGGTCCACGTCGATATGCTACGCCCGTCGTGGCTGATCTTTGCAGGGCGTCGACGAGATTCGCCGATAAAACTGGTATTCCGAGAATCGATCCACAGGTTGCTGGCTCTGTTGGGCTTGTTGGTATCGTTGCCGGTGGCAGTGCTCACAGCCGTGCTGATCAAAGTTGAATCGCGAGGACCGATCTTTTACAAACAGGAGCGAGTTGGAAAGAGTGGACGTTCGTTCAATGTAATTAAGTTTCGCTCGATGAGAGCCGACGCAGAGGCAGACGGAAAGCCGTTATGGGCCGCATCAAATGACGCGCGGACCACTCGCGTGGGAAGGGTGATCCGCAAGCTGCGTATCGATGAGATACCCCAATTTTGGAATATCCTTAAAGGGGAAATGAATTTCGTCGGTCCGAGACCCGAACGGCCCCATTTCGTCAAGCAGCTGGCGAAAGAGATCCCATACTTTGAGCATCGGCACCTTGTTGCCCCTGGCTTAACAGGGTGGGCCCAGATCAAATATCCGTATGGTGCATCTGTCAACGACGCCATGCAGAAGCTTCAGTACGACCTGTATTACATCAAGAACCAGAGTTTAACACTCGATCTGGTTATCGTTTTCGACACTATTAAGACCGTTCTTTTCGGAAAGGGGCAGTAGCCTCAAAACTGGATTCGTAAGGTAAATAGACGTTTCATCATTCGACGAGGAAATAGAAATGAAAGCGACTACTTTTTTTCGGACTTTTTCACTAACGGTTCTGGTTATTAGCTTCGCTGCGATGAACGGTCTCGGACAAACGACCGCGGCCGCGCAAAAGGACAGCCTAAACCCCTCGGATCGAGCTGGTGGCGCGGGTAAAGCTGCTCCATCCATTGCGCCAAAAGCAGGTGTCGCCACGCCGGATAATGGTTGGGATGAGGCAGACGGTGCTGACGATATATTGCCTTATTATCGTAATTACCTAAAGGAATATCGGTTGGGTCCTAGCGACATGATCTCGGTTGAGGTATTCGGTCAATGTCCTGAATACTGCGTAATGGGAAAGACCGTGCCGCCAAACGCCCGTATTTCATATCCGCTCATTCGCGAAGGGATCTTAGTGGCAGGTAAAACCGTCGAACAAGTCGCTGAGGAGATCACCCGAAAACTGGACGAGTATATTATCGAGCCGAAAGTCACCGTTACGTTAGATAAAGCAATGAACACCCGGTACAGCGTTATGGGAAACGTTGCCGCGCCTGGCGTGCGCGTTATGGACCGAAAGGTAAGTGTATACGAAGCAATTATTGAATCTGGCGGAGTAACAAAAAACGGCGATAAGAACAAGGTCTATGTCGTTAGCTACACCAAGGACGGAAAGCTGGCACGAAAAACTGTCAGCCTGTCTCAGATGGAGAATGGAAAGGCCGACATGGTTTACCTCAATCCAGGAGACCAGGTGTTGGTAGCAGGAAAAGGCTTCACTATTGAGAAGGTCTTTGATGTTTTGGGTAAAGCGAGCGCCGCGAGACTGTTATTTGGCAGCCCTTTTTAGTTAATAGCCATGACAAAGATCCATAGGCTGATCTGCCTAATGCTCATTGCGTTTTGCTTTCAAACTGCTCAGGCGGAGTGGGTAAAACAAAATACGAATACATTTGCCTGGTTCAAAGACATCTTTTTTGTAAACGAGCAAAAGGCATGGATAGCGGGGACCGACGGTGTGCTGCTGGCAACTGCTGACGGCGGGGCCACGTGGATCCAATCCAAGAAATTTACGACCGACTCTTTCCTCCAAATCCATTTCGTCGATGAGAATATAGGCTGGCTGCTGTGCGAACGAAATATCTTCAATCGCGGCGCGAATGCCACGTCGTACCTGCGCAAAACCACTGACGGCGGCCATACGTGGGAAAAGATAGAGTTCGAAGATGGCGGCCGAGAGCGTGTTACACGGCTGCTCTTTAACCATGACGGTAGAGCAACGGCCTTTGGCGAAGGCGGGGTTTTCTTTAAGCTCCAGGAAGATGGTGTATCGTGGAAAAAGAGCAAAACGGCCATCCATTATCTGCTGCTCGGCGGGGAATTCGGCGACCCGGATATCGGAGCTCTGGTCGGCTCTGGCGGAACGATCATGTTTACGGAGGACGCCGGATTTACTTGGGAAAAGGCCACGCTGCTTGGCCTTACAGATACTCGCTTCAACAGCATCTTCTTCTACGGGACACGTGGTGCCTGGGCGGTCGGCTCCAAGGGCCGGATCTTTAAGTCCAACGGTGGCGGAAGGCTGTGGCGGCAGCAGGACTCGGGAGTTACCGTAAACCTAAATGATGTACATTTCACCACCGCTTCAAATGGCTGGGCCGTGGGCGATAATGGAGTGATAATCCGTACGCGCGACGGGGGGACGACATGGCAGAGTGTTGACTCCAGGACAACCCACAGACTTGAAAAGATCGTGTTTTCGGGTGGCGGCGGCTGGGCGGTCGGCTTTGGAGGCACTGTTCTGACCTATCGCGATGGCCCTGATAAAAAAGATGGCGGCCCGCCAGTGCTGATGCGACGGGGCTGATTCCCGCCGCCGATTAACTTGACATCGCACACTCAACTTCGTAGCATTGCAGTTCGCTCATTTTTCGAAATGGAGCGACCTTTTTTTGAAAATAAGTCGGGCACGCGTGCGAAAACATCTTCTTTTCAGCAGCTTGGGCACGTACGTCAATTGGTAGACAGCCTCCCTTACAAGGAGGAAGTTAGGGGTTCGAGTCCCTTCGTGCCCACCAAAAATAAAGGCAAAAGTAAAAAGTCAAAAGGCAAAGAAACACTTCTTATTTTGACTTTTGCCTTTTGACTTTTGCCTTGTCTAACGCGGGGTCGTAGTTCAGTTGGTTAGAACGCCAGCCTGTCACGTTGGAGGTCGCGGGTTCGAGCCCCGTCGGCCCCGCCACTTGCTAAACGTTATAAAAGGTAAAATGTGAAAAAAGAGTAAAAGCGCAGGGCTTTTACGTGACCAAACGCACGCCTTTTCGATTTTTTCCGACTATTCAAATCGTTCGATAACCGCACGCACATTGGCAGCGAATTTGTCGGGATTTATCGCCGGATAGCGGTAAAGCCGCGACTCGATCTCTTTAAAATGGCGCAATAACTGCTCGACGTCGATCAGCTTGTCGCGAAACATGGATTCGACATCGGCCACATCCTGCGTATGTCCCCGCTCGATCTTCGATAACGCCTGACTGTACGGATCGTAGTGATAAAAGCGGATCTTCCCCTCGCTTCCAATATAAATAGAACGTTCTTCCCAGCCCGGTAATTCAGGGATGAAGTCCGAGGGCGCCGCCAATTCGATATTCATCTCAAGCTCTTCCTTTAGTTTGGGCAACTGACGAAAGATCTCATCCAGATCAGGTATAAATTTCAAATCGATGTCGAGCGTTGTCAGCCGCCAGCCATGAAGCACCGCCGACGAGCCGCCGGTAAGATAGACTCGCGCCGATAGGCTTACGCGCGAGCCCAGCGCGTGCATAAACCTTGAGATCTTGTCCCGGTCGGTTAAACTCCGCATTCCGCCGCTCGTTCAAAGCTCACTAATCTCCGTATCAGGGCATTGTACTGTGAATGCGCCGAGTCTGGATCGATCAATTGAAGTTTTTCGTAAAGCCGGTGTTCGGGCGAAGATGGCAGTTGGGCGGGGAGCATGAGACCAACGCGCCGAAGCCTGGGCGCTCCGATGGCTACGACCAAAGCGGCAACGGTCTCCTCACCGTTCGCTAGGTCGTAGAGACCTTGTTGAATAAGCTCCTCACCAGGTTTCACAAAATGGATTGTAATCTATGCCGGTGCGAAACGTGTTTATTTTATCGAAAATGTATATTCGTTGAGGGTTTGGGCAAGACCGGTGACATCGATGCCTTTGAGCGTGACGATGTAGTCGCCGCGTGAAAGCCGCTTTCGCGGAACGGTGGTGCTGATCGTGCCTGCTCCGGCGGAGACACGCTGGTTCCAGACCTGCTGACCGTCCACGGTCTCGACGACGATCGCATAGCGGCGGTATTCGCCCTGTTCGGGCGGAAGCTGCAGACGGACGACGCCCTCCTTATTTGGGAGTTCTGACGCCGGGCTTGAACCGTCGCCTCGGGTCAGGCCGGGAGCCAGCATGATGGTCGCTATGAGTGATGTCACTGATCGCTGGTGTTCAGCAGCGGGAACATTCTTGGGACGGGTTGCCGGAGCCAGTTCTGATGAAGGTTTCTCAGCCCGAACCGGGGCCGTGACCGACGGGGGAACGGTGATGGACGTGTCAGTCGACCGCCCGGGCTCTGGCGGTAATGTGGGAGCGATCTGCTGCGGTGCTGGTGTGTCTATGGCGGCGCGGTCCGGTTCCGACGTTCGGTTCAACAAAAAAATGGCCGTGAGGGCAACAAGAATGGCTGCGGCCGAAAACCCGACCGAGTAAGCCGGAGCGATGGTGAAGATACCGCTGAACCATTCTCGCCAGCTTTCGACAGCGGGCGCTGGTGTGTCGGCTGTAGCATTCGCGGCTGCATAAGCTGCCATTGCCCGCGCAAATTCCACCTTTTGTTTTTGGCGTGGGAGCACAATTGATTCGAACTGTCGACGGTCGTCCGCCGACAAACGATCGGCTACATAGTCGTCGACAAGATCATTCTCGGCCTGCAGCAGATGCTCAAAGCTTTGCTGATCCGTAATGAAGCTCTGTTCGATATTCGCTCGCTGTTGTTCAGAAACCCGCCCGAGCAGGAAGTCGGCAGCTAATTTGTTGTCGTATGCGCTCATATTTAAGCCTTCGCTTCTGTTAATAGTGGTTTTTTGCGTTGAAACATTTCACTTCTCATCGCGAACACATCTCATAACGCATTCCTCGACCTGTGAGCGGATACGCAACGCCTTGATCCTGAGTGCATTGATAGATAACCCAAGATGATCAGCCAGCTTCTTCCGGTCGTCGATCTTTGCCTGGCGATCAAAGCCGTAATACCTGAGGATCAATTCCTTTTTATCGTGCGAGACCAGGGCAAGGCAGTTCTCAAGACAATGTAGGTGCGGGTCTTCCTCTTCCAACTTGGGTTGTACGGGAAAGTCAATGATGATCGGGTCTTCGCGTCGCTGGCGCTTTGTGGTCTCGAGGTAAAGCAGCTTAGAGACGCCGTAGAGATACGCCGGAACGTCGTTTATCTTTTCGCCCTGGTCGATCTTGCGGATCACGCGGTCAAAAGCCTCATCGGCGAGGGAGTGGGGATCCAGGCACGACCTCCACTCAAAAAATTTGACAATGCGGGTCCTTAATTGTTCGTATTGCTGGCCGGCGAGGTCGCGGTCTGCATCAAGACACGATAAAAACTGGTCAAAGGAGTTTTGCGAGAGCGTCCACTGCTTCATCCGCCCGATTGATTGACTACCTCATTTCCACTCGCCCTGCAGCACGAACGGAGCCCAATAATACGGAGAGCGCCATCGCGGCTGCTTCATCATCTCTGTCTGCGCCGCTCGAAGAGCGGCTGCGGGGCGCAGATTGTCAACCAGCATTTTGCGATAAAATGTTCCCATCAATTCGGCGGTCGCCGCGTCGTCAACCTTCCACAAACTCGCAACAACCCGCGGCGCTCCGGCATACATAAAGCCGCGAGTGAGTCCGATCAGACCTTCTCCCCTAACCTCCTTGCCCAGCGCCGTGTTACAGGCACTCAGGACGACGAGATCGGCGTTGAGCTTAAGATTGTAGATGTCCTGGAGCCGCAAAAATCCGTCGATGTCGTTGCCGCTCTTATCCACCAGCGAAAGAACCACGCCCGACAATTCCGGATGCTGACTATCGAGCAAACCGTGGGTGGCAAAGTGCAGAATGCGGTATTGGTCGAGATTCGCACCAAAAACCTCCTGCTTGCTTGCCTTGAAATCAACTTCTTTCAGGCTCAGATTTTTTGGCGATACGGCAAAGATCGCATCCGCCTCGCGTCGCGAGAACGGCAGCCGAGGCAAGCCCCCCGTTCCCTTTGCGGCAAGTCCGACATCCGATAATGCTCGCTCGAAGTCGCGCGTGGACAAAGCATTTTGCGACTGGTTTTTCGTCGCCTGACTTTTCGCCCGCACACCCGCCCTGCTGTCGGCGGTGCCAAAGACGGGATCGGCAAAGATCGCGACCATTTTGTCCGCAACCTTTCGGCCAACAGCCTCTTCGCGCAGACGTGCGAGAGTTGATGCCGATGGCAGCGTAACGACTTCGTGATATGCGCCCAAAGACATTGCGGCGACGGTATTAGGCTCCCGATTTTTTGGCAAAGGCAGAGCGGCGAACGATATATAGTTTAGAGCGCCATCGGGCACGACCAGCAATCTCTTATTCCTGATCAGATCGGCCGCGGGACCGAGCAGCATCTCCGACAATGCGGCTGCCACCCGTGGATATTCGGCATCGGCGGCCTTCGCCCTTGCACCGGCTTGTGCAGCCGTTTCGCCTTTTACCTGACGATTGCGCTCCGTCATCAGCCCATACGCCTTTCTTGAATGCTTTTCGATCTCATCCCGCCCCGGCAGATCAAAGCTCGTGACCGAATCGGGTGTGACCGCCCACATATAACTCTTCTTTTCGCCAAGCGAGTATTCAAGAAGGATCGTGCCCGAATCGAGGAGCTGCTGGATCTGCTTTGTATTTAGCGGGGTCGGCTGGGTGAGGGCAGCATAGCGCGGACTCGTATTTCTAATCTCAGCCTGAACTTTTTGGTATTCTCCCGTGAGATCCGAAACTTCCAGACCGATCTTCGAGGCTTCTTCCGGGGTATGCTTCGCAAGCAGTAAACGACTCTGTTGGCTTGCCTTGTGGGCGAGCCTTTCCCGAATCGATTTTTCGCGCGCGAGCAACGTAGGATCGACACCCTCCTTAATGTCAATACCAGAGAGTGTCAATAAATCCAACAAACTACGGGATCGAGCCTTCTCGCTCGCTTGCAAGGCCAACGCGTCAAACGCTTTCTCAGGCTGCGACTTGCGGGCCTGCATCAGCAGGTCCACGTAGAATTCGTAAAACCTCCTGGCCGTGGAGAAGTATGTTGTCCGCAGCTCGTCGGCGGTGATCCGTGAGCGTACCGTCTCGGCGATCTGTATAGCTTCCTCAATGTTCTTACGCGAGTTGTTGAAATTGCCGAGATCCCGCTCGATACGGGCAATTTGAAAAAGTGAATCCGTCGCAGATATCGAATTCTGGCGTGACCGGTCGATCAAGAGAGCCTCTTGCAATGCATCGAGAGCTTTCTGTGACTCGCCCGCAAAATAATAATCTTTTGCTATGTTTTGCAGATAGCCGGTATGATTTCCGGGGTTTGCTCCTTCGCGCAGAAGCCTCATCACGTCCTCGAAGTACGCGGAAGCCTTCGCCACGTCTCCTTTCCGTGCATAAACACTTCCGTAAAGAATGGCCACCCCGGCTCGGTTAGACCGCGGGGCTGCAGCGAAGCGATCCAAATACTCCAGAGCCTCGGGATATTGCCCCAATTCCTTGTAGCTATTCGCTATCTGCAAGAGATTGAAAGTATGCAAACGTGCGGTTGTTGAAAATAGAGTCTCCATCTTTCGGTTGATCTCAAGGGATTGCGTAAGGTACTCGAGTGCTTTCCGATAGTCCTCGTCTGTCCGCGGCCCAAAGGCATCAATAAGTATCTCGCCGCCGTTCATCCCGCGGCTAAGGTTGGCCATGTTTGTGAAGTAAAGAACCTGGCCGTTAAGCGAGTCGAGTGTAGGGGGATCGACAGCACTTTGAATACCGAAAAACTGTTCGTAATACTCCCGCGCCTTCGTTTCATCTGCAAGCCGGTGGTAAATGACACCGAGACTTAATAATGCGTCGGCTTCCAGCCGTTTAGACCCCGAGGAGCGGTTTAACATTAGTCTCTGATTTTCGTAGTCTACCATCTGTTGATAATTCCCCTGCGATTCATAGACCGAACGGAAGTTGACAAGGCTCCGATTCACGTCAACGTTGCTGCCCAAAGACTTAAAGAGATCCATCGCCTCCCGAAAATGCGCCAGAGCCTGCTCCGTTTCATTAACGTCCATATGGAGCCATCCAACGTCATTTAGAGCTAGCGCGAGGCTCTTCTTATCACCGAGGCTTCGATATATTCCGGCCCGTTCTTTGATTTTGTCGGCGACAGCTGACAGCGGCTTACGGCGAGCCCCGACCGCCTGTCTTATCTCCAGGAACAACCTTTGTGCTGCGGCGTATTTCCTGTCCCGATCGGTCGTAGGATGAGATAAACCGCAGCTGAGAGAATACCTGCCCTTTTCGGTAAATATTGCCCTAATGACATATTTTCCGGCTTTGTCGGCCACGATCACCACCGGCTCGACAAGGCCGTATTGAGATGAGCTGATTCGTCCGACATCGACTGATTCGGGCACCCTATCACCCGGCACCGGGTACTCTTTGTCCGGGATGACCATCGTCATCCCAACTGTGATCTCGCGCTCCCCGAGGTTGC
The DNA here is from genome assembly GCA_046262195.1 of Pyrinomonadaceae bacterium. Classification (GTDB taxonomy): domain Bacteria; phylum Acidobacteriota; class Blastocatellia; order Pyrinomonadales; family Pyrinomonadaceae; genus OLB17. The sequence continues at coordinate 17,704 of JBHENG010000004.1, read as the reverse complement.
ATTCCACCGACGTCCCGGCCTCCATTGTTAGCTGATATCCGTGATAGGCTCCGGGCGTACCGATATCGCTGACTGTCTCTCCGAATTTGATCTCGCGCAACTTTTGCACCTTACCCCAAAAAGGGTCGGGCGATGGAGTTTGCGCGACAGTGGCCAATGGAAAAAAGGGAAATACAAGAAGGAACACGGCAGAGATGTTATACCTGTTCCAGACTGTGCCTTTATTTGACAATAAGTACTTCAATAGTACGTTTCGCATACCTGACTCCTGAAAAAAGTCCTCAATCCGAGACCTCATAAACCGCGGCGATGGGGTTGGAACTGGAAATATCGACAAGCGGCGATTTTAGCCGCCGCTCGTCCACGATCATTTTTTTTTGAATTGGCCGAAGCATAACACATTGGAGTTTCCATTCACACGGAAATCACGCATACGGGGCGAACCTACTTTGCGAACGAAATATCGAATGAGAACCGGTATTTGCCGTAATCAGTCAGTACCGTCTTCCCTTTCACCGTCGTGACCTTGTAAACCTGCGCGATCAGCTTGCCGGTCCCGTTAGGGCTTTGCGTCCGCCAACCACTGCATTTCCCGCTCGCAACTGCGGTACACGCGACGGAAATATTGTCAGACCCCGGGAAATTTTGGGAATAGAACCGCAGCGAAAAACCGTCACTGCCTATGTTCACCCTAACGATCATCCCGCACGTGGCAGTTTGGCCCACCGTTGTCAGGTTCAGCAGGTTTGAGCCATACACTCCGCATTGCGTGATAAAACGAACCGGGTGGTAACCGCTCGTCGGTGCCGGCAGGTTGTTAGGGTTTGAGCCGGCGACGAGGTCGTCGAAATTCACGTTGACTCGCCTGGTCGCGGAACCGAGCATGTTCAACTCCCAGTCGCCGACCCCCTGGATCTGCGATTCGACTGAATCCGAACCGTTTAGATAGGCTCCCAGCAGGTCGCTCTGAATACTAAGCGGAATAAAATTGGCGTCAGAATCGGCGATCGTGCTGGTGACGACCGTATTGCCCGGTTTCTGCCCAAAAGCGGAACCGGTCACGGCTGTCATGGCTAGGAACAATATGGCTAGGGCAACTTTTTTCATTTCGGATCTCCTTTGTTGTTATTTACTGGTCAGGACATCTCTACGCGTCCTGAAATATTGTGTTTTCACTAGAGAGTGGAGAACCGGGCCAAAACATTTCAATTTTTTTGGAACTCAGCCAGAACATCTCCATTGGGCGTTCTTTTTCACGCCTGCTCTTGTTAGTTGGTGGATACGGGCCGCTAACCATTTCCCCCAAAACGAGCAAACACGCCTCAACTCACCTTACGGTATTGGGTTAACGCGATTCACCTTGGTCAAGTCTTTAAAAAGCAAAAGAGAGATGACCGGTTCATCCCTCATTTTGATTTTTACTTTAATTAGGCTTGATCAGCCTTTTCTTAGTTCCGTGAGCACTTGCTTAGCCACAGCTTTTAGAGTGTCGAAAACTCCCGCGCCGTTCGTGGCAACTGCTTCGAAAACTGGTTCTCCCTTTCGTGACAGTTCCGACGACAGTTCTTCGACAGGAGTAACATTTGGCAGATCCCGCTTGTTCAATTGCAGCACATAGGGTATCTGGTTCAGATCATAGCCCTGCGTCTGGAGGTTTTCTTCGAGGTTAAAAAGTGACTCGATATTTGCATCCATGCGCTCTTCCTGACTGTCGGCGACAAAAACGACGCCATCGACACCTTTCAGGATGAGCTTCCTTGAAGCGTCATAATAAACCTGACCTGGAACGGTATACAGATGAAATCGCGTCTTGAAGCCGCGAACTGTTCCCAATTCCAGCGGCATAAAATCAAAGAACAATGTTCTGTCGGTCTCTGTCGCGAGACTGATCAGCTTTCCTTTTGCTTGCGGAGCGGTGGAATCATATATGTATTGGAGATTGGTGGTCTTGCCACATAGACCGGGGCCATAATAAACAATCTTGCAATTAATCTCGCGTGAGGCGTAATTAATGAATGTCATAGGTCAGTGAATGGTAAATGGTAAATGGTAAATGGTGAATGGAAAATGGTAAAGCGTAAATCGTCAGAGTTTGGCCTTAAGGTGCTTGGATAGACCAGTAATCAATTCCAAACTTTCATAAGGTCGCATTTTTCACTATTGACCATTTACGATTTACCATTCACCACCGTACTAGCTGAACAAACTATCGATATCTTCGTCGGTGATCTCCGAGAAAAACGAACTGTTATTGATCCTGAAATTCGCGGAGTCAACAGTGGCCTCATCGAGGATGGACGCGACCTCGAAACTGCCGCGTTTTGTTCTGATCTTTACGAGGCTGAGCGTTGAACGCTCGTCGAAAACCACGACCAACAGGCTTCGGCCAATTATACTGATAAATATGCTTTCTCGTTCTCCCTCGTGAAAAACCGAGGGAAAAGCGTCTTCCCCGATGAGCTTAGCCATGCTGCTCGTCGCAGCGACGTTCCCGGCAGCAAGTGACGCAAAGCTGGTCGTATCCATGTTTCCAATCTGGCCGTGAAAGGCAATTGGCTGACCATCTCTGTCGATCAGAAAAACGACGCGTGCGGCGCACTCTACACAAAGCCTCGCCAGGACGGTCTTAAGCCTCTGAAACTGATGTTCTTGCAAGATAAAAGGCGTTTCTGCCATTGGATGTTCTCGTGTGAATAACCGACGGGGAATGACTGATCAAATGAATTGTATTGGCAGCGGCAATGGATGGGCCTCGAAGATGAAGCCGCAAAACTAAATTTAACACAATGATGCAAGAATGAACAAGTATTTTTTAGTACGATTGTAGAGGAGCAGGGGCCGCGATGACGGTGCGAAAGTCGTTGATTACGGGGTCTGAGAATGTTAATATTCATTGGTCAAACCCGTCGAGCATTGACGGTGGATCAGTAAAGACTCGCCCGCCATTTGCAATTCCCGCTGTCAAAAAATGAAGCACCATCTCTTTTCGGATGAACCCGCGGGGCTGAATTTCGTCGCAATTGGCGGGGGGAATGGACTGGCAACTGTTTTGGCAGGGCTCAAGAGATTTGTGCACGCCGAGAATTCGGCACCGGCCTGGCTAGCCAGGTTATCTGCCATCGTCGCCGTCACTGATGATGGCGGCAGCTCTGGGCGCCTGCGTGAGGAGCTACAAATGCTACCTCCAGGTGACATCCGCAACTGCATGGTGGCTTTGTCTGAAGATTCGCGGTTGCTCTCACAGTTATTTCAACACAGGTTTCGAGGTGAGGGGGATCTGGGAGGCCATAGCTTCGGCAATATCTTCCTGGCTGCGCTGACCGAGATCACGGGCGACTTTGCCGAAGCCGTGAAACTTTCGTCAGAGATCCTTGCCAGTAAGGGTCACATTTACCCCGCGACGGTGGCAGACGTGCGGCTTGCGGCCCGGCTGAAAGACGGATCAATAACACGGGGCGAGACCCAGATCGGCAAGGTTGGCAGTTCTATTGAGCATTTGTACCTCGAACCGAAAGGCAGTAAACCGATGGTAGAGGCTCTTGAAGCCATTCAAGAGGCCGATATCATAACGATCGGTCCTGGCTCGCTATTCACCAGCCTCCTGCCCCCCCTTTTGGTAGACGGTGTCGCAGAGTCGATCGCACGATCCGGGGCGATCAAAGTTTTCATATGTAATCTGATGACACAGCCGGGCGAGACAGACGGCTTTACCTCTCGTCAGCATCTCGAAATCATACGAGCACACGCACCCGCAATAGCATTCGATTACGTTCTAGTGAATAACTACCCGATCAGCGAACTTCAGTTAGCTAAATATAGGGGCGAAGGGGCAGTGCAGATCGGCGTGGGCGGCTCCCTGGCCCCGGAAACGATCGAGGCGGCAGAAGTCATTTATGGTAACCTGTTGGACGATGCCGAGATGGTCCGGCATAACCCGGAAAAGCTTGCTCAGGTGCTTTTGTTATGTGCCGCCCGGCCCATGAAAGAGGTGTTTGCTTGAAGGTCAGTGCTCGTAAACCGTTAAACTGCTGCATATGAACGTATTGATCATGGCCGCCGGCCTTGGCACTCGAATGAGGTCCAACCGAGCTAAGGTCCTGCATGAATTAGACGGCCGGCCCCTGATAAATCATGTGCTTGAAACGGCGTTGGCGTTGGCGCTGGAGAAAGTCTTTGTTGTTGTTGGGCATCAGGATGCGCAGGTCAAGGCCGGCGTACTCAGTGAGTTCGACAGCAGTTTCGTAACATTTGTCAGACAGGAAAAGCAGCTTGGTACGGGGGATGCGGTCAATTCATGTCGCCGGTTCCTGGAGAAAGACAGTTCCGCGTTACTCATTCTCTCCGGGGACGTCCCAATGATCACGAGCCAGACTCTGACCGAGCTGACAAAGCTGCACGAAGAGTTCCGGGGAGGCGGTGCCGCATGCACCATTCTGAGTGTCCGACTGGAGAACCCCACGGGGTACGGCCGGATCATCCGCGGCGATAACGGCCTCTTCAAACGGGTTGTCGAACAGAAAGACGCGAGCGATGACGACAAGCAAGTCGATGAAATAAACTCTGGTATTTACTGTTTTAACAGCAAAAAGTTATTTGCTGCTCTTTCGCAGGTCAACAAGGACAACGCTCAGGGCGAGTTTTATCTCACCGACGTGCCGGGGATACTTAGCCAGCAGAATGATGACGTTGCGATCTTTCAATGCAGCGACCCCGCTGAGGTCGAAGGCGTGAATGACCGACGGCAATTGGCCGATATGGAAGAGAACTTTCGTCAAAGGACGCGGACGCGTTTGATGTTGAAAGATGGCGTCACACTGGTCGACCCACCGTCAACATACGTCAGCAGGCGCTCGACTCTCGGTCGCGACACAGTCCTTTACCCAAACGTCACCATTGAAGGAAAGAGCGTTATTGGCGACGGTTGCGTCCTGCGTTCCGGCACCCGAATCGTAGACTCGATCATCGGAAACGCCGTTGAGATCCGCGATAATTGCCTGATCGTTGATTCATCCATAGGTGACGACTGCACCGTAGGCCCGATGGCGCATCTTCGCGGAAAAGCTTCGATGATCGCCGGCTCCAAGGTGGGTAATTTTGTCGAGCTAAAGAAGACTACTCTTGGCGCCGGATCGAAGGCGAGCCACCTCACATACCTGGGCGACGCCATTATCGGCGAGAATACCAACATCGGTGCCGGGACCGTCACCTGTAATTACGATGGAACGAACAAACACGAGACCCGTATCGGCTCAGGAGTCAAGATAGGCTCAGATACAATGCTAGTCGCTCCGGTTACGGTTGGTGATGGTTCTGCAACGGCCGCCGGGAGTGTTGTGACGAAGGATGTGGAGGCCGGCACTTTGGTCGCCGGCGTACCGGCCGCAGTGAAAAAGAGAAAAGAGACTTCCCCTATGACTGGTGAAACCTCGTCACATCAAAAGCGATCTCCCGAACGGGTTTCTGGGGAGGCATCCATATCGAGGATGAATAGCTTCGCGGAGCGAAAGGAGAAATTTATTGCCGCTGTCCAAAAGAGCAAGAATTGAGATCTATCTTCCGAGCGGTCTCTTTCAGGGCCGGCTCCGGACCGTTCTGGAACGCGAATTTCTATACACATTCGGCGGCTGCACCGTAGTCCCGGAAACTAAAGGTTCTTATCTAACGTCCGAAGGCATTCCAGAGACCGAAGGCATCAACCTCATTTATGCAGATACGCCGTTCGACCTCGATCAGAATTTTCAGGCTCTAGCCCAGTACACGGACGGTTTGAAAGCTGTCGCCCTTGAGGCAACCGGTGAGGAATCGATATTGACTGTCGTGCACGAAATTTACCACTCGGTCTAAAAAGTCTCGGCTATTATGGCGTTATTTGGTGTATCGCGGGAATAATGATTCGAATCGCACTTCACTAGAAACGTAATTATTATGTGTGGAATTGTCGGTTATGTTGGAAATAAACAGGTCGTACCTCTAATAATCGAAGGATTGCGAAAACTCGAATACCGCGGCTACGACTCCGCTGGAATAGCTGTGGTCGACGAGGGGCATCACCTCTCGCTTCGGAGAGCCGAGGGAAAGCTTCGTAACCTCGAAGAGTGCATTCGGTTGAATCCCTTGGATGGCAACTACGGCATCGGCCACACCCGTTGGGCGACCCATGGCCGTCCGACCGAGGAAAATGCTCACCCGCATAGGGATCAGTCGGGAAATGTAGTTGTCGTTCACAACGGTATCATCGAAAACTACATAGCCCTGAAAGACCGGCTGGCCGCAGAGGGACACGAATTCAAAACCGAGACGGACACGGAAGTGGTCGCACACTTGATCGGCCATTATATCGACACCAAGGGGTTGTCGCTCGAACTCGCCGTTCGAGAAACTTTGCTCGAACTCAAAGGGATCTTTGCACTGGCAATTATCTCTGTGGACGAGCCGGACACGATAATTGCCGCTCGTGAAGGCCCACCAGTCGTTATAGGTCTTGGCGATGGGGAGTTTTTTGTAGCTTCCGACATACCGCCGATACTTCAGCATACTCGGGACGTTTTCTTTTTGGGTGATCGGGAGATCGCGGTCCTCACCAAAGAGTCGGTTAGGGTTACGGATTTCCAGGGTAACGTTGTTGAGCCGCACCAGCAGCGGATCACTTGGGATCCTATAATGGCCGAAAAAGGCGGCTTTAAGCACTTCATGCTCAAGGAGATCTATGAGCAGCCGCGAGCAGTCCGCGATACTTCGCAAGGGCGTATCTCGCTTGATACCGGAAAGGTCTATTTAGATCAGATGGACATCTCGACGGAAGATTTCGTTGGGGTAACGTCAGTTAAAATCGCGGCTTGCGGGACATCCTGGCACGCCGGATTGGCTGGCAAATACATGTTAGAGCAACTAGCCCGCGTCCCCGTAGAAGTTGATTATGCCTCCGAGTTTCGATACAGGGATCCCGTGCTCGCAGAGACTGATCTAATGATCGTTATCTCCCAGTCCGGTGAGACAGCGGATACTATTGCAGCAATGCGACAGGCGAAAGAGTCCCGTTGTAAAGTCCTCGCGATCTGCAATGTGCACGGCTCGATGATCACAAGGGAGGCCGATGGAACAATTTTGACCCATGCCGGGCCCGAAATAGGTGTTGCCTCAACGAAGGCGTTTACATCTCAGATGATCGCCCTTTACCTATTCGCCTTATTTCTTGGCCAGTTAAGAGGGGTCATTGATGATGCGAAGGCCAGGAAACTTGCGCAGGACCTGGCTCAACTTCCGCTGAAGATCGAGCAATTGCTGAACGATGCAGATCTCATTGAAGAACTGTCTCGCGAATACTTTCGCGTTCAGGACTTCTTGTACTTAGGTCGCGGAATCAATTTTCCTGTTGCGCTCGAAGGTGCTTTGAAATTAAAAGAGATCAGCTATATTCATGCGGAAGGGTACCCGGCCGGAGAAATGAAACACGGACCCAACGCTTTGATCGATGAAAAACTACCGGTGGTTGTGGTCAACACCCGGGAAGATGGGGAGCCCGGCAGCGAATTGCGATACGAGAAAACCCACTCAAATATCGTCGAGGTCAAAGCACGCGACGGCATCGTCATCGCTGTTCTTACCGAGGGGGACTCGATGAGTTCTAAGGTCGCGAATCACATTATCGAAATACCTAAGACCTCCGATCTTCTCGGGCCTATTTTATCGATCGTTCCTTTACAACTTTTGTCTTACTACATCGCTGTCCGCCGTGGGTGTGATGTCGATCAACCTCGTAATCTCGCAAAGTCCGTGACCGTCGAATAGCTTATGAAGGCCGTTGTTGTTACTGAGTTCGGAGGTCCTGAAGTCCTCAATCTCATCGATGTGCCCGTGCCGACGATCTCTGACGTTGAAGTCCTGGTACGTGTAAAAGCTGTCGGAGTAAACCCGGTGGACACGTATCTTCGTAGCGGAAATCACGCGCACGCTCCCCAGCTCCCTTATACGCCCGGGAAAGATGCGGCAGGTGTGATTGAGTCCGTGGGTAAAAGAGTAACTGACTTTGCCCCCGGCGACCGCGTGTACACTGCTGATTCGATGACAGGTACGTATGCGGAATTTGCAGTATGCACAATCGAGCAGCTGGGGCATTTACCTGAAAGAGTCAGCTTTGAGCAAGGGGCTGGTATATGGACACCATATGCTACGGCTTATAGAGCTCTATTCCAGAAAGCGGCAATTAAGGATGCAGAAACACTTTTAGTGCACGGGGCCTCTGGCGGGGTGGGTATCGCCTCCATGCAGTGGGCGCGTTCGAAAGGCGTCACTGTCATCGGTACAGCGGGCTCAAAAAAAGGATTTGATCTTGTACTAAATGAAGGAGCCCAGTTCGCCTTCGACCACAACGACCCTTCACATTTTGAAGCGATCAAAACCGCGACAGCCGGAGTCGGGGTGGATGTAATCGTTGAGATGCTTGCAAACGAAAACCTCGAAAAGGACTTCAACGCACTGGCGATGTTTGGCCGGATAGTCGTGGTAGGCAGTCGCGGCAGGCTCGATTTCACACCGCGACTGGCGATGACAAAGGATGTCACTATCTACGGTATGTCGTTGTTTAATACGCCAACAACCGACCGTGATTCGATCAAACAGGCGATCTTTAATGGAATAAGTGAGGGTGCTCTTAAACCAGTTGTTGGTGACGTGCTCAAATTAAGCGAAGCGGCAGAGGCACACACACGAATTATGGATAGATCGGCATTAGGGAAAATTGTACTAGTGCTCTGATAGAGCTGATGACAAAACATCCGGACCTTTCAAAGCCTCAAAGACCTGTAACGCGTATTTAACGTTGCCAAAGGGCGCCGAGACCTGCACCCCCTGAATCACATCACGTACTTCCAATAGTGATTCTCTAGCGATGTCTATTCCTTCCTGCCGAGCGTCGTCTTTTCCCTTCTCCGACGCAACCCGCATACGTTCCAGTATTTCCGGCGTCACTTCTACTCCGGGAACCTCATTATGCAAGAACTCTGCGTTGCGGAAACTTACCAGCGGCCATATGCCGGCGACTATTGGTATCCGCACATGTTCTATCAAGCCCAAAAACGTTTTTAGTTGAGCTGTATCAAACACTGGCTGCGTGATCGCATACTCGGCGCCGGCTTCAACCTTCCATTCAAATCGTCTGATCTCCTCCTCCATGTTGACGGCCCCGGGATTAACTCCCACGCCGATCGAAAACGCGGTTGGGCGGCCGATGGGGTTGTTTCCCAAGTCGAGCCCATGGTTGAGCTTGTTAACCATATTGGTCAGGCCGATCGCATCAATATCGAAAACAGCGGTCGCATCAGGATATGGGCCCATCTTTGGCGGATCTCCAGTAATAACAAGAAGATTACGCAAACCAAGGGCGGCAGCTCCAAGCAGGTCCGACATCATACCCAAAAGGTTTCTATCACGGCAGCAATAATGGAGCACTGCCTCTATACCTATCTCACGTTCGACAAGCACGGCCGTAGCCTGCGCGGACATACGAGTTTGAGCCCGTGGGCCGTCCGGGATATTGACACCATCTACACCGGCCTCTTTAAGCAAACGAATCGAGTCAAGAGTCTTTTGAGCATCACATCCCTTTGGAGGCAGAACTTCAACAGACGTGACAAACTCACCCCGCGCTATTTTGCCGGACCAGTTCGACCGCTCTTCGGCAGGGACAACACTTACATCAGCGGGCTTGAGTTCCACCAGAGCTATCGGTTCGGACCGCGCGAAAACCTTACTCTGTCGCGGGCTGATCGACCGAATGGCATCAGCTATCAGCTTTATGTGCGTCGGGGTCGTGCCACAGCAACCGCCAACGAACTTTGCCCCTGCCTGGACGAACCTTTTAGCAAAGGTGGCCATGTACTCGGGCGAGCCCATGTAAAACTGCCGCCCCTGGACGTCGCGCGGCAGCCCGGCGTTTGGTTGGGCGGATAGTTTCTTGTCAGTTACTGACCTCATTTTCTCCAGAGCGTTGAGGACATGATTCGGACCCATTCCACAGTTAAGACCGATCGTTTCGACCGGCAGCTGGTCGAGCCTAGTTGTGAAGGTCTCAGGCGAGGTGCCAAAAACTGTTTTCCCATCCATCTGGATGGCCATCTGAGCCACGATGGGAATGTCGGTTAGCTCACGAACAGCCCGTATTGCCTGCTCAATCGCCTCGAGCTCCGAGAATGTTTCAAGAACAAAGAGGTCGACGCCGCCGTCGAGCAGTCCCTCGACCTGTTCTTTGAACATATCTTTAGCTTCGTCGAATGACGTAGGACCATACGGCTCTATGCGGAGTCCCAACGGGCCGATCGCCCCGGCTACGTATGCTTTATCTCCAGCAGCTTGCCGGGCTATTTTTGCAGCCGCAATATTTATCTCTCGAATTTTGTTCTCAAGTCCATAGGGCTGCAGCTTATGGCGAGTGGCTCCAAATGAATTTGTTTCGATGATGTCGGCCCCGGCAGCGACATATTCCTCGTGGACTTCTCGCACGAGGTCCGGTGCGGCGATATTTAACTCGTCATAACTGCGGTTAATATAAATGCCTTTATCATAGAGGCGGGTACCGACCGCCCCATCAAAAACGTAGACGCCATCACCATCGAGTAATTCGCGAAAGTCTTTCATAAAACAAAAAGCCTCGCCAAACAGCGAGACTTTCAATAATGAGTTGTCTGTGAGCTGTTTAGCAGTTTATTTAACGTGGTCGCAAGTCGCGCATTAACTCACCACGAGATTAGCTAAGATAATGTGCTTTCAAGCGTTTTGTGTCAAGCCTTTGCCAATATGAATTTGCCGGGCTTGCCGTTTGCTTCAAGCCGGCAGTGGAGGCATCTAGACGCACGTATAGTCCGTCAAAGTCGTCTTATCCCCGAGCACTGATCCTGCGCCGACGGTCGCGTTTCGACCAATATGACAGCTACGACCCAATACCGAATTTCGGACCTCGGCCCCGGCCGAGATGCGGCCATGGGTCCATACAACTGAATTCTCAATAATGGCTTTTTCTTCGATATGAACGCCTGCTCCAATCACTGAGTTAACGATCCGCGCCCCAGACTTGATGGTGCAGCCAGGGCCGATTAATGATTTATTATCTATCTCTGCACGGGTTGCAACATCCGATTTTACGACGGCTTCGATATCAAAACCCTTGATTTTTCCGGCTAAGAAATCATGGTGGGCAGCTAGATAACTGTCGGGTGTTCCAATGTCTGTCCAGTAATCCTTTGTTATGGTGTAGCCGAAGAAACGCCCGCCGTCCCGGAGAAGACCGGGAAAGATATCGTACTCAAATGACTGGTTTGTATTGGGTGGTATGGCTTCAAGGATATCCGGCTCCAGTACATAGATTCCCGCATTGATGGTGTCAACGTGCAAGCCAGGCAGGTCATCTGGCCCCGGCTTTTCAATAAATCGTGTCACGGCATCCGACGCATCAACCTGAGCGACGCCGTAGATAGCAGGATCATCAACCGCTACGACGGCCATGGTGGCCGCGGCCTTTTTGGATAAATGAAATTCCAAAAGCTTATTGACATCCAGGGTAGTTAAAATGTCCCCGTTAAAAACTACGGTGGTTTGCTTTGAACCCTCGAGGGCGAAACGATATGCGCCTCCAGTACCCATCGGACTCGACTCAGTGATGTATCGTAGGTTAACGCCCATGTCAGAACCGCTCCCCACTATCTGCTCGATTTTATCGGGTTGATAACTGAGCGATAGTGTGACATCAGTTATTCCCGCCTTTCGCAAAACATCGATCTGGTAAAGAAGGAGGGGCCTATTCATGATGGGCACGACAGGCTTCGGTGTATAAACCGTGAGTGGCCGCAGTCGCGTGCCTTTTCCACCGGCTAGTATGAGTGCTTGCATATCATCGCTAAATAAAGTCCAAGACTAAGAAAACCACTCGTAAAAATCAAAAGTTGTTCCTAGACTGTTTTACAATGAGCAACATCGGCAAAAACGATTGACAGTCTGCGGGCGGGGTGATAAATTGAATATGCGGGTTTTGGTTCAGCCCGTGCACCCCTTCCAAATTGTGATCTGACGGCGTGCGCGATAGATCGCTACTGTTCCCTGTCCCAAAGTATAATGAGTTTCGATAAAGCAAAAGCGATGCGAAATGCCGAGCGTTTCGTCGCCCAAGGCAAGATACGCTCCGCCATAGCAGAGTACCGCATGGTCGTGGAAAACGACCCGCGTGACATTGCTACTTTAAACATGCTTGGGGACCTGTATGCGAAAAGCGCAGAGAAGAAAGATGCTGTCGAATGTTATCTTCAGGTCGCCGACCACTACAACGCGCAAGGATTTTCCCAGAAGGCGATCGCTGTTTATAACAAAGTCTCCCGCATTCAGCCGGATTCGATCGAGGTTTCCGCAAAGTTGGCTGAATTGCATAAGGGGAAAGGGTCACTTGCGGAAGCTCGGGCACATTATGCCACCTTGGCCGAGCATTACCAGAAAGGCGGCCGCCAGCTTGATGCACTGGCCATGTATAAGCAAATCGCCCTGCTTGATCCGAACAATACTGATGTTTGCCTAAATTTGGCTGACTCATACCTACGGGAAGGCCAAAACGACGACGCCGTCGAGTCATATGCTGAAGCCGCCGCAAGATTTAGCCGGCAGACCAAGCACGAAGATGCAATCCGCGCTTTGATGAAAGGCTTCAGCATCCGGTCAAACGACCTTCGGATCCTCAACGGATTGGTCAAAGCTCACACGGCGATGGGGAGAGCCGGTAAAGCGGAATCATTGCTCGAAGAGATCCTGGAGAACGAACCATATAATCGGGACGTTCTCTATCTCATGATCGAGTGCTGCATCGACTCAAACAACGCCGCGGGTGCCGAAAAGGCTGTCGTTAGATTGGTAGAGATCGAACCCGCTAATTACCCAAGATTCCTCGAACTGATACGGATCTATCTCAATAGTAACGACATTGACTCAGCCGCGAGAGTTCTTACCATGTCGACTGAGTATCTGCTGGCAGGCGGTCAGTCTGACGAGTGCGGTAACTGGATCAACGAAGTGCTCGAACGGGATCCATGCCATTTGTCGGGTCTTAGACTGTTGATCCGATATACCTCATGGCTTAAAGATGAGAGTGGTTTTGTTTCCGCCCTGGAAAGGTTATATGCCGCGGCATCTATCACAGAGTCCGTTGAAGACGAGCGCTTTGCCCTTTCACAATTGGTAGTGGTAAGGCCGTATGAGACGAAGTTTCGTGAACGGCTCGACGAGATCAATGCCGAGCATGGCTTTGAAGACGTAGAAGTTGACGAGGACGTGCTTAGGTCACAGTTCGTGGTTAACAGTAACAACGTAGTCGGCGATGAGTATGTAACCTCAATTGCGACAGATCCAAATGACGAGGAAAATGCTTTTAGCCTAGAGCACAACGGCCACGCCGTCAATGTGCAGGTAGTAGAGAGCGAGTCTGGTTTTGAGATCTCCCAAACGGGGACGCCTGATGGTTTGTCGCTTTCCGATGAACAGACAATCCAGAAAGAGATTGAAAGCGTCACCTTCTATATCGAGAATGATTACAATGACCTGGCTGAGAAGGCGCTCACCGATCTAACTGATCAGTTTGGAGATCGGCCCGAGTTCTCCGCGCTTCGGAAGAGGATCGGGCTGGAGCCGGCACTACATAGTCCCGCGGCTGCTGGCGTATCTGTCAAAGGCAATGCTCTGGGGATTGAGGAGATCCGGTCAGAATTTGGCTTGGCAGATGATGTCAGCGACGGAGATTACGAAACTCATTACAATACGGCCGTTGCGTATCAGGAAATGGGTTTGACCGAAGAGGCCATACGCGAATTCCAGGAGGCGATCAATTGTACGTCGCCGAATGACGGATCGAGGCGTTTCTTTTATTGTTCAAATCTGCTTGGACACTGCTTCCTGCAAAACGGCAATGCGAGCCATGCTGTTACCTGGTTCAACCGTGCTCTCGAAACCGACGGCATCTCCGATGAGGAGTACCACGGATTATGGTACGAGCTCGCACTCGCATATTCGGCACATGGCGACGATGAAAGTGCGGCCCGCTATTTTGAGAAAATATATGCTGAAGACGTAGATTTTCGTGACGTTTCTGATCGGGTGAAGAACCTCGTCGGCAAGTCGTAGCGCCAGCCCTGGTTGGTCGCAAATCCGGCAACAAGTTATAATTTGACGGTATGGTAGAACGCCTTACCGTCATTTTTTTTATTATCCTGTGTCTGTTACTGGGCTTTTACCTGATCCTTTCACCGTGGGATGCTTTGTTCGGTCCGTGGGGCGAAAATTACCTCCTCGTATTTCTGTCCGATAAAACAGGAGCTCCGATACTTCAGAAGGCGGTGGCCTCGACCTGGTTTCGCGGGGCCGTTACGGGGCTTGGTGTCCTCAATCTTCTTATCGCGTTCTGGGAAATGGCACACTTTAGCCAGAGCGTGAAAATGCTGCAGGGGAATGAGAAGAGTGACCGACCGTGAACCGCGACTCGCCACGTATGCGATAAGTGCGGGAACCGCAACCGACGAGACAATCACATCAGACCCTGAACAACTACTAAACATCGTCCGGTTTGCGGTTTCTGAAAAGGTCACGCTTTTCCAGCTCCGTGAAAAGCATCTCTCAGCCAGGCTACTTTACGAGATAACAACGAAATGTGTTGATATAGTACGCGGCTCATCCACATTGTTGTTGGTGAATGATCGCCCGGATGTCGCCTTGGCTGCCGGGGCTCATGGGGTCCACCTACCGGCTACCGGGCTGCCCCCTGAGATCGTTAGAGAGGTGTTTTCAGGCGATCTTATCATCGGCGTTTCGTGCCACCACTTGGACGAAGCGGTTATTGCATCAAATTCCGGTGCTAACTTCGTTACCTTTGGGCCAGTTTTCCCAACCCCTGGTAAGAGTCAGACCACGAGGCTTTCGGAGTTAAGCTTGGTGTGTGAGCGCCTGGGACCTTTTCCTGTGATAGCTCTGGGCGGCATCGATGAGACCAACGTGCAAAGTGTTCTTCAAGCCGGGGCATCAGGTGTCGCTGGAATACGAGCATTCAACGAACCTCGATCCATGCGTTCGATCATCCAGAAGATCCGAAATGAACCAAACTGACAAAGCACCGCCGCCCGTTTGTCTTACCATCGCGGGCCTCGATCCGTCAGGAGGGGCCGGGATCATCGCCGATGTCAAAACCTTTACCAGGCTGGGCTGCTTCGCAACCGCGGCGGTCACCTCGCTGACCTATCAGAACACCGTCGGTGTTTTCGGCGCCGATCACCAGACGGCAGATGCCGTGAGACGGCAGGTGGAGCCCGTATTTGACGATTATCAGGTCGCCGCGATGAAAACGGGCATGCTGCCCACCCGGGACATCATCGAGGAAGTTGCCGCCATCATCACGGAAAGGGGCATATGTAACATGATCGTGGACCCGGTCGTACGCTCGACAACCGGCTTTGATCTGATAGATGACCAGGCCCTCGAAGCTCTGGTCACCCACCTATTCAGACTAGCGGCGCTGATTACCCCGAACATACCCGAGGCTGAACGTATCTCAAAGAGCGAGATCAAGGACGAGCCCGGAATAATGCGTGCTGCGGAGCTGATGCACGAGATGGGAGCGAGAAATGTGCTGATCAAAGGCGGCCATGCATTTGAAAAGGGAAATCAAATTGTCAAAGAACCAAAAGCTAAAGACTATCTGTTCATCAACGGCAATCTGACGATACTAGAGGCCGACTGGATCGACACCAAGGCGACGCACGGTACCGGATGCGCATTGGCAGCGGCCATAACGGCAAATCTGGCCTGGGGAAATACATTAGAAAAATCAGTTAGAAACGCCAAACAGTTTGTTAACGATGCCATTCGCAGCGCACCCGGCCTCGGCGAGGGCCATTCGCCTATCAATATCTGATCACTTTGCCGGAGTAAATATTGACGGCGATTGATAGGTCACGCCGAAAATGACACCCGATCGGGGACTATATTTCGTGAGGCCAAAAGCGGCAGCCGTATCAAACCTCAAGCCCGACGTCCTGAACTGTGCCCCGAGGCGAAACTGCCCCACGCTTTCTGTGCCCAGGGGTGCGCCACCGCCGCGGGTATTCACCCGGCCGTTTACCTCACTCACAACATTGATCCGGTCGGTGAGCCGGTAAATTCCGGCGAGGCCGTACAGGAGTACATCATTCTGGGTAAAGCGTTCGAGAGGGGCCGTCATGATGCCAAGACCGATGTTGCCCATCGCGTTGAAACGCGGTGTGCGGCCAGCGACCGTGCCAAATTTTTTCTGCACCAACACCTTTGAAAAGATATTGATCTGATTCGTACCTATTCCCCGGGCCTGATCTGTATTTGGCATCTGAAACCCAAATTTCAGCCCTAACGCGGGCAGCAGCCTGGTCTCGTTCCGCAACTTTACTTTCGCCGAGACGGTAATATCGTCGAAATCGTTGGTAGAGTTTCCCGAAACGGTGAGAGGTATAGCCGAAGGCGTGCGGGAGTTGATCGCAACATAGCTCTGAATGGTCCCCTCGATCTGCAGCTCCACGTTGGACGAAAACCCCGTTTTCAGCCGAATGTCGCCAACGCGGGTAAGATCTCCTCGTATACCCGAGAGAGGAAATTTAGCGTTCTGAAAAAAATCGACGCCGGCACCTATTTCGATGGAGCCCGCCGGCGTGATGTCAACATCATCCGTGAGCAGGGGCCTCTGCTGGGCAGAGATCGCCACCCAGGCCGAGAGCATCAAAACAAGACAGCAGAAGAGCCTTTGCATCAGAGCAATTCTTACACGCATATTTTCTTTTGTAAATCTTTTGGGATTATCAGGGGAGCTCATTGATTTGCACATCCAACGGTAAACTTGCAAAATTAGTTGGCACGCAGTTGGCAGACCGACCACGCGGGGATGACAAAAGACGTTCTGAATTTTCAAAAAGAAACCGAGCCGGCGTTGAGGCTTGTCTCCGACAACGACGATGTGCCGGAATTCGCGGTCGTCGATAAGCAGTTCGTCAATTTTATGTTCCTCCGCATAAATCCCGAATGGAGGAAACTGAGCAGCAAGACGAAAAGCGCGTTCAAGACTGAGTTTCAGAAGGTTTTCGATAGGTTCCGCGACGATTTTCTCCTTTACACATATTCGCTGGTAGGTTTCGACTCCAAGGCGGATCTGATGATCTGGCGTGTGGGCGAGTCGCTGGACCTCGTCCAGGACATGACCGCCAAGCTTTATCGCACCAACCTTGGCAGCTTTATCGAAACGACCGACAATTACCTTTCCATCACTAAACGAATGATGTTCGTCGACGGTGAAAACGCCGACCGGCATAAGGTTGCGGCGGGCACGGCAAAGTATCATTTCGTTTACCCGTGGGCCAAGCACAAGGACTGGTACCGCATACCGGCTGAAGAGCGAGACGGAATGATCGAAGAAAACTTTATGGTAGGGCAAAAATTTCCCAATATAAAGATACATTTGACGCACGCGTTTGGTTTCAACGAGCACGAGTACCTGATCTCCTTCGAGACCGACGAGCCGAAAGATTTTCTTGCCCTGGCTGAAGAGCTGCGCCAGACCCCGGCCAGTAAATATACGCTGCGCGGGATGCCAATCTATACCTGCCGCCAGCGGAGCCTCATGGAGTGTCTGGACGCGTTGGGTTAATGTTTGTCGCACGAAAATTCC
>JBHENG010000003.1:9169-64295 GCA_046262195.1 Pyrinomonadaceae bacterium | reverse complement strand
GATCAGGCCTATATCGGTGTGTTAACCGACGATCTTATCCGACATGGGGTTGACGAGCCTTACCGACTGTTTACCTCGAGGGCCGAAGCCCGCCTTACACTTCGCCATGATAATGCAGATGAACGATTGTCACCAATCGGGCGAAACATAGGATTGGTGGGTGACCCGGACTGGGAACGCTTTAATGCAAAACGTGACCGAATTGCAAATCTGCGAAATGCGCTTGATGCGACCCGCTTCAAGCGTTCATCAGTGGAATATCCAAGTGTCGCGCAGCTGCTTGGTGCCGATCCAGGCGATTCAATAACATTGTCACAGTTTGCTATGAGAGAGGGAATAACGCCCGATCTGGTGCATAGGTTGCTGCCGGTTGGCATTCGCGACATGGTAAGTAGCGAGGATCTCGCGACGGCATTGGCGGACTCGCTTTACAGCGGATATATAGAAAAGCAAAAGCTCGCGACCGACCGGGTGAATCACCATGATTCGCTCAGGGTTCCAGACGATTATCGTTTTAACACCATCGGCGGGCTCTCTAACGAAATGATCGAACGGTTAGAACGAGCTAGACCACGAAACTTTGGCCAGGTCCGTAGCATCCCCGGCCTGACGCCTTCGGCGCTTTCGTCGGTTCTTGTACACCTTTCTTCAATTCAAGCTTCCCGAAAAATTTAGTATGTGGCACGTGCCACTTTTCTTAAGTGTGGCACGTACCACCTCGTATTTGGAATAGCGGCCAAGACTCGCGTGTGCTAACTTTTACTTTAAATGGGGCGAGTCATAGCAGTAGCAAACCAAAAAGGTGGGGTCGGAAAGACGACAACATCCGTAAACCTTTCAGCTGCGCTGTCTGCGGAAAACAAAAAGGTGTTGCTCATCGATGCCGATCCACAGGCGAATGCCACGTCGGGAGCGGGAATACCACGTAATAGTTCACGGAAAAACCTCTATCATGCTCTCGCCTCAGGGGAATCGGCCCGCGAAATGGTGCTGCCAACTGAGTTGCCGACGTTATGGGTTCTTCCGTCAGATAAAAACCTCGCAGGGGCGGAAATAGAACTCGTTGGAACGGCAGATCGCAATTTTGTACTTAAACAACTAGTGGCGGATATAAAAGATTACTTCCACTATATTATTATCGACTGTCCGCCTTCATTAGGCATTTTGACATTAAATGGTCTCACTGCAGCCGACTCATTGCTCGTCCCGATTCAGTGCGAATATTACGCACTAGAAGGTGTGACGGAGCTTTTTGACACTTTGGCACGCCTAAGACGCGAACTAAATCCGTCGTTGACCATCGAAGGGCTTCTTTTGACAATGTACGATGAAAGAACCAATCTATCGGCTGCCGTCGCCAAAGATCTGCGAGATTTTTATGGAACTCAAGTGCTCAAAACAGTGATACCTCGTAATGTGCGACTTGCCGAGGCCCCGAGCTTTGGAAAACCGATCCTTCTCTACGACCCGAAATCGCGCGGGGCCGAGTGTTATGTACAGCTTGCTAAGGAGATATTAGAAAATGCCTAGGCAGACATTAGGACGCGGACTCAGCGCTCTCATGGGGGAAGAACAACCCTACGAAGGTGAAGCACGAGGTTCGGACATCGATATCGATCTGATCGAGCCTAACCCAGCCCAGCCCCGAACGAGCTTTTCCGAGACCGACCTGTTGGAGTTGGCCCAATCTATCCGTATGAACGGTATCGTACAGCCGATAGTGGTGCGACGACACGGTTCCCGCTATCAGATAGTGGCTGGCGAGAGGCGCTGGCGGGCGGCTCAGCGTGCAGAATTACGCCGTATCCCGGCTGTGATTAAAGATGTACCGGATGAGAAACTGTTGGAGTTGGCTCTCATCGAGAACATCCAACGGCAAGAGCTTAATCCGATTGAGGAAGCTAAGGCTTACCGCAAGCTGATCGAGGCGGTAGGTCTTACCCAGGAGCAACTTGCTGACCAAGTCGGAAAAGAGCGGTCCGTCATTACAACCGCTCTCAGGCTTCTCAAGTTGCCGCCCGAAATCCACGCCTTGATCGAAGGTGGCGGGCTTTCCGCAGGGCATGGAAGAGCGTTACTCATGATAGATGACCCGAAACTGCAGCGCTTGGTTGCGAGCTCAGCAATTGAAAATAATTGGTCGGTCCGTGAGACCGAAAGAGCGACAAAAAGGATAGGCGCTGCGCCAAGATCGAAGAAAACCGCTCCGGATGTAGATGCCAACGTGCGTGCCGCCGAGACCAAACTGATGCGTGCTTTAAATACAAATGTAAAGATACAACCAAGCTCGAACGGCGTTGGAGGAAAAATAGAAATAGAATATTACAGTACGGATGATCTGGACCGATTATTTCAGCTGATGGCTAATAGATAGGTCGGTTCAATATGTTCTGCCCCATCTGTAAAAGCGAGAAAGAAGCGGCCCAACCGTGCAAAGCCCACCTGGGCGGAGATGCCGACTTTGATCTGCTCGAATGTGCTCAGTGCGGTGTCCGATATATTAGTCCTGTGCCAACCAGCGAAGACCTCGCGATACTTTACTCCGGAGATTATTACGGCACGGACTGGTACAAACAACAGGGTTACGGGATGGCGTTCGCTAAGTCTGTCTTACGCCATCTTCCGGCTGGAAAGTTTTTAGACGTCGGCTGCGGTCTCGGCTACTTTCTCGATGGAGTTAGGAAGAACTGCAATTGGGATGTTCGAGGAGTCGAGCTGGGTGAGACAGCGGCAGCTTATGCCCGGCAAAACCTTGATCTTGACGTTCGGTCTGACGGATTAAAGGATTTCGAGTCAGACTATTTTGATTACATTCAGATCAAGAATGTTCTGGAACATGTTACCGATCCGGTCGGCTTGTTGGAAGACTGTTATCGAGTGATCAAGAAAGGCGGCCGACTTCACCTATTCGTGCCAAACGGACCTATCGATAGCGCTGATCTACTCAAATTTTATGCCGTTACTGGGGAACCCGGTTTTTCCAAATCAGGCCATCTATTTTTCTTTTCGCCGAAATCGCTGCTACTAATGTTTGAACAAACGGGATTTGAGATCACCCGCAGCCGAACCTACGGCATTCGCCGCGGGCTGGCGGTCCTCGGCCTGTGGCCCAGATTCAAGAATTGGACGAGGTTCTATTCAGTAGATCGGAAGTCCCATAAACCGTTGCAAACAAACAAGATAGCGTTGCCACCGAAGAAGGAGAGACCCGGTGCGTACTATCGATACAGAAACTTTAGAATGAATGCGAAGATGTTGAAAGGACTTCGGCCTTATGGGCTGGATTTCGAATTGATCCTTCGCCCTGTAATAAAAGACTGAATTATGAATGAGCGTCTGACACAGATGGTAGATTGCGCAGGTTGAGTGGCTAAACTCGCGCCTGGCGACCTTGCTCAGGTCTTGAGCAAGCTACCTAGACAAAACAGCGAGAACATAATCGTTGGATTCGAGCATTCTGACGATGCGGGAGTATTTCGTCTCACGTCGGATACAGCGCTTGTGCAGACCGTCGATTTCTTTACCCCAGTTGCCGACGACCCCGCGACGTACGGGAGGATAGCTGCGATAAACTCATTAAACGATGTGTACGCTATGGGGGGCCGGCCCATTTCGGCTCTTTCGATCGTATGTTATCCACAGAAAGGCGACTGGGAAGTTCTCGGGCAGATCCTTGCGGCCGGCCAGGCAGCAATGAACGCGGCAGGAGTTGTGGTAATTGGCGGACATTCGGTCGATGACAAGGAAATGAAGTTCGGATACGCTGTGACCGGCGTCATCCATCCAGATGAGGTCATAACGAACGGTGGAGCAAATCCGGGCGACGTTTTGATCTTAACCAAGCCGATCGGAACAGGCGCGATCAATACCGCGATAAAACACGGTAAAGCTAAGCCCGAGACGGAGGCTGCAGCTATACAATGTATGACTGTCTCGGCCGCGGAGGCGTCCAAAGCAATGGTGAAAGCCAAGGCGTCCGGCTGCACGGACGTGACGGGTTTCGGGCTACTTGGCCATGCATTTGAAATGGCTAGTGCGAGTGGTGTAACACTAACTATTGACAGCACACGAGTTCCGCTGTTACCTGATGTGCTGGAACTGATCGCCGGAGGTATGTTGACCCGGGGCGACAAGAACAACAAAGCGTATGTGGGCGAAACTGTGGCGTTCGACGCCAGCGTGTCCGCCATTATGCAGAGTGCTCTTTTTGACCCGCAAACCGCAGGTGGTCTTTTAATAGCTTTGGATCCTGCGTTGGCGGACGGCTTCCTGAGGGACGTTCCGGGCGCGGGCGTGATCGGTGAGATTAAGGAACATGGTGTATACCGGCTGGAGGTAATTTAGGTGTATCTGTTTATCCTTGAGTCGATTGGTACTCCGGAGCTGATCCTAATCGGCATCATCGCACTGATGTTTTTAGGACCGCGAAAACTGCCGGAAATGGCAAAGAAGGCTGGAAAGATTATGTCGGAGTTTAGGGGAACCGCCGCCGAGTTTAAGGAAACGTGGCAAAGGGAAGTCAATTTTGAGGAAGAGGCTAAAGCTTTCAGCCTGGACGAATTGGAGGAAAAACCTATCCCCCGAGGCGGCGACGAAGCCGATTATGAGCCGGCGACACCGCCCTTGCGAGCGCCTGAGCCTCCCGTCATAACGGAAGCAGATCCAGCTAGATTCGAACATCTTCGCAGGCAGGAGCAGGATCCGAAAGACATGGCTGACGAAACGGCCACGCCAACGAAAGCGCCTGATAACGATAAAAAGACCTGGTTATAGCCCATGGACAAGTTAGACACAGATATTGCGTCTGAACCCGGCGGGCAGATGTCATTTCTGGAACACCTCGACGAGCTGCGCAAGCGCCTGGTCAAGTGCATGCTTATCGTGATCGCTGCCTTTGTTTTTTGTTTCTATTATTCGAGTTACATTTATTCGTTTCTGGAAACCCCGGTCAGACGGGCTTTATCCCAGGCGGAGCGGGTACGTCTGGCTGTGGAGGGCATCATTGGCACCGAAACGGTCGTATCCATCAGCCAGGTGCAGGAAGGTGAGACAGGTCGTTTTGTAATCGACCGGGCGACCGAGATCGGAACCGCCGTCCTCGTTCCAGGGACCTCGATAGCTGCGACAGTCACACGCGACAAAGATGGCCGACTGGGACTGTTTACTACCGAGCCGATTTTTACGAACAACGCTATCATCCCAACGGGTGTGCGCCTGCCGCTCCAATACATTGACGGCGCAGCTAAAGCCCAGCCCAATGGCGACGAACGAATGATAGTGACGACGGCCCTGGAGCCCTTCACGCTTTACATGACGGTTGCATTTTACGCTGCGATCGCACTGTCACTGCCGTTTCTCCTTTGGCAAGTATGGGGCTTTATTTCTCCTGCTCTTTATCGGCACGAAAGGGCGTACGTGACCCCTTTCATCGCCCTCTCGACCGCCTCTTTCATCGTCGGGGCGGCATTCGCGTATTACATTCTATTCCCGCCCGCGGTCAGTTATCTGCTCGGAGTAGGTCAGGAATTTCGGCTGATGCTGAGGGCGACCGACTATTTTGAGTTTATTACCTTGATAATGCTTGCCATGGGTATCATTTTTCAGATGCCGGCTATCACATACGTTCTTGCACGCATCGGGATTGTGAACGCGGGTCTGTTGATCCGCAGCTGGAAAATATCATTGATAGTGATACTGATAATCGCCGCTGTGGTCTCGCCCACTGCGGATATTCTCAACATGATGCTCTTTGCCACACCCATGATGGCGCTCTATGTTCTTTCGATATTTATTGCCTGGTTTTTCGGTAAAAAGCGCAAGACCGATGCCGAGGCCGCGGCTGACGCTTGATGCAACCCTACTAGCGCCAATTGGCATCTTGAAATTGTTAGGATTACTGTCTAATATCTTGAAGATTATTTGTAAGTCAGTGAAGTCGCATTTTTGGACTTCATGTGGAGTTTTACTTGTTATGTCGATAGTGAGATCTACGAGAGTTTTGATACTCGCCGCAATGATAATTGGCCTGGGCTCGGCGGTTGTTTGGGGCCAGGAAGCTAGGGCTACGCCTACACGCGACGTTCCGTCACAGATCCGCAACGTAAAGCCTGAGCTCAAAGAAGCTTATAAGAAATGGCTCACCAATGACGTTGCGTACATTATCACCGAAGATGAAAAGAAAGCGTTCAAGGCTCTCGCTAATGATGAGGAACGTGAAAATTTCATAGAACAGTTTTGGCGGCGACGCGATCCGAATCCCGATACTGAAGAGAACGAATACCGCGAAGAGTATTATGAGCGTATAGCTTACGCCAATGAGCACTTCGCTTCCGGCATTCCCGGTTGGAAAACGGACCGGGGCCGGGTATACATCGCACACGGCAAGCCTGACTCGGTCGAATCGCACCCTGCAGGCGGGTCATATGACCGTCCGAGCTATGAGGGGGGAGGTTCGACAACCACCTATCCTTTTGAGATATGGTTCTACAGGCATTTAGATAATATCGGTGACGGGTTGGAAATTGAGTTTGTGGATCCGACGGGTACGGGTGAATACCGGTTGGCTCGTGATGCCCACGAGAAGGATGCTTTGAGAATGGTACCTGGTGCGGGCCTAACGACTTCAGAGCAACTTGGGCTCACCGATAAAGGTGACCGTATCAACAATAACTCATCCGGACAGGCATATTATCAGCGGGAACAGGACACGATGTTCCGGCGAATGGAGATCCAAGTTGGATTAATGAAACCTCCGTCGGTCAAATTCAGTGACCTTCAGGGAATCGCGGGGGGTGACTCGGGCGTGCTGGATAATAATCCGCTTGACTTTGACCTGCGCATCGATTTTTTCAGACAGTCAGATGATCGGATCATCACAGCCTTTACGGTTCAAACCTCTAACAAAGAGCTGACATATGAACAGGTCGGGGGACTCGAACAGGCGACGATGAACATTTTCGGCCGCATCACCGCGGTTTCCGGTAAGCGGTCGGGTATTTTCGAAGACTCGGTAACGGCGACCGCCACGTCTGCCGAGCTTGCTGAGGCTCGGGACCGGAAGTCCATATACCAGAAGGCCATCGCCCTAACCCCGGGCACGTACAAGGTCGATGTCGTCGTGAGGGATGTAAAATCGGGAAGCAAGGGCATCGTCAACAAAGGCTTTGTTGTACCTAAGTACGATGAAAAGAAGCTTTCCACCTCAACACTCGTGCTCACCTCGAAGCTGCGAACTACGACTGAGCGGGACATCGGCCAACAGTTTGTAATTGGCAACGCAAAGGTTATCCCGAATTTATCTTCTATCTATCGACAGGGCGAAGAAGTGGGTTTGTATCTTCAGATCTATAATGCGGGCATAGACCAGACTACCCTGCGGCCGGCCGTTGATGTCGATTACATTTTGTCAAAGGATGGTAAGGAGTTGCTTCGGCAGAAAGAAGACTGGAATGGTCTGAGCGACTCTGGTCAGAGGTTAACTCTGGCTCGTCTTTTGCCGACGACGGTAATGCCCCTGGGTGAGTATGAACTTAAGGTTCAGATAAAAGACCGTGTGGGTGGTCAGATCATCGAGAACAAGGGCAAGTTTACTATCACCAAATAGACCTTGACCAGGTAAAGACAAGACGTTCCACATATAGTGCGGCGTTTTTTTATTCAACGCGTTTTACCTGGATCAAAGGCGAATTACGACTCTCGCTCGTGGCAAATACTGACGTCCCGTCCAAACTGTAGCCGATAGCCTCTCCGCTTTTTCGTGTTCCTAAATTTATAGTCGTCGGCGTTTGCTTCCAGATGGCGTCGAAATTATCATCGCCCATCGGCAAAGTAAATTCATACGCCTGTCGATAGTCACAAAGAACCAGGTTCCGTCCGTCAGGCGAGACATCACCGCCCGTGATAGCCCCGTTGGGTATGGCGGGAACCGAAACGTCTGCGACCTTCTGTGCGGTCTGGGCGGTCGACCGACTGAATATCGGATCTAAACGATATACAGCTGCCGGACCACTCACTCTTTTAGTGATCACAAACAAAGTGCCGAGCTGAGGGTGTACCATCAGAGTCTCAGCATCCTGATTGTAATCTGGATATGTGAACTCAAGCGATTCGGCCGGCTGGGTGCTCAACGGCTGACCTTTGGTCGAAGTCGCGGCCGCCGGTGTGATGTGTGGTTCGGCCACCCGATAGATGGCGTGGTTCTGCCGTCGGCTCTTATTATCTCCGATCTCCCCGATATAGATAAAACATTTACCAGAACCGTCCCTGGACAATGAGATGTCTTCCCAATCGACGTTTTCTGCACCCTCCACACGCCACGTTCCGAGGCTTTCCCCCGAGGTGTTAAGCGCATAAATAAATGCACCGTCGCCGGAATCGTTGTGTGTCCAGAGTACGCCATTTTGGCACTTTGATGCCGCGACGCCGCTGCTTTCAGTGATCTCCGGCGACGTAATGGTTCCGATCACTTGGGGTTGCGAGAACCGAGAGCCTCCTCGCGGGAGACCGCCGCGAGTCGATACAAGGGCACAAGAGTCGGTGAAGCCTACGATGCCCGTTACCGATATGACAACGAGCCAAAATTTAGCTATAGTTTTGTTCGACATACTTCCCAATACGCATTATAACCGACGTGACATACGAGCAAATTCAAACTTCGGAATGAGTTTTTTCGTAGAGCATCCTGGACATCTGGGTAACATCAATGATCGTTGGAACGGAGTGGCTGATCGAAGCGATAAACTGTGACGAGGATCTGCTGCGCGATGAAAGCGTGCTCCGGGGAATTCTATTGCGACTGATCAACGACCTCGGTTTGAGATCTGTCGGGAATATATGGCACAAATTTCCAGGGGAGGGCGGTGTCACCGGTTTGGTAGCGCTGACAGAGTCTCACCTCGCCTGTCACACCTATCCGGAATATCGAACCGCTACCTTCAATCTATACTGCTGCCGCACCAGGCCGGAGTGGGACTGGGAATCAGCTCTGGAGGAGTCATTGGGAGCGGGATCAGTGAGCGTCACTCGAATTGAGCGCGGCGATGTGAGCGACAGGCATCTCAGATCTGAGTCCGCCAGGGGAGCGGCATGAGCGTCCTGCAATCAAACTGCCCATCGTGCGGCGGGCCAATTGAGTTCACGGCGGGCTCAACTATCGTCGTGGTTTGTGCATTTTGTCGGTCAGCGGTAGCTCGATCGGACCGTGCTTTAGAAGATCTTGGAAAAGTCGCCGAGATCGCCGAATCTGAGTCCCCGCTTAGGCTTGGATTGAAAGGTACTTACAAAGATACAAGATTTGAGCTTACGGGACGGGCCCAACATCGACACGAGCTTGGCGGGGTGTGGGATGAGTGGTACGCAACCTTTTCCAATGGATGGGTCGGGTGGCTGGCCGAGGCGCAAGGTCGATTTTATTTAACGTTTTATCAGCCGCTGCCCGACGGCGTTATGATCCCCACATTTGCCGGGTTGCAGTTGGGACAAACGCTTCCTGAAATTCCGAATCCGACCCCCTTGATGGTGCAGGAAAAAGGGACGGCCACATCGGTCGCCGCCCATGGCCAGATACCTTACAAGCTGGTTGCGGGTGAACAGTTTCAATATGCCGATCTCGCCGGTAAGAACAAGGCCTTCGCTACCATCGATTACAGCCTTGAGCCGCCGTGGGTTTTCGTCGGCGGCCAGGTTTCATTAGAAGAGATCGGCCTCGGCGACACCAAATCGGCCGAGCGGGCAACTCGCCGCGTGTCCACAGCCGGTGTGGGATGCCCAAATTGTGGCGGACCGCTGGAGCTTATAGCTCCGGATAAGGCGGAACGGGTCACATGCCCGAACTGCAGCTCGCTGTTGGATGTGAACCAGGGCAATCTGACCTATCTTAAGGCCCTAAATCCGCCACCCAGCAAGCCGGATTTTGCATTACCGATCGGCGCCGAAGGTATTTTTTCCGGCGATATTACGTTCAGGATAATCGGCGCGGTCGTTAGGAGTGTAACTCTCGACGGAGTCCATTATTACTGGCACGAATACCTGCTCTACAATCCTGCCGTGGGGTTCAGATGGCTCGTCCATTCCGACAACCACTGGAATTTCGTTGAGCCTGCGAACCCCGCTGATATAGCTCAGGTCGGTTTTATCGGTACGGGAGCCACGGTCCAGTACAACGGTCGCAGCTTCAAGATCTTTCAGGACGCTCCTGCGGTTGTAGAGTACGTGCAGGGAGAGTTCTACTGGCGCGTCGAACAGGGCGAGACCGTGCGGGCAGTAGATTACGTCTCACCTCCGATGATGCTCTCCCAGGAGGTCACCGACAACGAGATGAATTGGTCGCTGGGGACATACATGGCCAACGAAGACGTCGAAACGGCTTTTGGCATGTCGGGCCTACCCCGTCCCTGGGGCGTGGGACCTAACCAGCCTTTTACTGGGCGCTTTTATTACACGTGGGGAGCTCTTCCGCTCCTTTTGCTGTTCATTGTTGCGATA
This sequence comes from Pyrinomonadaceae bacterium, assembly GCA_046262195.1. Classification (GTDB taxonomy): domain Bacteria; phylum Acidobacteriota; class Blastocatellia; order Pyrinomonadales; family Pyrinomonadaceae; genus OLB17. Next base: position 53,813 of record JBHENG010000003.1, on the reverse strand, counting down.
TTCATGATACCGGTAGCCGGGGTGACTAATTCTGTATTAAATCAGCAAGTGAGTTTACCGCCGTTGACAAATGCAACCACTCCCCAGTCCGTGTTCAGTCAGCCCTTTGATCTCAAGCCGAATCGCAATATTCGCATAACCGCCAGCGCGCAGGTTGATAACTCATGGGCCGACCTGGATGTCGACCTTATCAACGATCAAAGTCAGGAAGTCGAGTCCATCAACATACCGATCGAATACTATACCGGCACGGATAGCGACGGAGCATGGAGCGAGGGCGACAGAACCACTGACGCGACGATCTCGTCGCTGCCCACTGGCAAGTACACCTTGCGCCTGGAGGGGACATGGCAAAACTGGCAGGCCGCGATGCCAGTTACTTTGAAAGTTGAGCAGAATGTGAATCGGGGCGTCAATTTTATTTGTGCGTTGCTATTGCTTATGATCGTTCCGATACTCGGTCTAATTCGAAAATTTACATTCGAAGCAAGCCGGTGGAAGGACAGCATGTTTAGCACGGTATCGACGGGCTCGGACGACTCAGATGAGTAATTACGAGGGAATTATGTTGAAAAAACTTTATATGGCTCTCGCGATCGGCGTGTTGGGTATCTACGCTGCCTCGGCCTGGTTTGGCTGGGAACTAGCCAACTCAGGCAGCCGTTCACGATTAGGAGTACCGTTCTTTTACTCAGGATTTCGCGGAGGAAAATAGGTGATGAACATGCTTGGACCGAATACTCTTGGTTTGATCGTTAAGCTCGATCAATTGTTGGAGACACTCGTCACAACACTCATTTTTGTGACTATTGGGATTGTTTTCTTTGCATTTGCGTACGGCATTTTAAGTCGAATATTCAACATCCATAAAGAGATCGAAGAAGATCAAAATACCGCCCTCGGCATCGTGATCGGGTCCATAATGATCGGCTTGGCGATCATTATCGCTGCGGCGATTCATGGTTAACGCAGATTCAGGGGCGGCGATCAGGATGAAAACTGTTTTTTGAATCCACCGACTCATTCGCCCCTTATCCGCACAATGAAACGCGCCCCGCTCTTATTTCTCAACGTCTTCGTCATCGCAACCTGCGGGCTCGTCTACGAGCTGCTCGCCGGTACACTCTCAAGCTATGTCCTTGGTGATTCAGTCACTCAGTTTTCACTGATAATTGGCATCTACCTTTTCGCGATGGGTGTTGGGTCGTGGTTGTCCAGATTCATCGACAAACGTATTGCCGAGAAATTCATCGATATTGAGCTTGCGGTCGCCGTGGTCGGCGGGTTCTCGGCTCCTCTTCTTTTTCTCACGTTCGCACATCTTTCATGCTTCACCATCGTGCTCTACGGAATGGTATTCATTATCGGTACCCTCGTCGGTCTCGAGATACCGCTTCTGATGCGGATCCTGAAGGATGAAATGGACTTTAAGGATCTGGTTTCGCGGGTTCTTGCATTCGACTATATTGGGGCGCTCGCAGCCTCACTTTTGTTCCCAATATTTCTTGTTCCCAAACTCGGGTTGAACCGTACATCGCTTTTATTTGGGATGCTGAACGTAGCTGTCGGCATCTGGGGCACGTGGCTTCTGCTGCCATTAATAAAGAAAAATCTAACGGTTCTCAGAGTAAAGGGATTCATTATCCTAGCTTTACTTGTCATCGCATTTATAAAAGCAGATAGACTGACCACGCTTGCTGAAGACGCGCTATTTGCGGACAACATTATCTACGCCAAGAGCTCCCCATATCAGCGGATCGTCGTTACACGCGGTCGTAGCGGTTACTCGCTATTTCTAAATGGCAATCTGCAGTTCAACTCCTTCGACGAGTACCGTTATCACGAGGCGTTAGTTCACCCTGGCTTCACCGCCTTTCCCGGTGTAGCTAAACGGATCCTGGTGCTCGGTGGCGGTGACGGGCTGGCGATACGCGAGGTGCTTAAGTATAAGTCGGTCGAGAACGTCACACTCGTAGATCTCGACCCCGAGATGACGAGTGTGTCGTATGCAGTTCCGGCGCTGGGCGAGCTAAACAAACATGCCTTTGACGACCCACGTGTAAAGGTTACAAATGCCGATGCGTTCGTTTGGTTAGACGAGGCTGCCGGCGAGCCGTTTGATGTTGCAATCGTGGATTTCCCCGATCCGAATAATTTCGCTCTTGGTAAACTATACTCCACCCGCTTCTATAATCTTTTAAAGAAAAGACTTAGACCAGAATCTGCTGTCGTCATTCAAACCACGTCGCCGCTCATCGCACGACAATCCTTCTGGTGCATAGTCGGAACGCTTGAGGCGGTAGGGTATACGGTCAAACCATATCAGACGACTGTACCGAGCTTTGGGGTCTGGGGTTACGCGCTCGCCAAACTGCAGCCTTTCGAAACCCCAACTAAACCCCTTGCTGGTATCGACCTGCAGTTCCTCAATGACAGCTCCTTTGCTTCAATGTTTGCCTTTCCCAACGACATTACCCGCCCTGCTGAGGAGATCGAGGTCAATCGGCTCGACAACCAGGCTCTTGTCCGATATTACGAGGCGGAGTGGCGCCGGTTCGAACAGTGATGGGCCTCACCCGACGTGAACTCATTTCGGCGTTCCTGGGAGCCCCATTCGCCGTTGCGGCATGTAACACCGACAGCCAACCGGCCTTTCCCGTCGGCGAGATCGTGGGGCAGAACGTAGATCTTGGTCACCTGCTCCGTCCGAATCACTCCTTCCACGTTCCAGACGACAGCTGGCAGACAGTTGATGTGGCAATTATCGGTGCGGGCATCGCGGGCCTAACCGCTGCGTGGAAATTGAAGCGTGAAAATCATAATGACTTCGTACTGCTTGAACTGGAACGGGAGGCGGGCGGCACATCGCAGAGCAGCCGTGGAAAGCCCGTGGGCTATCCGTGGGGCGCCCACTATTTGCCTGTGCCGTTTAAAGAAAACACCGAGCTGATCTCATTACTCGATGAGATGTCCCTCATCGAAAGGCGTAACAAAAATGGTGAGGTCGTCATCGCGGAACAATATCTATGTCGGGAGCCCGAAGAGCGAGTTTTTTATAAGGGCCGCTGGTATGAGGGGCTCTACTTGAGCGTAGGAGCGAGCGAAGTAGATAAACACCAACTCGGGGCCTTTCAAGCAAAGATCGACGCGTGGGTAACGTGGCGTGATCGTACCGGCAGACGCCCATTTGGCGTACCGATGGCGATCTGTTCGGATGATGTAGAGGTGACTGATCTGGATAAGATTTCGTTTGCTGAGTGGCTAACGCAGAATGGGTTCACTTCTGAACGACTCCGCTGGTACTGCGACTATGCCTGCCGTGACGATTACGGCCTAAGGCTTGAACAGACCTCAGCGTGGGCCGGACTCTTTTATTTCTGCTCACGCGTGCGAACGTCGGGCGTCGAGTCACAACCTTTTATTACTTTCCCTGAGGGAAACGGGCGATTTGTCGATCATCTTGCGCGCGGTGTAAATGATCAGATTCAAAGGTCACATGCGGTCGTTTCCGTGATTCCGGGGGAACGTGGAGTGGGTGTGATTGCCACCGACGGCAGACAGGTAAAGGGCTTTCACTGCAATAAAGCGATCTTCGCAGCTCCAATGTTCACCGCGCCCTTCGTCATCAGGGGTTTTCGCGACACGGCTCCGTTTGCGGCAGCTGATTTTCAGCACAACGCCTGGTTTGTGGCGAACCTTTTTCTAAAGGACAGACCCGCCCCGCGTTTTTCAAGAGACTTTCCGCTCGCGTGGGACAATGTGCTGTACGAGAGCCCATCGCTCGGATATGTAACAGCAACACATCAAAAGGGAATCGATTACGGGCCGACCATTCTGACCTATTACTATCCGATGTGTCATGAGGAGAATGGCCGCACGAAACTATTTAATTACGATTGGCGACAGCTTGCGGACGTGTGTCTAACCGATCTCTCACGTGCACATCGTGACATTCGTGTGCTGACCGAACGTGTAGACATAATGCGGTGGGGTCACGCAATGATCAGCCCAAGGCCGAATTTTATCTGGAGCGGTGTGCGGGAAAAGGCCGTAGGACCGTACGGGAATATCCATTTCGCTCATACCGATCTAAGTGGAATCGCATTGTTTGAAGAAGCGTTTTATCACGGCCTGCGCGCCGCTGGCGAGATAATTCAGCAGAAGTGAAGTTGCCTTTCAGCCGCCGGCTAGGCGAGTGAGCCGTTCGGATGCTGCCTCTAAGGTGTCATCTTTCTTGCAAAAACAGAATCGAACTAGTTGTGACCCCAGGGCGGCTTCGTGATAAAAGGACGAACCGGGAATGACCGCGACGCCTATCTCCTTAATGAGGTGCTTTGTGAACTCGATGTCGTTTGCGAAACCAAACCCGGAAATATCGCACATCACGTAATAGGCGCCGTCGGGAAAGTCACACATAAAACCGGCGTCTTTTAGTACCGGCACGATGAAGTCTCGTTTCCTTTGATATTCGTGTTGTAAAGCAGCGTAATAATCAGGGGGTAAACGCAACGCGTAAGCACCCGCGTGCTGGAGCGGATTGGCTGCTCCAACGGTCAAAAAGTCGTGAACTTTTCTGATAGCCGATGTTATGTCCGGCGGTGCAATGCAGTAGCCCACCCTCCAGCCCGTAACCGAGTATGTCTTTGAGAGGGAATTTACAACTACGGTCCTTTCGCGCATCCCCGGTATGTTCGCCATGCAGTGATGTTGAGGCGGAGGGGTTAATGGTTGGCCGTCTGTCGCTGGCGGCGAATAGAGTATGTGCTCGTATATCTCATCCGTGAACGCGAGGGCATCAAACTCCTTACAAAGGTCAGCGATAAATTCCAACTCCTCACGAGTAAAAACCTTTCCGGGTCGGGTTATTCGGATTACAGATGATTATGGCCTTAGTCCTATCGTTAAAGGCCGCGCGCAGCTCCTCCCGATCGAACACAAAGCCATTGTCGGTTCGATATAGTGGAACGTGCCGAGGCACAGCATCGGAAAGTATGGCGTCGGGTGAATAGTTCTCATAGAATGGCTCAAAAACAACTACCTCCTCACCTGCGTCGACTGTGGCCATCATTGCGGCGATCATTCCTTCCGTGGAGCCGCACGTGACAGTTATCTCGGTCTCTGGATCAAGGTCAAGGCCAAGAAACCACATCGTCTTCTCAGCAATCGCATCTCTAAAGCTTTTGACGCCCCACGTGATCGCGTATTGGTTATGATCATCGGCGATGGCGTCCATTGCTTTTTGCTTAATATCCTCCGGTGCCGCGAAGTCGGGAAAACCCTGGCCAAGATTCACCGCTCCGCACTTCAATGCCTCGCGGGTCATTTCGCGGATCACGGATTCCGTAAAACTCGCAGCTTTTTTTGAAACGCGCTGTTTTTCTGTCATTTTTCAGGTGGTATCTGATCTAGTTGAACTTACATCTCGCCCCTCGGGGCTGTCAAAGGCCGCTCTATAACACGGGCGGCGAACGAGACCGCGACCTTATACATCAAACAGAATCGATCAATAATTGCTCTGTGGAAAAAATTTGTGTCGACCGCACGCGTGCGTTAAACTAAGTCGATATATACAGTTGAGGCCCATATGGATATTAAATACTTGCTACTCGTTATCGTTTTGTTTTTGTTCGTAGGACCTGTGTGCGCACAGGCTCCAGTCGGCTTGCAGGTTAACAAGAGCTATCAGCTCGGCCCCGGCGATGAGATCGCGGGTAAAGTTTTGGGCGAACCTGGGTATGACTTTACCGCGACCGTTAATGAGGACGGAAATATCGAGCTCGCCTTCTCTCCTGACCAGCCGATCGTCGCAAAATGTAAAACTGAGCGAGAATTGCGGGACGAGATCAGCCGGCGTCTTGGTAAATATTTAAAGAACCCGTATTTAACAGTTCAAGTAACTAAACGTAATAGCCGACCTCCCGTGAGCATTTACGGAGAAGTTCGTACTCAGGGACAGGTGTTGTTAATGCGAAAGACGACCCTCGTTGAATTACTGGCTTTCTCGGGAGGTGCCATGGAAGACGCCGGCGGGACGATTCAAGTGTTTCGTACACAGCCGCCGTTGTGCGCTGAGAGTAATGACGATCAGAGCTGGCGATTGGCAAACAAGAGCGGTCTGGATGTTCATTCTCAAACTTATAATCTCGCCGACGTGGTAATGGGCAAAGAGGACTCGAATCCGATCATTTACCCGGGTGACGTTATTTCTGTACCTAAAGCAAAGGTCGTGTATATGACGGGTGAAGTTGTCGCTCCGCAAGCTATCTATCTCAAAGAAGGTGGCCTTACGCTCTCCGTCGCTTTGGCAAAGGTGTCGGGGGTTCGGCGGGAGGCTAAAACCAAGAACATTAAGATCCAGCGCGAAAAACCGGGTACAAACGAGCGGGAGATCATTTCTGTCAATTACGATCAGATCAAGGCCGGCAAGGGCAAGGATATTATGCTGCAGCCCAATGATATTGTAGGTGTAGATGTAGCAAAGGAAAGTATCGGCCTGAGTGTGCTTAAAATGGTGATAGGCACCGGTAAAACAGCACTTTTCTCCTTAGGTCAAAGCATTCCCCCGCGGGTTTTGTATTAGTCCGAGCCGACGTCGATGATGTAGCGAACCGAATCTGGTGACAACGTCGTGTAGATCGGAACATCGATCACACCGCTAAACTGACACCCAGCGTCAGACAGCGTCCACTCCGGCGAGTTTGGCGCGAGGATCGCCGCACGATCACCTTTTCGCAGCCCAAGTTCGTAAAGTCCCAGACCGATCTGTTCGGCCCCGTCCACTACCTCCGCCGAGGAGATGGAATGCCATTCACCATCTTTCTTGTAATTTAATGCATCCGAAGATCGAACTCCGAACGAGATCGGAGGAAGAGCTCTGCGAGAGTTTTTGGTCCGGTGACGTGAGCGGACTCGTAGATCGTTGATCGTGCCGCCGTAGATCTCTCGACCGGCTCGATCATGGCACCGAGACCCCGTCCAAAAAGATTTTGACGACTTCAGGTGCCATCGGCGCCAATGGGTAAGATTTCTTTGAGAGCACCCAGTTTGTGACCATTTCATCCACCGAGCCGTAAATGATCTTAGCGGCCACAAGGGGCTTTATATCGTCGCGAAACTCGCCTGATTTTTGGCCTTCTTCGATCGTGTGCCTGATGATGTCGAGATACTCTGCGAACCCGGCGGCTGAGAATTCCTGCATGAATTTGATAGATCCGCGTAGCTCGACCTGAAACACGACCGCAAGATCTCGGTCAGCCCCTAGCTTCTCCAGGTGCAGCTCGGCGATCCTGGCTAATCGTGCCTTGGCAGATTTGATGCGATCCAACTCTCTTTTGCCTTCGCTGATGAACTCCTCCATCGCCCGGTCAAAGATCGAATGCAATATCTCGTCCTTGCTCTTGAAGTACAGATAAACGGTACCGTCTGCGATCCCAGCTTCGGCGGCAATATCCGAGACTTTTGAGCTGAAATACCCATTACGCGCAAACACCTTAACGGCCGCCTTCAGGATCGCCCGGCGTTTGTCGGCAATAAAGGTTTTCTTAACGGTAGCGGGTTGAGGCATGGTATGAATGAGTCCTCATTCACCCATAGAGTAATTCGAATGGGTTAATACTTCAACAACAGCTATGTAAAGCTGATCGCAGGGGAGATGTGGCGGAGAGGACAGGACTCGAACCTGCAAGCGCTTACGCGCGGTAGTTTTCAAGACTACTGCCTTACCAATTAGGCTACCTCTCCAAAGGCAGGCTAAATCAAAAATATACCTGATGGTTTTGTGATTAACAAATGTTTAGTTAACCGCGGTCATAGCCCCGTTCTTATGTTCAAAAGGAGCTTATGGTAAGACGATCTCGCTGTCCTGCCAGATTATTTTGCGATCAGTTTCGTTATTGCGGAATCGAGGGGTTTTACTTTGTCCCAGCCATTTGCCCTGTATTCTATCTCCCCGGCCTTATTAATGAGTACATAGGCAGGGTATCCAAAGTTTAGATTACCGTCGCGGTCACGCTCCGCATACTTTAGGAGAAGTCCGAAACTATTGGGCAAAAGATCAAAATTGAAGGGATTAAACTGTACGTACGATTTCACGTTACGCTCGTCATCGGTCGTGGCGCCGAGAAACACAACATCCTTTCCCGAATATGCCGCGGCCATGCGGTTGAGCCGCGGGATCTCACTCTGGCAAATAGGGCATCGGGTGGTCCAGAAGGCGAGAAGCACCACCTTACCTTTAAGGGAGGTTAACTCGACCGTTTTACCGTCCATCGTCGCGGCGGAAAAATTTTCGGCAAGGCGGGACTTTGACTGCGCGTTCGCAGCAAATGAAGACACGGCTATAACGAGTACGGATAAGAGGATGCGCATATTCTAAGGGGAACCGCAGCGATCGGGAGAGCGGCACTATTTAAAGAACACGACTAAACAGCTGCCGATTCCAACACGACGAACTGTATTGTGAAGAGAGTCAATCCAAAACGCAAGGACTTTATAAACCTTCTGGAAAAGTTTCTGGAATGTCAGCCGTCGGCCAACCCGCACTGTGGTCCAGCGGCTCCACAGCTCTTGTTCTGTCAAAGTGAATTATCGCATCGAATTGTTCCGAAATGTAGGCCTCGAAATAGTGCGAGATCCGTTCTGTTTCGGGCCGGGTAGATCACCCCGATGGCCCTCTCGAGCATCTGTCGGGCCAATGCCTCTTTCATGTCAGTTTTACCTAGATCCAAGTAAAATCGAGGCAATCCGATTTCGTGAAAGAGAGCTTCAAAGCTATTTTTGAGTGCCGGTCTAACGGTCTTTAGCTGAGCGGCTTCATCCCAGTTCGACGCCGCGGTAACGGTGCCATCGTACGTCGTAAATCCGATGAGCCTGGCGTCTTTGCCGTGCTTTTCCCTGACAAGCTGGCCCACGTTCCACTCGCCTCTCCGGCCCACCGCGGTAGCGCGTGCATCGCCAAGGTGTGAGTTGTGTTCCCATACGACGATTTTTACCGGTCGACTCTGACGCTCGAGATGGCCCGCGAGCGCAAAGAGTGTTTCGGCCATGTGATGGTCGCGCAAGTTCCAGCTCGAAACCCGACCTCGAAACATTTCACGATAGTATTCCTCTGCATTCTTCACGAGGCGGGCGTTTTGCTCAGCGATAAAAAACTCATCCTGACCGACATATCCGTCTCGGTTGAGATATTCGCCAGCCCGGCGATTCAGATCGAGAAGCTGGTTGACGGCTTCGTCCTCGCAAGAGCGCGAGACATCGTAACTGGCTGTATATCCATACTGTTGCGCATCCTCGCCATAGTGATCGAAACAGGAGTACGGAAGCGAGCCCGCTTTGCGGCCTCGGGATCTACGTTTTCAAGGTATCGGAGCACCGCCTCCATCGATGAATGCAGACTATATAGATCGAGGCCGTAGAACCCGACGCGACCCGCGATCGGCAGTGCATCATTGTGAGCTTTTAGCCAAGTTACAAAGTCCAATACATCGGCGTTCCGCCACATCCATAATGGAAATCGTGTAAAACTACCGAGGGATCCCTCGGCCGTCTCGTCTGGACCCATCGCGTTAACATATCGGTGGACGCGGTAGGCGTCCGGAAGATCCGCTTCGACGGCAACAGCCTGAAACCCATGCAAGCAGATCAGTTTTTTCGTTATTTCAGCGCGGTGTTTATAAAACTCATGCGTTCCGTGTGACGCCTCCCCGATCAGCACAAATTGAGCGTGGCCGACGCGGTCCATCAGTTGTGATACTACGTCGCTTGTACTTTCGATCGGCACCGCCTGATCCCGAATTGCTTGGACACTGTTTTCCCTCATTACCGCAATTATATATCTCTAATACCCATTGCTTATTGTCCGCTCGCCGACTCTAATTCAGGCCCTTATGCTAAAATCGCCGCTTATGCTTTTAGAGTCGCTCGAGGTTCTTAACTTCCGCAATCTCAGCGGTTCGGTTCAATTTGATGCTGGATTAAATATTATGGCGGGCGAAAACGGACATGGAAAGACAAACTGGATCGAAGCGATCGCAGTATTGGCCTCAACCCGATCTTTTAGGACGGCCCGACTGCAGGATGCGATCAGGTTTGGATCCGATTCCGGTCTCGTTCGCGGGTCTGTCAGAGAGTCGCCTGAGATCGTTCGCGAGCTGCACGTTGCCATCGACGGCAATACCAAAACGGTTGGGATCAATGGCAAAAAGGAGGGCATACAGCGATACCTCGGCCAGCTCCACGCTGTCGTTTTCAACTCGGATGAATTGGAGACCATACGCGGCCTGCCGGAGGCACGTCGCCGATTTCTAGATGCTGGCATCGTTTCCCTCCATCCGCCATTTGTACAGGTAATTGCCGATTACACTCGGGTTATAAAGCAAAAGAACGCCTTGCTCCAGAGCTCACGCGAAAACGGTCATGCGGTCGAGGAAGCGGCGGAGCTCCTCCAGCCGTGGAATGCTCAGCTTTCTTCCCTTGCAGCTAAAATATTTCGCGCAAGGCTCAGGTTTGTTGAGAGGATCAACGAAGTCCTGGAAAAAAAGCTCTTTGGTCGGGAGGAGCTATCCATCAGCTACGTCTCATCTCTTGAGGGAAAAGGCGACCTAACTGACTACGAAACTCTGGTAAACGAACGGTTGGCGATGCGGGTGCACGCCGAGCTGGCTGCAGGACATGCGCTTATCGGAACACACCGGGATGATATGCAGCTGACGTTTGACGGACATGACATCAGAAAGTTCGGTTCGGCCGGGCAGCAGCGGAGCGCATTGCTGCTGCTCCAGCTCGCGAACATGGCTGTTTATCACGCGACCCGAGGCGAATATCCCCTGTTCCTGATGGACGACATCGACGCCGAACTCGACTATCGAAGGATCGGCCGACTCCTCGAATTCCTGGCTGGAAAAGCTCAAACTTTCATCACCACATCAAAAGAAAGCTTCGTCGAAAAATTCGGTTCAGGTGCGGCCATTTTTGCGGTTGAGAATGGCGTTGCGATCAGGTCATAACTCCATATATTTATTGCCCCGCATCGCTGTTTTTTAGGGCGAAAAAATGATAAAATAACCCATACCTTTGTGAAGGGATTTTCCTTCCGTTCGACACGCCGCGAAAAATAATTTAGGAAGCAAAACAGCGATAGATAGGCGGATTTGATCGCGTTGTAAGTTTAAGCAAGAGGTTATTGAATTGGCTAAAGCAAAACCAGAATACGGGGCAGATCAGATCACAGTTCTGGAGGGTCGTGACGCGGTACGCAAACGTCCCGCGATGTACATCGGTTCTACGAGCGAGATCGGGCTGCACCACCTGGTCTACGAGGTCGTAGACAACTCGGTTGACGAGGCTCTGGCGGGTTATTGCGACACTATCGAAGTCACGATCCACATCGATAACTCGATAACCGTTGTCGATAACGGCCGCGGCATACCGACCGATATTCATAAGCAAGAAGGGCGATCGGCTGCGGAAGTTGTTATGACCATCCTGCACGCCGGCGGTAAGTTTGACTCGAACTCATACAAAGTTTCGGGCGGACTACACGGCGTTGGCGTGAGCTGTGTAAACTTTCTGAGCGAATATCTGAAGCTTGAGATCTGGCGTGATGGTAAAACGCACGAAATGGAGTTTGAGGCCGGCATTCCTATTGCCCCCCTTAAACAGACCGGCACGACCACTAAACGTGGGACGAAGATCACGTTTAGGCCCGACTCGAGCATTTTTGAAACGACAACATACAGTTTTGAAAAGCTCTCGGAGCGGCTCCGCGAAAAAGCGTTTCTTAACAAGGGCATACGCATCTTTATTAAGGATGAACGTGACGAAGGCGAAAAGTCGCACGAGTTTTACTACAAGGGTGGTATCGCCGAATTCGTTAAGCACCTTAACAAGAACAAGAGCCCACTGCACGAGGAACCGCTCTACTTTGAACAGATCGACGACGACCTCTCGATCGAAGTCTCAATGCAGTACAACGACAGTTATGACGAAAAGATCTTTTCGTTCGCCAACAACATCAATACGGTTGATGGCGGTACTCATCTGTCCGGCTTTCGCGGTGCGATCACGCGTACGATAAATAACTATGCCGAAAGCTCCGGCATGACCAAGAATGCAAAGGTCACACTGTCGGGCGATGACGTGCGCGAGGGACTCGTTGCGATCATTAGCGTCAAGATACCGCAGCCGCAGTTCGAGGGACAGACCAAGGGCAAGCTCAATTCTCCGGTTAAAGGCCCCGTCGAGTCGTTCCTTAACGAGAAACTTGGCGAGTTTTTTGAACAGAATCCGGCTGTAGCTAAAAAGATCGTGGGAAAGGCGGTTGACGCCGCACGAGCGCGGGAAGCTGCTCGAAAAGCCCGTGAGATCGTGCGAAAGAGCGCGTTGGGTTCATCCACCCTACCCGGAAAGCTAGCTGACTGCCAGGAAAAGGACCCGGCACTGTCTGAGATCTACATTGTCGAGGGTGACTCCGCAGGCGGGTCGGCTAAACAGGGCCGAGACCGTAAGAATCAAGCCGTGCTGCCGCTCAAGGGTAAGATCCTCAACGTCGAAAAAGCGCGTTTTGACAAGATGCTCGGCCACGGCGAGATCAAGGCTCTCATTACGGCTCTCGGCACAGGTATAGGGAAAGAGGATTTCGACGTCAACAAGCTGCGTTACCACAAGATCTGTCTAATGACCGATGCAGACGTCGACGGAAGCCACATTCGCACCCTGTTACTCACGTTCTTTTACCGGCAGATGCCGGAGCTTCTGGAGAACGGCTTTGTCTACATTGCTCAACCGCCTCTTTACAAAGTAAAACGCGGTAAAAAAGAAGAGTACATCAAGGACGAAGAGGCAATGTTTCGCTATCTGATGCGGATGGCCACGGGCGAAGCGCAGATCAAGACAAAAGATCGGGCTGTTGAGGGACGCGAGCTCTCAAAGGCTCTTGAACAGACAAGGGAGCTGCAAAAGTACTCTGAGCGGCTTGCCCGCCGTGTGTACAACGATCTACGGCTGGTCGAGGTACTCCTTGATGCTTTTGCCGGCCCTGATGGAGTACTTGCAAAAAACCAGATGCGGCTTAGAAAGATCTTTAGCGAACAGGAGATCATGGCAAGGATCGAGGGCAAGCTTTCTGACGCTGCCTACAATACCGAACTCACCAGTGACAAAGAGCACGGCCTGTGGGAGATCGACATTTCATATCCCAATGGACAGCAGCTAAAGATCGATTGGAATCTCGCGAGCTACGTCGAGTTTCAAAAGGCGATCGAGCTGAAGAAATCGCTAGAAGTAGATTTTGCCGGGCCGTTTGTACTGGGCGAGAACGGCAAGACCGAGACACTCAACTCTCGTGATGACCTGCTCGAGCGGGTAATGTCCATGGCGAAAAAGGACCTCACCATGCAGCGGTATAAAGGTCTCGGCGAGATGAACCCCGAGCAGCTCTGGGAAACAACGATGGACCCCGAAAAACGCACAATGCTCCAGGTCCGCATCGAGGACGCCATCGAAACGGACAGCATTTTTACGGTCCTTATGGGCGATCACGTCGAGCCCCGCCGAAAATTCATCGAGGACAACGCCCTCGACGTCAAAAACCTCGACGTTTAGAAACATAAAAACCGCGGTGGAGCTCGCCCTATCTGTTTCGGGTTTGCCGGCCGTCGATTAGTTTACGATCTTTGTCGGAAGATCATTCGATTCCAATAAGGTCGACGTTCGTTAAGTTTTCGTTTGTCGTTCGCCTCACCGATTGAAATCGGTGCCGTCGTGCGGATGCGGAGATCGTCACCGCCTCCTCTGCCCTGACATCAGTAAACGAATAAAAACCGAATGTGCTGGTGATGGTAAAGCGCCTGTAGCCTTCAGCATCTGTAAGGGTGACGATCCCGCCGATTAGACTGCGGCCATCGGGCGTAAGAATTCGGCCCGAGACCGAAACATCGGAAAACAGCGCCTGCCAGGACGGGTCGAAATTCCTCCCCAGGGTATCCGCAGTTTCGTAAACTCGGTGCCGTCCGTATTTTTGACAATGATCTCTGCATCCACATGAAATCGATCCCAGATATCAAAAACGATCTTTGCTACATCGGTAAAACAGTCGCGCCAATATTATTCTTGATCGAAATTAATTAATATGACACGCATGCAGAAAAGTTATACAAGACGCGCTATTTCATGTCTTTCCGTTGACCGTGTTTTTTTATTCCGTTTCATTTTTTGAAAGAAGCCGTCCGCTTTATGTGGACGGCTGTTTCCCATTTGCGAAAACAACGTGTCTGTGTTAACTATTGGACCGGATCCTCTGGGACCAGCAGCGTGACCCTCCGTCGGTTATTAACGTAAGCAATGCATTGTCCCTGATTTGCGAATGTTGTAGGAAAGTTAAATCTTTCCCAGTATTCCTTACATTCATCTACACTTCTTGCCGGGCCGCATGGATTCATGATTTGTCCGTGAGTCTCCCGAGGTAAAACATCAACGCCCAACGGCCTTCCGGGAGGGTTAATGAACATCTGGTACTCATATTCATCTATTTCCCCCTCATTTTCCGGAGTAGCAGGATCGTCGACAACGTAACCTCTGTGAACCCTACCATCGCTTTTCTCGAAAGCTTGTCCCGCTCGGTATTTTGTGACCCCACCGCATCCGTCCTCCACGGTTAGGGTTCCTTGCACGACGACGTAGTAGGAATAGCCTGGATGATAATGCCAGCCGGTATTCGGGCCGGGCACGGTATCGCGCCGTGGAAACCGTGCCCAACGGGCAGCCTGCACAGCCTGGCCCGGCCAAAATTGGGTGTAGTCGCTGATTCCCCTTCCCAGCACGATCGGGGGTCCGGCCGGTGCGGATACCGGTGTCGGTGTCGTGGTTTGCGCGTTTGCGGTCAAGCTTCCCATGAAGAGGAAGGCCGAGCCGATCAATAAAGTCAGTTTGATTGTTGAGATATCTATTTTCATGGTTTTTTTCTCTTTTTCTATTTTGTTTGGTTTAAGACCCGGGTCCTGTAATGATTCCGTTTTCTTAGGCCCACTGTTTTACAAGCTTGAAATGCTTTCTTTCGTCTGCGACCAGCGCTAAACTTGCGAAACACTACAAGACGCTACGGAAGCTAACTGGTACTCGAACGGTTATGATTCTGACAAAAACTGCTGAGCTACGTATTTCGGTTGTAGTGACGTTTCTGTTCTGTTTTTATTCCCGTACGAGTAAGTGGATCTATGTCGCGAGAAAAGTCTGAGATTTACGAGTTTGGTGAATTTCGCCTTGACGTCGGTGAACATCGCGTGGAAAGGGTTGGCTGTGAGGTGTATGGTTCGCTTCCCGAGAAGGCTTTCCAGACTCTGGTTGTGCTACTGAGAAATAGCGGGAGCTTGGTGACAAAAGAGGGGCTGCTCTCGGCTGTATGGCCGGACGCTGTTGTTGAAGAAAACAATCTCGGCAAGGCGATCCACGCTATTCGTCAATTTCTGGGAACACATGGGCCTAATCACACATACATCGAGACGATTCCTAAGCACGGCTACAGGTTCGTTGGCGAGGTGGCTCGAATCTACGATCACAAGACATCGAGAGTCACCGATTCCTCCAGTTCGAGCAGGGTGTTTCCCGGCGGCTCACCCGCATACGACCTCTATATGCGAGGAAAGGTCAAGGCCGGCAGCGAGAATACTGCCGATACTGATGACGCGATCAAGGTGCTCGAGGCCGCAGTAGCTATCGATCCGTATTACGCCGCAGCCTACGCCCAACTGGCGCGAGCCTACAATACGCGCTCCTTCAAGTTCACTTCTCGATCTGAAGGCAAGATCCTCCAGGAGAACGCCGATGTTGCCGTCGCGAAGGCACTCGATCTCGATCCTGGCCTGGCTGAAGCACATTTCGCGCGCGGATTGATCTTGTGGACAAAGTCGAAAGGGTTCCCGCATGAGCTAGCGATTAAGTCTTTCAAACGTGCTTTGGAATTGGCGCCCGACGATGACGAAACACATCATCAATTGTCGATGGTTTATTCGCATGTCGGCCTGCTAGAGGAGGCGCAGGAACACGTAGCGAAAGCGATCGAAATAAACCCGAACAACACGATGGCTCGTTTTCGTGTCGGCGTTTATACGGCATGGCAATGCCGATTTGAGGAAGCACGAGGTATCCTGAAAACGGTTCCGGGCAATGTAAGCCCGATGCTGGTGGATCGTGTAAGGGCAGAAGTGCTGATCCAGCTCGGGAGCTTTGATGACGCAGAAACCATAGTCGACAAATATCTGCGCGGCAATCCTATCGATGAGGGCGGAAGCTTAACGAGCGTGAAGGCTTTGCTATTGGCGAAGGCTGGTAATGTAAAAGAGGCGGACAAAATGATAGGTCGGGCCATGGAAATAGGCAAAAACTTTGGTCATTTTCATCACACGGCGCACAATATCGCGTGTGCTAATGCGGCAATGGATATGCTCGACGAATCGGTAAAATGGCTTGAGTGCGCGGCGGACGACGGCTTTCCGAACTACACATATTTTGCCTGCGACCCAGGCCTGAACGGCGTCCGCAGACATCCGCCGTTTATCGAATTAATGTCAAGACTGAAGCGGCAGTTGGAACGATTTAAGGAACTTGCTTGATTACCCCTATTCGTCTGGCGAGGGTTTTCGATCTATTCCGATCGGCCGTCGCTTTGTCATATAAATATCAAACGATCCCGGACCTATGCCGCCCGGACGCCTTGAGGCCATCATCATTGTGCGACCGTCGAACGACAACGCTGGATTCACGTCCTGATAGTCAGGAACGTTCACCGCCGGCCCGAGCATCAGCGGAATGGACCACGACTGATAAACCGAGTCGCGGGTTGACAGCCAGATGTTGTGCTCATTTATATCCAAATTGAGATTCGGCCTGTTTGAGCTAAACAAAATTTCAAGTCCATCATCCCTTACCCAAAAACAGGTTTCTATCGAGGGAGTATTAAGTTCGACCACATTTGAGGGCAGTTCGAATCCGAAAATACTCATCGTGCTTTCATAGATATCGGGGCCACCAAATCCCCCCGGCTTGGTGCTCGAAAAGAAAAGTTTATTCAGTCTGCCGGCGTCGGCAAAAAGGTAATTTGCGGCTAGTTCAGTAGAAGCCGTGTTGATCTCGGGCCCGAGATTCACAGGCTCGCCCCAGTCGGAATCGTCGTTGGTGTGTTCCCGGGTTACTGCCCAAATATCGGTCCGGCCGAGCCCGCCCGCCCTGTCACTCTGAAACAAAAGAACACGCCCGTCCGCCGTAATAGAACGAACCCGCTCCATTGCCGGCGTGTTGATCGTACGTCCCAGATTCACCGGAGTTCGCCAGCGTGACTTCTTGTTCCTACGTGTTGAGACCCAGATGTCTTCGCTGCCTTCCACCGACCCTGTCCGGTTCGAAGTGAAATACAGCGTCTTTTCATCTTTCGACAATACCGCGGCATGATCGTCAAACTCTGAATTGATCGGCGGAGGAAGATGGTCAACGGGTGCCCAATCGGAAAACTTTGGACTTTTCTGCGCTTGTACATTAAAGACGACGTTGACCGATAGGAGTAATGCGAGAGCGACAAATTTGGACATAATGATCATGGACGCTACCTCTGAGTTTTATAGAAGTTCACGCGCAGCCTTTTGAACACTTTGTTTTTTGAGACAAATATTTTACCCAGCCACGGGGATCTGCGGTGCCGATCAGTCTAGCCCATTATGAGCTCAAAGTCTTTCCTTCTTTATTCTGTTTTTATTCTCTTCGGCGTTTGTTCACAAGGAACCGTGAGACCTCGAAGTTCACAGTGCCGGTCCGGCGATACGCCGTGCAGATGCGACGACGTTTAACAACAGGATGGCCGACCAAGGTTAAGTACCCTCTTTTTTCTCACCATTTGGGCGAAACGTGTCGGTTTTGTAAGCCAACAGACAACCGCGACCAGATCCTAACTAATATTCTGTACCTAGCGTTTCCGTTAGATTCTGAAATGCTTCTGGTAGGAAACAGATCCTGCCTCGGCACAAACGGTCATGGAGCAGGCTAATAAGTTTTTGGAGGGCAGATTCGCCATTCTTTAACTCTTAGGGACATATTTCATTACAAATCGAGGGGAGAAATTGATATGAACACACAAGATAAGAACACACAGACGCAAAAAACCGGCAATGGTGCCGACGATAATGTTGCAAACTTTGGTATGAGCGGCGGAGGAAGCAGTTCTTCGTTGGGTAGTACTGGCGCCGGCAACACCGGCAACCCCGGTACGGGTGGCACCACTGGATCGGGTCTTGGCTCGAACATTGGCTCGGCCTTGGGCACCAATCAACCGGAACCGCAGCGGCACTCAGAGGGTGTCATCGCTCGCACGATCGAGGAACAGACCGCAAAGCTGCCGTCCGACACATTTCTGTGGGCAGCTGTTGGAGCCATGGCCGCCTCGGCGATCTTTGAATTTTCGGGGGCAAAAGATAAGTCACGATTCGTCGGCCAGTGGGTAGCACCATTCCTTCTTTTTGGTGTATACAACAAACTCGTGAAGACCCAAGGCTCGGACAGGGTGCATTAAGATTTGATCCATCTCAGGGATTATTGGGCTATTTAGCCAGTTTTTGCCGCCGCATGATTTAGGATATGCGGCGGTTTTTTGCGGACAAACCGGCTAATTTGCATGGCGATCAGGCCGCGCTGGGTGTGCTGTGATGAACTCAACCACCTTGCTCTCGACCGTGTTCCTGATCTCCGCCAGTGAGTCGGGCGAATCAGCCTCAAAACGCAGCACGAGCATTGCCTGTGTGTTTGAAGGGCGAACGAGACCCCATCCGCGCTCAAAGCTGATACGAGCCCCGTCGATGGTGTTTACATCATGTGCCCGAGCAAAGAATTGAGCCGTTTTCTGGACTACCGCGAATTTGATCTCATCGGGACAAGGCGTGCGAAGTTCCGGCGTTGAATACATTTTCGGCACGCTCGCGAGCAGGGCCGACAGCTGCAGGTCGGTTTTCGATAATATCTCGAGCAGCCGCCCGCCGGCATACGCTGCATCGTCAAACCCATAATATCGATCTGCAAAAAAAATGTGCCCGCTCATCTCCCCGGCAAGGGCGGCGCCCGTCTCTTTCATCTTCGCCTTGATTATTGAGTGGCCCGCTTGCCACATGATGGGCACGCCGCCACGGGCCTCAATGTCATCAAACAGCGTTTGCGAACATTTGACCTCAGAAATAATGGTTGCACCAGGCTGGGCTGCCAGAACCTCGCGCGCGAACAGAACCATCAGTTCGTCGCCCCAAATAATGCGGCCCGTCTCATCGACCACTCCGATCCGGTCACCGTCACCGTCAAACGCCAGCCCCACATCGGCTTTGTGTAGGCGCACGGCCGCGATCAGACCGATTAGATTTTCTTCGACGGTTGGGTCGGGATGATGGTGCGGGAATGTTGAGTCCGGCTCTGTGAAAAGCTCCACCAAATCTATCCCCAGCTTTCGGTATATAGGGACGGCAGTGACGCCTCCCATGCCGTTACCAGAGTCTACGACGGCTTTTAGGTTTCTTGGGCCGAGGTTTAACCCGGTAACCACTTCGTCCAGGTATCGGTCGAGTACTTTGAGATCACGACTGGTACCGGCGCCGGAACTGAATTGGCCTTTTTGAGCAATTTCGCCGATCTCGCGGATCTGCGATCCAAAAAGTGCGGCCGTATTTAGGCAGATCTTGAACCCATTGTGGTCCGGCGGGTTGTGTGAACCTGTGATCATCACACCGCCATCAACCGGTTGGGTCGCTAGTGCGTGATAAAGCACCGGCGTCGGCACCATGCCTATCAAAACGACATTGCAGCCGCTCTCATTGAGTCCGCGAGTTAGTATTTCGCAAAAACGCGGGGAACTCGCCCGGGCGTCATAACCGACAACGATTTGGCTTGCATTGTTTCGTCGATAATAAGTTCCGAGGGCACGCGAGAGTACGGCTACGGTGTCGTCGGTTAGTTGTTGGCCGACGATGCCCCGAATGTCGTATTCCCTGAAAATGTTCGGATCAACTACCATTGGCTGCACTGATTTTCACGCAAAACCAGCGCGGGACGCAAAGCAGGAAAGCAATGCAATAGGACGGGTTTGTTTGGTATACTCGCCGCTTGCCGGAGGGCAACAGGTGGCAGGGCATTACGCATCGAAAAGATGCCGTCAGTTGTCGGACCAGTATTACTAGTATATGAAGAGTTCGTTTAGTTTTGTTTTCTTAAAGATATTTCTGTGCACGTTTGTCTTTGCTGTCTCGGGGTTCGCCCAAAAGCCAACACCGACACCCACGCCTGCGGGGGAAGACGTGGGCGCTACAAAGGTCTTTGAGGTTCGTTTGCCGGTGACCGTTTCACAGAAAAAGGCTCTCATATCAGGCCTTAATAAGCGCGATTTTCTTATCCTTGAAGACGGCGTTCCGCAGGAGGTGACGTTTTTTTCTGATGAAAAGACCAATCCCCCTGTATACGTGGGCGTCCTTATGGACACCTCGCCCTCGGCCGCCGGCAAGATCGCTTTCTCTAAAGAGGCGGCCCGTAATTTTATCTACACCGTCACCCGACTTCGCAAAGATAAAGCGGCGTTCATGACTTTCGACCATGACATTGTTCTTAGACAGGATTTCACGGACAAGCTGGATCTGCTCGACAAAGCCGTCGACAAAGTCAAAAAGCCTGGTTCACAGACCGCGCTTTATGACGCCGTCTGGCAATTTGCCGATGAAAAGCTAAGAAATGTACCTGGTCGTCGTGTCATCGTCATTATTACTGACGGAGACGACACATTCAGCCGAGCTGATCTTCGCGATGCTATCGATATTGCTCAGCGAACCGAGACCACGATATTCGGCATATCGACAAAAGCCGGCTTTCTGGGAACTGTACCAGGGGTTGAGGCGGGCACCGTGAAAGACAAAGGCGACAAGTTTCTCGTGCAGCTTTGTGAGGAAACGGGCGGCGAAGCGTTCTTTACGGGCGATATGCTCGAACTCGAGAGAGCCTTTAAGCGAATCTCCGAGGAGCTGCGTTCCCAGTACCTGATCACATATCGACCCGCTGACCAGAATCTAGATGGGCGGACCAGAAAGGTCGAGGTCCGGCTTACGGAAAGGGCCAAAGCAGACAAATACAAGATCCGCACCAAGACGAGCTATCGGGCGATTAGGGACAGCTTGAAATAGGAGTTTAGAATGTTTTATCGAAAAAGTATCTTAGCTCTGTTTACAATAGCTTTTGGCTCGGTCTGGTTCCCTTCGTCGTCAGCCGCTGACGCCCAACGGTCTCAAACAACCGCAACGCCTAAGTCGTCTGCTACCGCCACCCCGACGCCGACGCCGATCGACGATGACGAAGTAATTAAGATCAACAGTGAAGTGGTAAACGTCCTGTTTACGGCGCAGGACCGTAACCGGCGTCTTCTGACGAGTCTTACCCAACCTGATATCAGGCTCCTGGAGAATGGGAAGGTTCAAGAGATCGTGACTTTTTCGCGTCAGATCGACCTTCCGCTCAGCTTGGCCATCCTGATTGACACAAGTGGTTCCCAGGAACGCACGCTACCGGAAGAAAAGGCTGCAGCGATCTCTTTTATCGAGACGATCGTCAGACCGACCAAGGATGAGGTCGCCGTGATCTCGTTTACTGGTGAGGCGACGCTCGAACAGGGGATGACAAACAATCTTGCGCGGCTCCGACAGGCGGTCAGCCGGGTTAGATTCACGCCACCTGCCGGCTATATCGGCGGGGGCGTGATCACCGGCACGCCACCTATTTCGGGTGACGCCTCAATGGTCGCCGGTTCGACCGCGATCTGGGATGCCATTTGGGTCACCTCGGATGAGATACTCGGGCCGGCGCCGGAAAGGACTCGTAGGGCCATAATACTCTTGAGCGATGGCGTGAACACCTTCGGCAAAAAGAAGTTGGACGACGCCGTCCAGGCGGCTCTGCGATCCGAAGCTATCATTTATTCCATCGGCATCGGTGACGATTTTTATAGCGGCGTAGATAAGGGCTCGTTAAATAAGATCTCAGAACGCACAGGCGGCCGAGCGTACTTTCCTCGTGACGAAAGCGAGCTGCGTGAGGCCTTTCGTCAGATCCAGGATGAGATGAGGTCACAGTATCTCATCGCTTATGAACCGACGGACCAAAATCGTGATGGGTCGTACCGCAAGATCGAGATTCAGCTCGTAAACCCGCAGCTGCAAAAAGACAAGATCAAGGTGACGCATCGGCAGGGTTACTTTGCGAAAACCGGACCTAAAAAATAGTTGATCTCATGAATAAGAAAGAGGGACTGGATTCGCCAGTCCCTTATTCTTTTCCCTACTAGTTCTTCCATCCCCACGGAGGTTCCGGTTCGGGGACTGCCGTTTTTAAGTTAAAAACAATACTGAAACGGTGTTCCGACCCCATTCGACTCAGATTGTAGCTGAAGAACTCGCCGGGGTTGAGTTCGACCCACCAAACGTTCGGAGCTGCGGCCGGAATGATCGAGTATGTTTGCTGATCGGCGGGGAAGGTCTGTCGAGTCGGCAGCCCTGGATTGGTGGTAACACCGCCGTACATCGTCACCTTATCAACCTTTCCGTCCTGGTGCCGGTGTTCGTGCTTTAAGGATATGCGATTACCGACCCGCGTCAGAACCCAGACCCGCGAGCGGTCGCTACCTACTATGAACGGAATGCGGATGCGATTCGCTTCACACGAACGCACGTGCATGATCAAGGTCTTGTCGCGAAATGTCGTGTCGTCAGCCGGAGCCGCTGCGACAATTCCGCTGTATGCCTTACCGCATAGTTTTTCCAGCTCATTCCAAAAAAGCCGCATCGGGCGACACAGCTTTTGCCGATGCCGTTTGAGCAGCCAACGGCAGGCTAGCAGGCAACAAAAACACGAAAAGAAAGATAGATCTTGATACGAAACTTTTCATACTCTGTCAGTAAGGCCGCACCTCGACCTTGGTGACCACCCCGTTTCGCACCCGGATCACCCAAAAGACACCATATTCGGTGTCGGGCATTTGCCGAAAAATCTCTTTCTTGAACAGGAGGTTTGCGAGTGACGGGATCGTATTGCTGTGACCTACGACCAAATAATGCTCGGTTTTGCTGGCCATCATTTTTTCAATCAAGTCAGCGTGTTT
Organism: Pyrinomonadaceae bacterium; assembly: GCA_046262195.1. Taxonomy (GTDB): domain Bacteria; phylum Acidobacteriota; class Blastocatellia; order Pyrinomonadales; family Pyrinomonadaceae; genus OLB17. The sequence continues at coordinate 30,661 of JBHENG010000003.1, read as the reverse complement.
GGCCGGGTCATAGGTCTGAATCTGTTTTTTTCTTTTTTTCGCGATCGGCTCGGCCGTACCCATTGTGCGTTTATAGCTTGTCGAAAAGATCTCGTGGGGTTTGTATTTTTTAATTGCCTGGACGAGGCGTTGAGCGCGTTCCCGGCCCTCCGGCGAAAGGTCCGGATCGGCAATGTCAGCTTCGGGCGATGAGTCTTTTTCGACGTGACGGACGAGAACGATGGTCTTTTTATCCTGGCCGAAAACGTCTGCACTCGGATATAGCACCATCAACATTGAAGCAAACAATAAGCCGATGAACCTAGTTTTCATTTTATTTATACGAACATTTTTCCCGGATTGAGTATACCGTTGGGATCAAAGACTTTTTTGATACCCTTCATGATCTCTAGGGTTGGCTGATCTATGGCGTAATTGAGGTAGGGAGCTTTAACATATCCTATGCCGTGCTCACCTGAGATGGTTCCGCCGAGTTCGATCGACAATGCAAATGTTTCAGCTACACATTCTCGTGCGCGTGCGATCGCTGCGGCATCGTCTCGATCGACTACAAAGTTAACGTGTATGTTGCCGTCCCCCGCATGTCCAAAGTTTGCAACAAATGTATTGTGCCTCTTGCCAATGTCTTCAATCCTGGCGACGAGTTCGGGCACCTTTGACCGGGGTACAACAACATCTTCATTTATCTTCAGCGTGCCGTATTTCATTAGGCTTGGTGAGATCGCACGCCGTACATCCCAAAGTTTATCCTCCTCCTCTTTTGACTGAGCCCGAATGACACCAAAGCCGCCATGGTCTGTGATGATCTGTTCTATGGTCCGAGCGTTTTTATCTACCTCGTCACGTGGTCCATCTACCGCCACCAGTAAAATGGCGTTGGCGTCTTTTGATAACCCAAACGCAAAGCTTTCCTCGACCGCCTCGATGCAAAACTTATCTATCACCTCCATCGCCATCGGCAGCAGACCCACGGGCGTAAATCTCGTGAGGACCTTGCACGCCGCCTCCATAGAGTGGAAATTAGCACGAACAGTGGACGTGGCCTCCGGCATGGGCAGCAGCTTGACCGTTGCCTCAGTAATAATTCCGAGCATGCCCTCGGAGCCGCACATCAGGCCCGTCAGATCAAAACCGACGACGTTTTTAACGGTCTTGCCGCCGGTTCTGATTATCTCGCCCGTGCCGGTTACTACCTCAAGACCAAGCACGTGATGCTTGGTGACGCCATATTTTGGAGTGCGCATGCCGCCGGCGTTCTCGGCAATATTGCCGCCGATGAATGAGTCTTTATAGCTTGCCGGGTCCGGGGCAAACATCAATCCCTGCTTTTCGACGGCCTGCTGAAGTTCAAAGGTGGTGATCCCCGGCTGGCAAACGGCGTACAGGTCATCCACATTGATCTCGATGATCTCGTTCATCCGATCGGTTCCAATGACGATACCGCCATCGATCGGAACCGCGCCCCCCGTATATCCGACGCCCCCGCCTCGGGCTGTAACGGGAAACAGATGTTGGTTTGCAAGCTGAAGAATTGCGACCATCTCAGCGGTTGTGCGCGGAAATACCACCGCTTCAGGCGGGAACTTCTCTTTGACCGCGTCCGCCCCATATGGTTCCACCTTTGCCGGATCTACAACTACGAATTCCGCGCCGACGATCTCTCCGAGCTTTTGCAGCACTTCGGGATCGGATGCGCTCGTTGTTGCACGACCGCGAGAGTTGAAATGGATAGATTCGAACATTTAGGCTGCACGTCTTCGTTAGCAAATTTACCAAAGACCGGACATTTCTGCTAAACTCTCGAAAACCGACGCACAAGAACTGTTCTTATTCCTTCAGACATAGGGGTTAACCACGTATGGCTCAAAAAGACGAAAGATCTCGACCTGATGATTACGAACGCGAATTAGACACCGACCTGGACGATAAAACCGGTGACCGGCCCAAAGGGATGGCCCTGCATACGAAGATACTTATCGGACTCATAGTTGGTGTCATCGGCGGGCTTGTCGCGAACCGGCTGCTTGGCGGAACCAGCCCGAACGTTGCCTGGACGATCTCAAATATTACGCAGCCCATCGGCACGTTGTTTCTGAACCTGCTATTGATGATCGTGGTTCCGCTGGTCTTTTCGTCGCTGGTGGTAGGCGTGGCCGGCATCGGCGATATCAGAAAACTAGGGCGCATCGGCCTGAAATCGTTTGCTTATTGTCTGATAATTTCGGCCATATCGGTTGTCATTGGTCTTGGACTCGCTAACACCATCAGGCCTGGTGAACGCATTAGTCCGGAGATAGCCAGCCAGCTAAAAGAAAAATTCAGCAGCGGCGCTGTGACGGCGACGGAGGCGCAACAAAAGGCGGCTGAGTCAGCCAAGAGCGACTCAGGCCTCATGCAGGCTGTAAAGACCATCGTACCCAAAAACGTTTTTAATTCGATCGCGGGCGAGAACCCGAACATGCTTCACATCATGTTCTTTGCGCTTATCGTCGGTATTGCTATCACGCTCTTACCGGCACCCGTCTCAGGCCCGTTCGTAGCGGTGATGGATTCGTTGTTTGCGATCACGTCAAAGATCATCGACATAATAATGAAATTTGCGCCCTTTGCGGTCGCGTGCCTGATCTTTAATAACATCGCGCAGTTCGGCCTCGATCTTCTCGGGTCACTAGTCTGGTTTGTTGTGACCGTTCTGCTGGGCCTCGGGCTGCATTTCTTTGGCGTTTATTCGCTATCAGTGTGGTTCCTGTCGAGAATTAATCCCATAGATTTTTTCCGGCGAGTCTGGACGGTCATCATTACGGCTTTTTCAACCTCTTCTTCTAATGCTACCCTTCCGACCGCGCTTCGGGTTTCGGAGGAGAACCTCGGCGTTCCTAGAGAGATCAATAGTTTTGTACTCACTGTCGGAGCTACCGCGAATCAAAACGGGACGGCCTTATACGAGGGTGTGACAGTGTTGTTTCTTGCTCAGCTTGCCGGAGCCGATCTAACGCTTGGGCTACAGCTGATGGTCGTATACCTGGCGATCTTGGGCGGCATCGGTACAGCCGGTGTTCCGTCCGGTTCAATACCGTTTATTATCGGTATTCTTGCGATGATCGGTATCGACCCCGCTCTGATCGCGATCATACTTGGTGTAGATCGACTTCTGGATATGTGCAGAACCACTCTGAATGTTGTAGGTGATCTGACAGCGGCCACATTTGTCGCAAGGAGCGAGGGCTTTGAGCTGTTAAAGACAGATCGGGCGGCGACGTTATAGATGTTTCCCATCGGCGACGACAACTCGGACAGGACGATAACTCCGGTGGTGAACTATGCGTTTGTCGCGCTGAATATCCTCGTCTTTCTGCTGCTCCAGCAACTCGGCAGCAATGAGCGGTTTACATATCAGTTTTCGTTGGTGCCGCTCGAGATAACATCCGGCATTGATCTGACTGGTGCTCAGGTTATACACGACTCGCTCGGTAATACGGGTCGTATACAGCATTTTGATACGCCGTTGCCCGTCTATTTTAACTTCCTCAGTTCCATGTTCATGCATGGCGACATCATGCATATATTTGGCAACATGATGTTCCTGTTTATCTTCGGCGATAATCTGGAAAATCTGCTTGGCCATATCAGATATGCTGTTTTTTATTTAGTCTGCGGTTTTGCTGCCGCCGCGTCCCAAATCATCATGGACGCCGATTCCATCATTCCGATGCTTGGTGCGTCTGGCGCTATTTCCGGCGTCCTCGGCGGTTATATTCTGCTGTTCCCACAGCGGCAGGTTCGGGCCATCATTTTTAACTTCCTGACGACCGTACCTGCCGTCGTCGCCGTCGGGATATGGATCGTCTATCAATTGATCACGGGTTATCTGACCCCGGCCGGTACGGGCGGCGTGGCATATGCGGCCCACATCGGCGGCTTTTTCGCGGGTCTTGCATTAGTTAAGGTGTTTGCCATCGGCAGACGGGTATAAAAAAGACGGCTGCGAAACCTCGCAGCCGCCACTCAATTGCGTTACGTTGACTACTGACGCTGAAATTCCGGCGTGCCAAGCACAAGGCTCACGGCCTTAAATACATCGGGATTTCCCGATGGATTCAGCAAGCTGGCCTGCCGGTTGCCGCCGCCCGGTTGGCCGGGTCGCATATTATCCGCTGCCATTGTCTCTTCCGGTGCCTGAGCTCCCGCCTTTACCTCGGGCAGCGGCTGCGACATCTGCTTTGCTAGATTCGCCCGGGTCGCTGCCGAGATCTCGCCGTCCAGGATCTCGCCAATTGCACGGTCAAGTATCTTGTTCTTGTCGCCAAGCGCATAAGCTTTCAGATCGACGCGGGTTCCTGGAATCCGATTGCTCGATATCGCTACTGCAAAGTTGAGCCGTTCCAGCAATGCACCTGTGTTGACCCAATCTTCGGCCGTGTCCGGGTAGCCGGTCGGCGCCGGATAGCCGTATGGCGCCTCACCGAGTTTATCGAGCATCGCGATAAAGGCGGGGCTTACATTTGTATCTGCACCCAACGTTCTGACGGCACTTACTGCCAGCTCAAACGGGGATTTGATCTTGGCCCGGTAGTTTTCAGGCGCGAAGAATTCCTTGTCGCTGAACAAAGCGCGGAGTGTGGTTTTGATATCACCCTTTGATTTCGTGAAAGCGTCCGCTATGCGCTCGACAAGGCCGTCGCTTGGTTTATCGGTGACGAATTTGACGGCCAGCTTTCGAGCTATATGTTTCGCGGTCGACGGGTGGTTAACAAGTATATCCATCACCTTTAACCCGTCTTTTATGCCGCCCTCGTTGATCTTTTGACCGAGCGCCGTCTTTGGCGAGGTGTCGTGCCAATTCGCATTGAAGTAGAACTCGCCGCTGTCGAGGTCCGCACCCAACCCCTGTTGCCTCTGAATACGATTCAGCCGTCGATCCTCAGTTCCCCGGATCATGGCCGCGGCGGCTCGGCGGTAGCCCTGTGGGTCCGCTATGGTCCAGCCGGTGAATGCCTTTGCTACCTCGATAATGTCCTTTTGTGTGTATCCGCCATCCACGCCGAGCGTGTGGAGCTCCATCAGCTCCCGCGCATAGTTCTCATTGATACCGCGGCCACGACCCGCTTGTACGAGCGGCGTGTTATTAGCCCGCATTTCCTTTAGGCGCTTGTCAAGCTGCTCGTCATTGAGCCTCAACTGGCGCTTAAGACGTTCACGCGCCTGCGGCGGTAGCGGCTTGCCCTCCTTGATCATTTTTTCAGTCCGATCGGCGTTCGCGTTTGCCGCGGCATTCGCATTGGGGGCAACAGATTGGAAGTTATCCAGGTAAAACAGCATCGCCGGATGCTGGCCGGTGCCGACAACAAGATCCCTGAAGTTTCCCAGCGCGTGTTTGCGTATCACGTCGCGCTCGTAGCTGGGAATGTACCATCTCACCGCTGCCTTGCCCGCAAACACGTTGAAATGATTTTGCCAGAAATCGACCATTACTTCCTGCAGCTGGCGTTCGGAGTACACGGCACGGAGAACACGGTGGCGCACGATCTGCGGCCGCAGCTGAGCGGCTGGTTTGAGGTCGTATTTTTGAAGTAGATCGGCGATCTTTTGTCGACGCTGCTGGTGCTCAGCCTGCGTCATCTTCTCGGCGTCTTCCGCACTCTGTTCAGCAGTACCATTCGGCGTACCGCTGCTTTTTTGAGCCTGTGCATTTGCCTGTGCGGCCCTGCCGCCCTCCAGCTGGCGGAGCAATGCCGCTCCCGTGGGATACTTTTCAAACAGCTCAGCTGTAGACATATTGAAGATGTCCATGTTCCTGACCTTGCTCTCGGCAACGGCATCGTTTATGGACGAAGGGTTGAGTTGCTGATCAATATATTTTTGCAGTCCGATCGCCTTCACCCTTTCCACATCGCCAGGTCTAGCTCCAAACCCCAGCCGGTTGAGCAGGTGCAGGATCTTCTGTTCCTCTTTCAAAGGCTTGGCGGCGGATTTTGTATCCGCTCGTAAGGCTCCGGCAGGTGCAAGTACGGTAAAAATCGTCGCTATGGCGGCGAGCTTCTGTAAAAAAGGCGTTGATCTCTTCATAATCTGTAGCTTCCTGACCTTCAAATAAGTCATTATCTGCACACTTAGACGCTTGCTTAGCACTAAAAGGCGAAGAAAATGTGCAAACCGTTGGACCCGTCTCAGCGGCCGGCCAGACAACAGTCGAGCTATCAATCACATCTAAATTATCGATATTTAAACGAGTGTGAGCTAAGATACTTCCGTCATCCTCACAGAGGTAAAAATGAAATTCTACAAAGCCACCATCGCCGTTTTTGCGGCTGCTATCTTTTTATCCGCTTTTTCAGTTATTGCCCAGAGCGATAACTTTAGCGATCCCGCGGTCGATTACACGTTTGGTGTGCCTGATACTAGGTGGAAAATGATCATTAAGCCGTCGGCAACAAGCCCCAACGTGGAATATGTCTATGGGGATCGATCCGACGGCCATCTTGCCGTTCGGAAGATAAGCGTTGCAAAGGACGCAATGTTGAGCGATATCATTGAGAATGAGGAGCAAAAGCTGCTTATCCGGCCGGGATTTGTTGCGGGGAAGCAGGAGAACTTTGCCGGCCATCTGCGAGGTGCAGTATATAATTTTGAGTATGTTGCGGCGGGACGGAGCATGAGCGGCCGATTCTATTTCTTAAAAGGGAACGATAATACTGTCTATGTGTTGAGGTTTACCGGCCAAAAAGAAATATTACGAACGATCCGCAATCAGACCGACTCCATCGCACGAACCTTCGCGGTAAAGAACGTTTAATCGTCCCGGATCCGGTACTTAGCTCCCTCAGGCAGGATATAACCCTTCGAAAGGGATCGCTCGCGAAGCCAATCGGTTATTGATTTAGATGGGCGCAGCCGCATTTTTGCGACTGATGCCTTATCCAGGTCGCTTAGAAAAGAGATCTCAAACCGTTCCGCCTTCTTCAATAAACTCCACGCAGTTTGTCCATTGACCTGATATTTCCGGCACAATTTTTCTGCAAGGGCACGGCTATCGTCTGAGTCAAACCAGGTCAGAAAATCAGAACGGCCGAATCCGTCGGCGCACTGTGCGAGCAGAATTATGTGCCCACCCTCCGTGCACGCGTGCGAGGCAGACTCCAGAGCCTTATGTGCCTGTATCATGTTCAGATCGTGTGGGTATCCGCCGGCGCTCACGACAACCAATTCACGTTTTTCTGAGATCGATATTGTGTGCCCTGCTGCATATGCATCACACGCGACCCGGTGCGAAGCGAGCCAATGCCCGCAAAAGAGATCTACGACGCGTCCCTGATCATCGACAATCGTGCTAACGCAGAACGCAGGATTGATCTTTGCTACCACCTGGCAAAATGCCTCGTGTACCGCATTTCCGTCCAGTAGACCGGAGTCTACTCCTGGGCGGCGGCACTGTGTTTCGCCATCGAACGCCAGCTTGTGTGTCGCTGCTACGGTTCTGGCTGAAGCGAGCCCCGGACAGATCAACTTACGGCCGCCCGTGAAGCCCGCAAAATAGTGAAACGTGATCCCACCAACGAGTATTATGCGGTCATGTTCAACCAGCGCCCGGTTGACCTCGATCGGAATTCCTTCCTTCGTTTCGCCCAATGTGGCGATCTGCATCAGGTCGCGCGGGTGATGGTCGAGGGTCTTGATCCGCTGAAAAATAAACGGCGTTACGATTTGCGCTTTTTCCTCGTCCGTAACCGCGCGGTGGATACCCGTTGCAAAAATGATGCGGATATCATGGGCACCAGTACCGTTCGCGATCAACCGTCGGATCAACAGGTTGACAACCTGTCCGGCTCCTGTTTGACGAGTGGCATCTGGTAAGACCATCAGTACAGTTTCACCAGGCCGGACTATTTCTTCGAGAGGAGCAGAGCCGATCGTAGAGTCGAGCTTCTGGCCAAGCTCGGCGTCGGAGCGCGGGTTGGGTGAGCTCAGGCCCCGCAGAACGTCGAACCAGCCGTCCTCATATTCAAATGGAATCGAGGAGCGGCCATATTTCAAATGGATCAGGGGCATGCAGCGTTAATTCTTGACCGGTTCGAAGCATTTGGTACCGGTCTCGCACACATACACAGCTTCGGCTTCCCGATCCTTTGTCTCCATTTGAATTGTAAGGTGATCGATTCCGAATTCATCGTGAAGACGCTTGCGAACCCGAACAAGCAGCTCCGAATGGACCACACTGTCATCGTGGCTTATGTGTGCCGAGAGGGCCTCGATTCCGGATGAGATCGTCCAAACGTGCAGATCATGAACACTGTCAACACCGTCAGTTTCGAGTATGGTGTTTTCCACCGCCGGTAAACTAATATGGGCAGGCGTGCCTTCCAAAAGCACGTTGACGGAATCCAGGATCAGTCGCCATGCACCGAAAATAATGATCAGGCTAATGAGGACGCTGCAAAGGGGGTCCGCCCATAGCCATCCAAGCGTGAGGATCAGGACACCCGCGGCGATTGCGGTGACCGAGCCCAGCAGATCGCCCATCACATGAAGCCACGCCCCCTGCATATTCAGATCGTGTTTGTGGCCGTGATGCAGCAATTTGGCGGCAATAATATTCACCGCCAGGCCGCCAAAGGCTATAACCGTTAAGCCGGATCCATCAACCGGGGGCGGCGCATTCCAACGCTGTACTGCTTCGTAGATGACCCACATTGACAGGAGAACCAAAGCCATGCCGTTAACAAATGCGGCCAGGATCTCCAGCCGGTAATATCCGAATGTTTTTTTGGCCGTAGCCGGTCGCGAGCCAAACCAGATCGCACCAAGTGTCAACGTTAAGGCAGCAACGTCGGTGAGCATGTGGCCGGCATCAGCCAACAGGGCGAGCGAATTTGTAAGCCAGCCGCCCACCGCCTCGGCGAACATGTATACAAACGTCAGCCCTAGGGCGATCTTCAGACGTCCTGTACGGGTAGCGGTATGATGATGGCCGTGCGTATGTCCTATCTCACTCACCTCGTACTCAATACCGGCGCAAAACGCTTCCGTTCCCAAGAGAGATGACAAAGCCTGTACGATTCCCCTGGTCATCGCCGATCTCGACTGCGGTTTCGCCGGACGGCGTAGTTATCTGGAGTCTAAAAGAACCGTCGGGGCCGGAATATACCTCTCGACCCTGGGACCGGATAACAAGGCCCGGGCCGGTTCGTCCGCTGATCAGGTAAACGTTTCCGCCCACTCGTTCTATCCGCCATCCGGATGCGTCGTATGAGCCGCTGCTGCCGGACCGCACCACGTTAAACTTCCAGGCGTCATTCCAGTTGGTTGTCTGGCCGGAACGGGCAGTCGCCCTTAGACGCCAATAATATGTTCCGGGCGAAAGTCCCGTGAGCCTGAATTCGCGACTCTGCAGATTGTTGCGGTCGACGAGTATAGCGTCTGAAGCAAATGTAGGCGACCGTGATATCTGTAGGTGATAGTTGGCTGCAGGATTGCCCTCGGCATCCTGCCAGTTAAAGCTCACGCTTACACCGCGACCGCTGGTGTCCTGTATTTGTCCGGAGTTGCCGGGGACCTGAGGTCGCGGAGCCGCAAGCAGGCGTTCACGGGCCGACAGTTTGCCCCCATCAACCGACGCGAATTCATTTTCCCCGATCAGAGTCTTTTCACCACCGATCGTTGTCTCGACACCGCCGCGGGTGATGCGGATCTCACCGCCATTTGTGGCGGCGTCGGCATTGAAGCTTGCATCGGTATTCGAAAGCAGACGATTTTCTGAATCTGCGACCTCGACTATGTTTCGCGCATCCTGTCCCTCGTCCGTCCGTACATTCAGCTGTCCGTCATCCAGAGATACCCGAACGTCCTTACTTCCGAGCAGTGACGTACTATCTTTCACAACTACAGCACTGTTGGGTCCGACCACGAACGTTGACTTGTCGATCATCTGGACTGTCGCGCGACTGTCCGCCATCGTCTGGATTGTGTCGCCGGCCACGACGTACGTTTCTCGCGTGACCAATATTGTTTCGCGCGTCGCGGCCCGCGTCACGCGAACTTCACCTTCGAAAAGTATTATTCTGGCCGCGTCCTTCGGATAATCGGATGCCTCTGTCGAAAGGAACCAGTTGTTCCTGGATGCGTACCACACGCCCAAACTTATGCAGCTCCCCGCCACCACGATGAAAACGATCGCGTAGACGGTACTCTTTCGAATGTTCCACCAATCGACGTAATATTTGCGCTGCTGATAATCGGCCATTAAGGCATTTACTGATTTTCGTCCGTAACGTGTTCGTGAGGTTTATGAGGAAAGATCAGCGACAGAATGACCGCCACGATAATGGCACCGACGACAATGCCTAAGGAAAGGTTGATGACAGTCTGTTCGAATTCGTGGTGCAGGTACCGCTGCAGAAAAACAATGAACGCCGAGTTGTTTCCCTCACCTGACACCATTATCAAACCTTCTGCTGCCAGAGGCAAGAGCATTTTTACACCGATAAAGGTGAGGACAAAGGCGAGACCATACTTAAGCAGGTGAAACTTCTCGGCCATATCCACCAGCAGGAAAAAGAAGGTACGAAGGCCCAATATGGCAAAAATGTTCGACGTGTACACGATAAATCGGTCGGTGGTAATGCCAAAAATTGCCGGTATAGAGTCGACGGCAAAGACAAGGTCCGCCACATTGATGACGATCAAAACAAGCAGCAGAAGCGTGCCGGTGCGTTTTCCGTCGATCCGAACGAAAAACTTTTCGCCTTCATAATGCTTTGAAATACGCACGAATTTCGTCGTTAGTCGAACGATCGAACTATCCTCCGGATCAAAGCCCTCATCCTCGCCAAACATCCTAATACCCGTATAGATCAGGAATACGCCAAAAATGTATAAGATCCAGTGAAAATTCTCGACGAGCTCGGCCCCGGCAAATATCATTCCCAGGCGCATGACCAGCGCCATGAAAATGCCCCAAAACAGCACACGATGCTGGAACCGTTTAGGTACCTTGAAAAAACCGAATATAAGCAGGAAAACAAAGAGATTGTCGATCGAAAGTGAGAGCTCAACAAGGTAACCGGTGAGGAACTCTTTTGCCTTTATCAGGCCGCGATCGCCACCGTAAATACTGCTCACGACCCAGTAGACAAAAACGTCGAACAGCAGCGCCAGCGATACCCAAACCACGCTCCAAATGATGGTTTCCTTTCTGCTCGGCGCGTGCGATTTACGATTTACAATGCCGATATCTACAAAAAGAGCACTTAAGACGAGGACGAAAAACGATATCCAAACCCAGTACGGGTATTCGATGGGTGTCATAAAAGAGCAGGGTTCGTGTGGCCCTAAACGATTCGCTCAACTATCTTTGCGGTTTTTTCGAGTCCATCTCGGTCGGCTTCGGAAAAGTCGTTGGGCTTGTCGCTGTCGACATCCAACACAGCAAATACCTCGCCTTGACGGTTGAAAATGGGTACGACTATTTCAGACCGGGCTGCCGAGCTGCATGCGATGTGACCCGGAAAATCGTCGACACTAGGCACAACCGTTGTTTCCCCAGTGGTGAAAGCATGTCCACACACTCCCTGGTCAAAATTGATGCGAGTACACGCGAGCGGACCTTGAAATGGCCCGAGGACGAGCTGATCGTCCTTTTTCAAATAGAATCCGACCCAAAAAAATCCAAACGCTTCTCGCAAAACAGCGGCGATGTTGGCAAGATTGGCCACCAGGTCGGTCTCGTGCGAAACGAGGGACTCGATCTGTGGAATGATCTGGTCGTACACCGTCTTCCGGTCGGCTGTGACGGTAAATTCTAACGACTCGGCCATAAACCTTGAGTTAAGTGAGATAAACGACGCTTCGCAAATGGGCCGGTTGCCGTTGGTTAACGCCCTTGTAGGAGCCGAACGGCTCAGTGTTTCTTTGACCTGTAATGTATTACTCGTATGTTTTCTATGGTGATCAGGGCTCCGCCGCCCGCTTCCTCGATCATTTTATTAGCGGTCTCGAGAAAAGCATCTATCTTCTGGCTCTCATCTATGATCTCAACCACTATGGGCAGGTCAAACGAGAGGTCCAGTAGTTTGGCGGTGTGAATGCGGCTGCTTGCGCCGTACGATAATATGCCTCGCAGGACGGTCGCCCCGGCCAGGCCTTGACTCTTGCACGCGTGGACGAGTGCCTCGTATAGAGGCTGGTGATTGTATTTATCGAGTTCGCCGATAAAGATACGCAATAGTTGCGCATCGGGTTCGGATTGTTCAATCATACGGATCTAACCAATAATATACCCAAATAGGTAGCGGCAAATCCCAGGATCACACTCGCGGCGACATTGAGCGAGAGAAACAAAAGCTCGCCGTCCTGCATCAGCCGTACGCTTTCGTATGAAAATGTCGAGAATGTCGTAAAACCGCCGCAAAAGCCGGTGGTCAGGAAGATACGCCATTCGGGGGAGAGGATATTACCCCTCTCCGATAACGCGAAGATCACCCCGACTAAAAAGCAGCCGGTGACATTGACCACCAGGGTGCCATATGGGAAAGACGATAAAACCTCCCTGGTCAACAGGACCGTGACTACGTTCCGCAGAACGCTGCCAAAAAATCCGCCGATCCCGACCAGAATGATGTTTCTGTCCATACTTCGGCTTGTGCCTAATGTTAGGAACCGCTGATAACCTGGTGCTGTGATCTTTCCAGCTCGGCGCGAGCATTCGCGACCAATGTTGCCGCCGACTCAACGGTTTCCGCTATCGCGGTTAGATGCCCCATCTTTCGCCCCTTCCGCGGTTCCATTTTGCCGTAAAGATGCAGCTTTACATCCGGATGCGACGCCACAGCGCCCCAGTTAGGGTCGCCGCTAAGCCAGATATCGCCTAGAAGGTTTGCCATTGCAGCCGGTCGGTAAAATTGTGTCGATCCCAGCGGCAGTCCACAGACGGCTCGAAGTTGCTGCTCAAACTGGGAGGTGACGCACGCGTCAAAAGTTAAATGGCCCGAATTGTGCGGGCGCGGAGCCAGTTCATTGACCATGAGCTTGTCGGTACCGGTCAGAAAGAATTCGACAGCCAGGGTACCGACATAGCTCATTGTATCTGCGATCGTGCGTGTAATCTCGACAGCGTCCGACAAAACCTTTTCAGATACACGGGCGGGCGCCATTGACACGTCCAGAATGTGATTTGTATGTCTATTTTCAATAACGCCGTAATGCTGGAAATCACCCCGTCGATCCCGTGCACATACTACCGAGACTTCCTTTTCGAAATCGACAAAAGCTTCCAACACGGCGTCCCGCCCATCGAGATCGGCAAAGACTTTCTCAATCTCATCGACCGCGTCGATCCGCGCCTGCCCCTTTCCGTCGTAACCGAACCCTGCTGTTTTGAGTACCGCCGGCAAACTGAGCTCCTCCACGGCCTTGTAAAGATCCTCAATGACCTTTATATGCCGGTACGGTGTCACGGGGATGCCGTTCGCGGACAGAAACGTTTTTTCGCGAAACCGGTTCTGCGTTGTGTGCAATATGGTCCCGGCGGGTTGAACGTCAACGTATTCACTGGCCCTCTCGACAGTCGCGGCGGGGACGTTCTCAAACTCAAATGAAATTACATCCACCAACTGTGCAAACTTTTTCACAGCATCTAGATCGTCATAGGATGCACATGTTTCTTCATCCGCCACCTGGCCGGTTGGAGTATCACTCTCGGGCGAATAGGTATGGACGCGATATCCCATCTTTCGCGCTTCGATCGCGAACATACGGCCTAACTGGCCGCTACCAAATACTCCTATTGTCGAATTCGGGGGTATCATTTGCCCGCTTTCCCAGCCAGCCGGACCTGCACTGCGTCACTTCGCAGCTCACGCAGGGCGTCTGCCGCGATCCATTTCGCCGCCTTCGTTCCGCGGGCGCGAATACGTGCAGCCGCCTCGATAGCCAGCTTGTTGAGCTGCAAATTACGTTTTCCGATCTGGCGAAGCGACCAGTTGACGGCTTTCTTTACGAAATTGCGATCATCATCGGACCATTTCTCGATCGCCGGCAGTAAGGCCGCCATGCGGGCGTCGTCAGCTTTTTTGTCGTGGACCGCGAGATACGCCATCAAGGAAAAACCGGCACGTTTGACGAATTCGTCGTCACGTTCGGCCCACTCCAGCGCCTTTTCATATGCAAACGGCGTTCTGCAAAACAGATAACAGCAGGTACCGTCAACCGTCGCCCAATTATCAAAGTCCGCCGCCCACGACTCCATTTGCTCCACGGTGACCTGCTTCGAATCGTCGATAAGGAACGCCAGAGCGCGGGCATCGTAATTTCCTGTCGCCCAGAGCTCGAGTGCCAGCGAGTGCCTATCTTGGGCTTCTTTCTTTACCTCTTTTGCAAATTGTTTTAAAACGGGGGTTTTAACTCCAAAAGATCGAGGAGTTACTATGCCAAACCGTTCCATACCGGCTACTGTATCCCGGTCACCATGCGATCGCAGTTTGTCCATGATATCCGGAGTATTCATTTAGATCGGTTTGCTTTTGAGAACCGTCTTTGTCTGGTTATCACGAAAACTCCGAAGCTTTTTTCGCAATTCCGGACGTGAATTTGCGAGGATCGCGATGGCGAGCAGTGCAGCATTCCTCGCCCCGGCAGGCCCTATGGCGAGCGTACCCACGGGTACACCTGCGGGCATCTGAGCTATCGATAGCAGCGAATCCAAACCCTTTAGAGCCTTACTCTCCACCGGCACCCCTAAGACCGGTACAACGGTTTGCGAGGCGCATATACCCGGCAGGTGGGCGGCCCCGCCGGCTCCGGCCACGATCACTTCAAGACCGCGTTCCTCCGCTGATTTTGCAAATTCGAAGAGGAGATCCGGCGTACGATGGGCTGATACGATCTTTGTTTCGTGCGGAACACCAAACTCGTCGAGAGTTTGCGATGCATGCTCCATCGTCGGCCAGTCGGATTTGCTGCCCATGATGATCGCGACGAGCGGCGGCTTGGCCATAAAAGTTATCTGGTGAGCTCGGAACGAATGACCGATTCAAATTTATCCCACGCCTTTACGGTGCTGCGCCAGTAAAGTATCCGGCCGTCTTTATCGATGACAATACTCTTGGGATAACCGCCGACCACGAACATCGAGAGGGCCGGCCTGGCATCAGTGACCTGTTTGTAATCAAATCGATTGACAGCGAGGTATTTGCGTACGTTTTGGGCAGGATCGGCCGTCATGGCAATAAATTCGATATCAGGCTCGCCGGCAAACTTGGCCGCAAACTGGTTCAGCTTTGGCATCTCGGCACGACATACAGCACAGCCGATGAACCAAAAGTTAAGTACAACAACCTTTCCTTTATATGAGCTCAGACTGACGGGAAATCCCTCTATGGTCCGCGCGGTGAAGTTTGGGGCTTCGGCTCCCTCTTGCGGCACCTTCTGAAGCTGAAAAACCGTCGTACCGTCCGTCAGAATGTTAACCATGGTTGCATCCCGAATGTGGAAATTCGCCATCCGGATATCGACAAACTCGTTGTTGCTGATCAGGTTACCATCGGAATCGCGAAAGATGGTTTTGGGTGGGGGCTTCGCGCGCAGCGCGACGACTACGGGCAGATCGTGACCAGCATTGGTTTGCGCGGCCAGGAAGCTTGCAGAGCTAAAGGCCAGAGCAGCCGAAAACAATGTGATCACAATTGACCGCATAACCATCACGCCGAGTACCCTTTTGCTCCGTCAAAATTGTACAGGTTTTCCGTCTTGATCACGTCGAGTTGTGCGGCCTCAAGGCGCTGCAGCAGCGAGATGATCTGTGATTTGGTAACCGGGTTTCCCTCCGCGCTTTCAGAGACGAACCGGCAACGCCAATGGTCGACGGTAAACGTGTCCGGCTGTCCGCCGGGATAAACCTTTACACCGCGATTCGCTATTGTCTGAAGCTTAACACCATCACCATTTACGCCTTCGACGGCAGTGCCGAGCTCGTCTGCCACGCCATAGCAAGCACCTTTCCACCAGTCGAGAAAAATGTCGACGCCGACGAGCTCCTTCTTCTGAGGCGCAGGCGATGAATATATGGGCTTTTGGTCCGTCTCGGTCACATTCGCGGTATAGCTGTCGGGTTTTAGTGTCTGCGGCTTTTGGCCCAGGCGGGCGACCACGGCATCGGCAAATTCCTTAGTCCCGACTTTCTCTTTTGACGTTCCCTCGTTGAACATGTCATATGTATGCACACCATCCTCGATCGTCCGCATCCACGCGTTGTGGGCCAGCTCGGCGACATCCGGCTGGTCGATGTGAACGAGCATCAGAATGGCGCCGAGGAAGAGACCTGAGGGATTGGCCAGATTCTGCCCGGCCCGCCGCGGTGCTGAGCCGTGAATCGCCTCGAACATCGCGACATTCTCGCCGATATTGGACGAGCCGGCGAGGCCCACCGAACCCGCGATCTGGGCTGCAACGTCCGAAAGCACGTCACCATACAGATTCGGCATTACGACCACATCGAAATTCTCCGGCGTATCTGCCAACTTAGCGGCTCCGATATCGACAATCCAGTGATCTGCCTCGATGTCGGGATACTCGGGCGCTATTTCATCGAAAACGCGATGAAACAGACCGTCGGTCCGCTTCATTATGTTGTCTTTAATAAAGCAGGTGACCTTTTTTCGGCCAAACTTTTCTGCATACTCAAACGCGTATCGAACGATCTTTTCCGACCCCGGACGTGAGATCAGCTTGAGGCACTCTTCGACCTGGTCGGTCTGCCGGTATTCGATGCCGGCGTAAGTATCCTCTTCATTCTCGCGAACGATCACCACGTCCATCACCGGGTGTTTGGTCTGCACAAAAGGATGATAGGAGACACATGGTCGAACATTTGCATACAGCCCAAGCGTCTTTCTGACCGCCACATTCAGTGAACTAAATCCGCCGCCCTGAGGGGTTGTTATGGGGGCTTTCAGGAAAACTTTCGTCCGTCTGAGACTCTCCCATGACTCGGGTGCGATGCCGGCCGAATTGCCTGAGAGATAGACCTTTTCGCCGATCTCTATGGTCTCAATATCGAGTCGCGCACCAGCCTCCTTCAGAATATGCAGTGTCGCCGCCATGATCTCCGGCCCAATGCCGTCACCGTGTGCGACTGTGATAGGAACATTCGACATAGTCTCGTTATAGTCCTTTTGTATGTACGACTTAAAGCGTGATTTTATCGGAAATACAGGCGGTTAGCAAAGACGGTTTGAGCAGTGAATCGCGGACATATCACACTAACTCAATCGCAGTTTTTGTTCTGTATTCCTGCCGACCAAAACGAGATCGAGCCGGCGGTAAGATATAAGCCTATAACAGTGACGCTGAAAGCGCTTGGTGCACATTCCTCTCTCGGAAACTTGGATGTGCATCTTTTTTTCGCCCATATTTGGGGCCGCGAGGGGAGGCTACTTCTTTGCTCACGGGCGGATCGCCACACCCCACGGGCCGTCACCGGCGGGTATGGTTTCAGTAACCTGGTTGGTCGATGTGTCGATGACCGACACATTGTTGGAGAGGCCGTTTGCAGCATACAATTTTTTACCATCGGGCGTGAGACCAATGCCCCACACACGCTGTCCAACAGAGATCGTTGTTATCACCGCCAAAGTGCCGACGTCGATAACGGTTACGGTGTTCCCGCGGCCATTCGCGACATAGATCCGCTGGTTATGGGGTGAAACCAGTACGCCGACCGGCTTTACAGTGTCGCTGAAACCGAGCGGGACGGTATCCACAACCTCATGGGTCGCCGTGTCGACCACGGAAAGTGTTTGCCCGATCTCGGCCGATATGTATGCCCGGCTCCCGTCGGGCGAAAATGCTGCGTCTCGCGGCCGAGCCCCTACCATGAAGGTCTTGACCACCTGTCGTTTTTCGGTGTCGATAACTGAGACAGTATTGCTCGTCTCGGCCATCACATACACCCAGCGGCCGTCGGGGCTGACCGTGACGCCCTCCGGCTCTATCCCGGCCACTAGGGTCGTGAGCGGCTCACCTGTTTTTAGATCTGTTATCGTCGCGGTCCCATTATCCTCGTTGGAAACAAAAACAAGCGACTGATCTCTGTTTACAGCCAACTGTTCCGGATCACTGCCCACCTGCAGCGATCTGACCTGTGCTCCTGTGCTTGTATCAATAACAACAATTCGATTGTCGCCGGCCCTCGGCTCCTTATTCATTGGAGTGCTGAGCGCAACGTATGCATTCTTTCCATCCGAGCTGATCCTGATGCCTCGAGGACGGGCCTCAGTACGGATCGTGTCGATCACCTTGTCCGTGGAGGTATCGATTACCGTTATCGTGCCGTCGCGTTCGTTAGTTATGAATGCCAAAGGGCCGGTGGGATAGCGCGAGCAGCCCCAATTGAGAGCCGCCAGAAACAGAGCGAGCCAGACGGATCTCATTCAGCCTCCGCCCACATCGTACGCTCTCGCTTCAATACTCTTTTTTCAGAGTCGTTGAGCCAACCCGCAAACATGATGAGAGCGGCAAGTATATAAACAAGGCCTGCCGGAACCCACATAATGAGGCCGCCCAATTGCTGGTCCTCCACAGGCGTGAGTCCCCAAGTCGAGGTGGACGCCGAGTACGCCGGGTAAAGCACATTGTTGCTGAATGTTAGGAATGCTCCCAAAATGCCGCTGTGTATCGATGTAGTAAACAGGTACAAAATGCCCGCTCCGTAACTTGCGACGCCCCTCCGGCTGGCGATGATCGCCCACCAAAAAAGAAGTGCCGAGCCAAAAAAACTTGCATGTTGAAACGTATGAACCAGATCACTGTTAAGCGTGGCCTGGAACAGGTATGGAAGATGCCAGATCCATAGGGCGGCGGCGTGAATGACCCATGCCGCGATCGGATCGGTGATGAAATGCCAGACAGATTCAACAGAGCCGTTCTTGAGTAACCCGCCCACCGGGTGGCGCCATGCAGTCGGTAACGCCCAAAGTGAGGCGATGAGAGGCCGGCTCAGTACCAGGAGCGGTGCGGAAACAAGCATCAGGACCTCATGCTGGGTCATATGTGCCGAGAAAAGAACTTCGCCCCATGGGTGTAGCGGTGAAACGAGTGCGATCACCAGCGACAGCAGCGCTGCGGCAAACGCTGCTGCTTCCCATCCTTTGATGGCTCGGCCGTAACCTGAGGCCTTCCAGAGTTTGTAAACGCCGACCAGGTAAAAACCTGCGGTCAAGACAAGGCTGATGATTATCAGCGGATCAAAGCTCCAACTGCGCCAGAGGTCATCGAAATTGTGCGGCTTGCCGTCATGTGCAGCGGCCACGGCCGCGGCCGTCATTACAAAGATCGTCGCGGTGCAGCAAACTCTTATTTGTCGCACGGCACCCCCAGGAGCGTCGGCAGCCACTGAGCAAAGATCAGAGCGGTAAACAATGCTGCCGTCATCAACCCGATCATTGCCATAAAACGCCGGCGCGACCGCGGGTCCGGGCTATCGTTGGTTTCGACCCGGTTCCACTTTTGAAGCTCAGCATATGCAACGTAGCCGCCAAATGCCGAAATCAGTAATGCAATGATCGAAACAATGTGATTCCAAAAAAAGTCCGAGGTAAAACAGCCGTACTCGCTTGTAAGCCATAACGTCTGGAGCTGTAATCCCCAGGCAATAGGCGGCAAAAGCATGCCTATCCACAGCAGAAATGCCCTTTCCGGCGGGATGTGCTCCTTTTCTGCTTTGATCGTTTCAACCACCGTTCAAAACCTCGGAAATATGTAAATTATCGGAAACAGGATCAGCCATACCGCCACGATCCAGTACCAGTAAACCGCCATTACCGTCAGGTCGAGGGCATGCTTGTCATCCATGTCTTTAATAAAGGTCCAGACCGCAAGATACGAATCCTCACAAATCATCACTATCAGGTGCAGAAGGTGCATGCCGAGTATCATCCACGTGATCGAACCGTAGGCATTGTCGTTCCATTGGAAATGCAGCGAGTCAAATTCGTAATAACGCACGATTATCGCCGCCAGGTTGAAACCAAGTGTTATCAGTACGAGGATCTTGACCGCCCGCGTGTCACGTCTCCTTGCTGCCAGATCCAGCAATATGCCCGGTATGAGACTCAGAAGGAGTATTACAAGTCCGATGATGGGCAAGGTCAGATTTGGTACAGGATCGTAGATTACCGGCAGCCGGTCGACCTGCGGTGGCGGAAACGGTTTAAGCGTCATCGCGACCGTGAAATATATCGCGATGAGAATGCCGAACATCGCCGTTTCGATGAACAGCAGCAGCGTATTGCCCCACCAGAGCGGTGATTTGGTATCAAAACCAATGGCCGGCAGGCCGGATACATCTAGAGCGGGTCTGTCGAGGAAAGCTTCAGGTCTCACTAATGACCTCCAACAGTTCTGTGTGTCCACGGTCCGGGTACACAGGATTATCCTTCTCAGGGGAATGCGGCGGACGATGATCGGTGCTATTGCTCCAGAACCAGATAAAGAAGACCAGAGCCGACGCAGCCATACCGAGCGGTATGGCCCAGGGCGTAAAGGCAAAACCTATAAAGGTCAGGCTCACCACGATTGCAGTCGCCAGCGGAATGTAGGTGGGGCCCGGCACCTCATAACGATGTTCGGGTGCAGCATCGTGGATCGTTGTACACAGAACTTCGCGGATCCTTAAGTGCATTCCGGTGACGATAGGCGCGTCAGCGGTGCGTTCCCATACGGCATGCCGTCCCAGAACGACTTGTATGTTTTGATAGTTGTACGGCGGCGGGGGCGAAGCCGTTGACCATTCGAGCGTGTCGCCTCCCCACGGATCATCGCCAGCTGCTGGGCCAGCCTTGATGCTATAGATAACATTTATTACAAAAACCAGGACCCCGACACCCATCATGAACGCGCCCATCGTCGCAAGATAGTTCAGATCACCCCAGCCGGTTTCGGTTAGATACGTGTATACGCGGCGGGGCATGCCGTCCAATCCGAGTATGTGCATCGGAAAAAAGACCAGGTTAAAACCGGTGAACAACAGCAGGAAATTGGCGATGCCTGCCTTTTCATTGAGCATGCGGCCGTAGAACTTTGGGAACCAATAGTAAACGGCTCCCAAGAGCGGAAACACGGCCCCGCCTATGAGCACATAGTGAAGATGTGCCACTACAAAAAACGTGTCATGGAGCTGCAGGTCCAGCGGGACCGATGCGAGCATTACTCCGGTCAATCCGCCCATTACAAAGATCCCGAAAAAACCCAGTACAAAGATCAGCGGCGTCTTGAGGTTCCATCGTCCGGTCCATAACGTCGCGAGCCAGCAAAATATCTGGACGCCGTTCGGGATGACGATCAGCATGCTGGACGCCGTAAAGATACTCTGGCCGAGCTGCGGCAGGGGCGTCGTAAACATATGGTGAACCCAAACGCCAAATCCTATAAAGGCCGTCGATATCATGGTCAGCACCAATGCCGTATAGCCAAATGTTTTCCGCCGAGCAAAGGTCGTGATCATCG
>JBHENG010000003.1:0-9159 GCA_046262195.1 Pyrinomonadaceae bacterium | reverse complement strand
AACATGTGGTGGACCCAGAGGCCGAATGCGAGGAACCCGGTGGCTACCAGCGCGAGAACGAGCGGCAGGTAACCAAAGACCGGCCGACGAGTGAACGCGGGCAGCATCGCCGACACGAGGCCCGTTGCCGGGATGAAGATGATATAGACCTCGGGGTGACCAAAGAACCAGAAGAGGTGCTGCCAGAGAATAGGGTCGCCGCCCTCCGCGTGATTAAAGAAATGTGTGCTGACATTCGTCAGACGGTCCATCGAGAGCAGGCTGCTTGCGAGCATCACGGCCGGCATCGCAAAGATGATCATGAATGACGTGACGAGCATCGACCATACATACAATGGGATTCTATTGAGCGACATTCCGGGTGCGCGCTGCTTAAATACGGTAGTGATGATCTGCACAGCGCCGATCAGAGCAGAGATCTCGCTCAGACTCACCATCTGTGACCACAGGTCGACTCGTTTTCCCGGTCCGTACTCAGGTCCGGACAGCGGAACATACGCAAACCAGCCCATATCGGGCCCAATGTTCAGCAATAGCGAGCCGAAAAGCAGAATGCCCGCGAAAAGATAAATGAAATATCCGCACGCATTCATTCTCGGAAATGCCACATTCCGCGTACCTATCATCAGCGGTACAAGATAGATCGCCATCCCCTCCATTACCGGAACGGCGAACAGGAACATCATCGCCGTCCCGTGCGTGGTAAAAAACTGGTTATAAAGATCGGGCCCAAGGATGTTGTTTTCAGGATTGGCGAGCTGCAGCCGCATGAACAGGGCGAGGACGCCGGCAATAGCAAAAAAGATAAAGGCGGTGATGACGGTGCGCAGACCGATGGCCTTGTGATCGACGCTCGACAATTTCCCTATAAATCCTTTCGGATCAGCCCACGTTTTCTCGAGCTCGATCCGCTCCTCCTGCAGGATCTCGGGCGTGAGTGTCGAAGACTGTTTTTTGTCGAGATCGGTCTCTTTCGCCATTGACGTCTCGCTGCTACTTCAAACTCCTTAGATATGTAACCAATGCCTTTAGGTCCTCGTCAGACAGCGTATGCATTGGCATCCGATTGCCGGGCTTGATCTTTTGAGGATCCGTGATCCAGCTGCGAAGGTTCTCGTCGTTATTGACCAGCGATCCGGCTGCTAGATATGGTCGGCTCGCGATGTGCGTCAGATCCGGTCCGACACTGCCGTTGGCCGGTGTGCCCAAAATGGCGTGACATTGTATGCAGGTACTTGTCAGAAAGACCTGCTGCCCCCGCTGCGCCGTTTTTTCCGTTGGCGGCGGCGGTGTCTGACGCTGGGCCGCCACCCAGGCGTTGAACTCCTCAGGCGTTTCGACAATAACGTTGAAGCGCATTTTTGCATGCTGGTACCCGCAAAATTCTGCACACTGTCCTGAATACGTACCGACCTTGTCGGGCCTGAAATAAAAAGTGGTCGGATAGTTCGGTATAAGGTCTTTCTTACCGTGGATGTTTGGGAGCCAAAAACTATGAATTACGTCAGTCGAGGTGAGTTCGAGCCCCACGACACGTCCCACCGGCAGGTGTAGTTCGTTAGCAGTGCGGATGTTATTTGAGGGTATCTGGTCGCGATACTCTATGTTCCACCACCACTGATTTCCCGTTATTTTGATCCTGAGCGGATCTTCCGCGGCTTGGAGGCTGTTGATGGCCCGTCCGGCTCGGAAGCTCGTCACCATCAGAAAGAACAGCGTGACTACCGAAAGGGCCACTGCGGCCTTGACCACAAATCCCGCGCGGCGATCGCGATTCTCGTCGGGTTTGATATCCGCCGCCGCCGCTTGGGTCACCTTCCGGGTTTTAACTATGGCGGTCACCAGCACGGCCATCACGATCACGTAAACAGCCGCACATACATAAAAAAAGGTCCACCACAGAGCCTCAAGCCGGTCTGCCTGGATGCCCGCCGAGTCAACGGTCGACTGGTTTCCGCCGCATGACGTCAGACAAACGCCCGCCACAGAAAGCAGGAACGTGACATAACGAGTTATCTGCAGTCGGTAACTCATGATGGCCCTTCGGCTGATTTGGGGATAGTGGAGTCTTTGGGAGTTTCGCGATCCTTCGAGTTTTCTGGCTCCTTCATCTGCATATTATCGTTCCGGCCCGGTGCCGCGTCCTTCGGCACGTTTCCGCTGAGGCTGCGAACGTATGCGGCAAGCTGCCAGATCTGATAATCGGCAAGTTTGCCGCCAAAACTTGGCATTCCGTTGGGACGTCCTTGCACGATTGTGGCGAATACCTGGTCGGGATGGCTGCCGTAGATCCACTTGGCGTCCATCAAAGGCGGCCCGATGGCCCCGCCTCCGTTTGCGTGGCATCCCACGCAATTCATCTGCTGGTAAAGCTGCTTGCCCTGGGTCAGTGCAAAAGCGTTGTTCTCGTACTCGTTGGTCATCACGGGTGTAGGTGATGCCACGCCCGGCTGCAGAGGAGAAAGCCGTACCGTTTGAACCCGGTTGGCATCCGGCGCCTGTACACGAAATCCCCGCTCTTCTCGTTCACAGGCGGCGAGCGTTCCCGCTGATAACAGGGCGATTGAGAGCAGCACCTGCCGTTTCATTTCTCCTCCTTCCGATTCATTGCTGCCATGTGGACGGCATCCACTCTGGGGATATTGTATTCGTCCAGGATGCGATCAATGTCGCCCTGCCGGCGCGTAAGGATCTCGTTGATCTTGTTCCTGAGATCATCGTCGCCACGCCGGACCGCAACGGATATGTCAAAAACAAAGGGCAAATATGGGAGATCGATCTGCGGTGACACCGGCGCGATCGATAACGGAGTATGCTGCTTTTTCCCGAAGTATCCCGCCAGGGGGCCCCAAACTACCGCCACGTCAACGTCCTTTTTTACCACCGCATCGATAATGCGGGCCGGCGGGTTGGGCTCACGATAATTGCCGTACAGCGTAAATCCCTTCAGATTGGCGACCATTCCGCGGTTATTCAACGCGTGCACGGGCGGCGAATTGGCCCCATCATCGCCGATCAGCTGGACGCCGATCTTGACATCACGCAGACGCGGGTCGTCAAACGACTTCAGGTCCAGATCACGGTCGGCCCGACTCACAAAAACGTAAGTTGAGCGATAGTAAGGACGTGTCGTATCGGCGAGCTCGAAACCATTGGGAATCCCCATCACGATGTCGCATACACCCGCCCTCAAAGTGCTGCGAAAAAATCCACGGCGCTGGGCCCACCACGTATATTCGACCGGTACGTGCATATCGGCCGCGATGAGGTCGGCGATCTTGTTCTCAAAGCCCTCTTGTTGTTGATTGGAGAAAGGCAAGTTGTTTGGATCTGAGCATACTCGAAGCGCTGTCGTTGAGGCGGCGATCTTTTCCTGCCTGGGCGGTTCTATATAATGCTTTTCCGCGATCGTCGGCTGGTCGGTCCGTGTGCAGCCGAAAATGCAGAATGCTATCAGCGTTATCGAACCAATTCTAAGGAAGCGCAAATACATAAAGCATGCCTCCTTTGGTTGTAGCGTCTGGCAGGTCCGGTAGAGCGCTGCCCCACCCGTTGCCGGCGGTTTCATCCCTTACGTCGAGGTCAGCGGAAACAATGCCGCCGGGCCAGCCGCCGATACCTGAGAGAATTGCCACGTACTGTTTTCCATCCGGACCGCGATAGCTGACCGGCTGGCCAATAATGCCCGAACCTGTCTTGAACTGCCACAGCAGCTCGCCCGTTTTCGCGTTCACGGCTTTGAACCACCCCTCCATCGTGCCGTAAAACGCGACATCACCGGCGGTGACCAATGCCCCGCTCCATACTGGAAAGTTTTCCTTTATCTGCCATGCCGCCGTGCTTCGGACCGGGTCCCAGGCTGTAAAGAATCCACGATTGCCGCCCGGCCCCGCATAGTATTTCGTATTTACGCCGACGTACGGGGTGCCCGCAATGTAGTTTGCCTCCGTACCCTCGTAGTCCATACAAAGATTTTGGTGCGGTACGTACAACAGGTCGGTGCGGGGTGAGAAAGCGCTACGTTGCCAGTCCTTCGCTCCGGGCGATGAGGGGCAGATCTCTTTAACGACCTTCCCGGTTTTGGGCTCTTTTTCTTCATTGGGGATCAGGCGGCCTGTCTTCAGGTCAACGCCCTTCGCGCCTGTGACATATACGTACGGTGTCGCTGAAAGCACCTGTCCCGTCACACGGTCAAGTACATACATAAAACCATTGCGGCCGGGGTGAACGATCACTTTTCGCTGCCCTCCCTCGATCGGCAGCTCAAGAAGTACATTTTCATTCACCTCGTCGTGGTCATACAGATCGTGCGGGCTGGTCTGGTAAAACCACATGGCCTCGCCCGTGTCGGCATTGCGGGCAAATATGCCGCACGCCCATTTGTTGTCGCCGGGACGGATCTCTGGATTCCACACTCCAGGGTTCCCGGTTCCGTAAAAGATCATGTTGGTTTCGGGATCGTATGAGATCCATCCCCAAACGGTTGCTCCGCCTATCTTCCACTGGTCCGGCGGCCAGCTGGTCACGCCAAGGTCCTTACCCTTGTCCATTTCATAATAGGGGTGAAAGTTGGGTCCGATCAGTACGTCCGCATCGGGTCCTGTGCTAAAGGCCTTCCAAACGATCTTTCCCGAATTGGCGTCGAGCGCCGTCAGCCATCCGCGTACTCCGAATTCTCCGCCCGAGTTTCCCACCAACACCTTATCTTTGACGACCAGGGGGGCCATGGTAATGCTTTCGCCCATGTTGATGTCGCCCAGTTTGGTCTTCCAGATCTCCTTACCCGTGACAGCGTCGACCGCGCAGGTTTGACCGTCCAGAGTGTTGATAAACAGTCTGCCGTTAGAATAGACGGCACCGCGGTTTAGAGTGTCGCAGCACGCTACGCCCTGCGAAGCGGCTTCCGGATTGGGCTCATACTTCCACTTCATCGCCCCGTTGTTCTTTAGGTCTAGGGCAAAGAGGATGTTGGGATACGGTGTGACGACATACATCATGTCGCCTACGACAATTGGCGCAGCCTCCTGGCCGCGGTTCACGCCAGTTGAGAATGTCCAGGCCGGCTTCAGACCCGCTGCATTTTGAACGTTTATCTGGTCCAGACCACTGAATCGAGTGCTCGCAAAGTCCTTGGCGGGCATCAGCCACTGCCCGTCCTCAGTCTCAATAGTACTGACGGCACCAGTCGATCCGTTTACCGGGCTGAGCCCCTGTCCATGTTCGTTTTGTGATGAACGGCAAGCCGCCCCGAGAAACGTGAACGATATAAGAACTGAGATGAGAAGTTTTGTGCGAAGCGAGAGCCAACTACAGTTGTCGTCGCAAATGATAGCTTTGATCATTCGTTTGGTCCTACTTGCATTACGGCCCGCGTGTG
This sequence comes from Pyrinomonadaceae bacterium, assembly GCA_046262195.1. Classification (GTDB taxonomy): domain Bacteria; phylum Acidobacteriota; class Blastocatellia; order Pyrinomonadales; family Pyrinomonadaceae; genus OLB17. Next base: position 3,782 of record JBHENG010000003.1, on the reverse strand, counting down.
CGCGAGAAGATTAAGCGATATATTTCAATCAACTGCAAGCCGGGCCTACTGAGCAAACCAGCTTGCAAGGATGCTAGGACCACCCATAGCCGGAGTTCTGTTCGATTGCTTACATTAATTATTTATTGATGGCGGGCATGTTGGGCGATCACATCGTGTCGATTTTTGCCGCGAGTGCGGTATCAACATCGGTTATACCGTCACGGTCATGTGTTGTGAGTGCGAGTTCAGCATATCCCCAGCCAAAGGTGATGTCCGGATGGTGATCTGCGGCCTCGGCCAATTCTCCGACACGCTGAACAAACGACAGCGCCTCGGCAAAGTTGGCGAAGGTCCACCGTTTTTTAAGGTTTCCTCCCTCCACGCTCCAGCCGTTGAGCATTTCAAGCGATCGTGCCAACTCATCGTCGTTGAGGATTTTGCGTTCCATCCGTTTTTGGCTCCCTTGGTTTACGATATACTTAATGTTTTTGAATTATTGGTTCAAAGGTATCTGTAATATGCGCATTTGGTCAAGAATTCTGGTCTTCTGGCTGGCTGCACTGGCGATCTCGTGCGGACAGCAGGAGCCCGCTTCGCCCAGAAAGACATTCGAAACGTACATCAAGGCTTTAAAGCAAAAAGACACGACGACGATGAAACTGCTGCTGTCTAACGCAACGATGAAAATGCACGAGCAGCAGGCCAAGTCGCAGGGGATCTCGGTCGACGAAGTGGTCAAACGGGAGACGCTGGTCACGGAGAATCAGCGTACGGTAGAGCTTCGCGACGAAAAGATCGAGGGCGACAAAGCTACCCTGCAGGTAAAGACGTCATACGGTACATGGGAAACCGTGCCCTTTATACGAGAAGAGGGTGTGTGGAAGCTCGATAAACAGGGGTATGCGGACCGGATGGCCGACGACATACTTAAGAAAATGGATGAGAGCAATCGGGCCCTCGATGAGCTTAGAAACCCCGGCGGCGGCCCCACGCCGCCAACGTATTGATCGGACTATAGTGGCAATTTTAAAGCCTTTCAGAGCTTTGAGGCCCATCGCGGACAAAGCAAGGCACGTCTCTTGTGTGCCCTATGATGTAGTGCATGAGTCAGAGGTGCGCGATTTTATACGCGACCATCCGCTTAGCTTCCTGCGCGTCACACGCGCAGAGGCAGAGTTTCCGGAAAGCTCCGACCCACAGCCGGCGGACGTGTTTGCCCAGGCGAAACAAAACCTACAGTGGTTCATCGAGAAAACCATCTACGCGGTTGACAGCACGCCGGCACTTTATGTTTACCGGCTTGCGTCCGCCGGGCATGTCCAGACAGGCGTCGTCGGCTGTTGTTCCCTGGGCGAATACGACCGCGGCGTCATCAAAAAACACGAAAACGTGAGACCCGATAAGGTCGCTGACCGCACTGCACACATGCTTGCCGTTCGGGCGCAAACGGGGCTCATATTCCTGACTTTCAGAAATACCGGCGCCATTGCCTACCTTTTTGAAGATGCAGTCAAGAGCGAGCCGATCTATGACTTTGTATGCACGGACGGCGTCGATCACAAGGTCTGGCGTCTCGTGGACATCGCCGACTGGGTCGAGGCCTTTCTCGATATACCAGAGCTCTATATCGCTGACGGGCATCACCGAGTCGAAAGTGCAAAACTTGCACGCGATACCCTGAGGACAGCGAGCCCGAACTACACCGGAGGCGAAGAATACAATTTTGTTGTCGCGGGGCTGTTCCCGGCGGAGGATCTGCAGATATTGCCTTACAACCGCGTCGTAAAGGATCTTAATGGTTTGCACAAGGACGATCTCTTTGAGAAGATTCGCGAAAATTTTGTCTTAACGGAAACGATCGACAAGACACCTGACCGGCATGGGGAGGTGTCCATGTATTTTAGAGGGCAGTGGTACAAGCTGCGGCTGAGGGCATCAGTTCCGGACGACCCCATAAAGACTCTCGACGTTAGCATCCTGCAGGATTGTTTACTCGGTCCCGTGCTCGGGATAGACGATCCGCGTACCGACGACCGCATCATTTTTATCGGCGGGGCACGCGGAACCAATGAGCTCGAGCGGATCGTCGACAGCGGCGAGGGCAAGATCGCGTTCTCACTGTTCGCAACCACGATGGACGATCTTTTCAGTGTCTCCGACATTGGCGAGACGATGCCGCCGAAATCCACGTGGTTCGAGCCAAAACTTAAGGACGGTTTGCTGGTTCATCAAATCTAAGTCATGGAAAGGAAAGAGTTAGCCGATCTTCGCAGGGATTTTTCGTCGGAAGAGCTGTCTGAATCGGCAGTAAGCCCGAGCCCGTTTGAGCAGTTTTCGCTCTGGATGGACGAAGCTCTGGCAGCCAAGGTGCTTGACGCCAACGCGATGACCGTCTCAACTGTCGGTGAAGATAGCCGTCCCTCCGCTCGAGTCGTTCTGCTCAAGCATTTTGGTGACGACGGCTTTGTTTTCTTTACAAATTACGAGAGCAAAAAGGGGACGGATCTATCGCTAAACCCATTCGCTGTAATGCATTTCTTTTGGCCGCAGCTCGACCGTCAGGCAGCTGTTTATGGCAAGGTGGAACGGACTTCACGTGACGAATCGGAGAAATACTTTAATTCACGTCCGCTGGAAAGCAGACTTGGGGCGTGGGCCTCAAACCAGAGCCGGATAATCGCCTCGCGGGCCGTCCTCGAGGAACGCGTTAAGGAGCTCCGTGCGCGTTATGGCGAGGACGTTCCTTTGCCTCCGATTTGGGGCGGATTTCGGCTCATACCCGACAGGTTCGAGTTTTGGCAGGGACGTCAGAACCGCCTTCACGATAGAATTCTCTATTCTCTCGCCGGCGACGTTTGGCAGATATCACGCCTCTCACCTTAATAGCCAACTACTCAAACCAAACCTTTTCAACCTCGACACGCCAATCTGAGAGCATCCTTTTGTCCAGGCGTGAAATGCCGACTCGGCTTACGTTTGCGGGAGGTTTAACGTATCCGGCGAGTGCGTCGTACACTCTCTCGCGATCTGATTTTTGGACACGCGAAAGCAGGTGCCAGAGCGTAATCATGTCATAAAAGGCTCGCGTTTCCAGCATCTTAGTGACTGACGCGCTGCCGCCGCGGCTGAAGTCAAATCTTTCCAGCTCCGCCCGGAACGCCGGGTCTGTATCGACAGCAAATGGGGTCCCCAGCCCCTTGCCCCGCATCGTCAGACAGATCGCACCCGCCGGGACGATGGATTCGCGGCCTTCTCGCTCCAGGGCCACAAAACCGGTGGTCACGTGCAGCCGGCTGTTGCCGGCTTTATCGACATCTAGTTTATATTCACAGCCCAGATCCACGGCCACCGCTGAAGGCGTATCGACGATGAAAAGGCGAGGCGGCGCCACTATCTTGGCGTGCAGCGACCCATGTTCCAGCGAAAGCCGGTGTTCGGCGGACGTCGTCCCCACCAGCTTCACCCGCGAATTCGGCTGCACCTCCACATTACCAATGTCGGCTACAGCAATCCGTACCCGTGACCTGGCGTCTGTCTCAAGATAATCACCGACCAAGAGTCGGCTGTCGCCTGCGGAGCTTCCAACCCTCGGGGAGCCTGAAAGTGTTTCAAACTGCCAAGAGGGCAGCGTAGCGGTTTCAACATTCGGACTCGCAGCGGCATTTGGATCTGCAACGGTATTCGAATTAATCGACAACTCTGCCGACCTATTTTCCACCATGGTGTCCACAGCGGGGATCGTTTCAACGCGCGTCTGATCCGGATTGGAAAAAGCTCGTTCACGTCCGTTACGCCTGAAA
>JBHENG010000002.1:61607-75262 GCA_046262195.1 Pyrinomonadaceae bacterium | reverse complement strand
TCTAATACCCTGGCACCCGTGACGCTTAACTGATAAACCGTTTACTGGTCTAAATTACAAAATGGATAACCCCGTCATAATTGGCATCATATCTTGGCTTCTTCCAGGGGCCGGGCATCTGGTTCAGAAGAAGATCACGCGGGGAGCCATTATCGCCGCCGTAATATGGATCATGTTCATAATTGCCATCGTCAGCGGCGGAGCACACTATCCGGGTTTTGAGTTCAAGGATGGAGCGCTTCTCTACTTGCTGAATATTTTCGCGAGGTTCGGCAACGGGCTGGGAGCCTTGGTGAGCCTAATAATGGCTGGTACTCCATCACCGCAAGTTGCCGCATTGGCGACTTTTGAATATGGTGGCCGATTTCTCGAGGTCGCTGGCCTGCTAAATTACTTGGCAGCTATCGACGCGCTGGATCTGGCGGTTGGGAGAAAGAAATGATCCATTTCGTTTACTTAGTTGGATTTGGTTTCTTCGTCTCGCTTGCATTTGGCGTGTTTGCGAACGGCACCCTGAGGGAGCGCGTCGTTTACGGTGGAAAGACCTTTGCCCAGTTCATTCTGATCAGCCTCACGCTTGCCTGGGTGCTTTATTTTATTCCATGGTAATTCAATGGCCTTAACTGAGACCGAAAGTCTGGTTCTCAAGAGCTACAACCTTTCTGAAGCTGACCGAATTGTCGTTCTACTGACATTGGATCACGGGGTCGTGCGAGGCGTCGCCAAGGGCGCGAAACGACTTAAAAGCCGTTTTGGAAGTGGTCTGGAGCCCTTTTCTGTTGTGAAGGTTTCCTACTTTCAAAAAGAGGCGCGCGAACTTGTGTCCATTGAAAAAATCGACCTAATTCAGTCAAACTTTGTTGCAGCGAGCAACCCGGCTTTTCTCCAGAAGTTCTCATATCTCAGCGAGCACGAGCCTGTGTCGACGCTGCCGCCGTAAATGCTGAGCAGATCTTGAGTATTAGCGTTTATTTCGAGTTGTGGTTGCTCCGCCTTTCGGGATTTTGGCCGAATTGGAGCGTCTGTGATGAATGCGGTCGTCTGTTTAGTGAAGGTGAAGGAGCAAATGTACGAGCTAATTTCCATTTGATCTGCTCAGGCTGTCAGCCCAGTGCTGGAACCAGATCTATCAGCGCTTCAGGTCTTTCATTTGCCATGGAGTCCCGTCGGATGTCGCCGGTTCAATTTGCAGACTTTACTGACACTCAACCGAAGGAGTTGCGGCGTCTTTCGATTATTCTTAAACAGTTGATTTCCCAGGCGATCGGAAGGGAAGTTACCGGAGAAACGTCGCTAGCTCTTTCGGACTGACCAATGAAGAAGATAACCTGGTTGATCTCGAAATATCTGATTTCAACAATCATTCCTTTCTTTATATTTTCGTGGCTTCTTTTGAGTGTGATCCTGTTTGTACAACAGGCTAACCGCTTCTCCGACATTTTCTTTAGCGTTAATATTCCCGCAAATCTTGTATGGCAGCTATCCGTTGCCCTTATTCCGAGTGTAATTGCCTTTACGTGTCCGATGGCGATGCTCGTTGGCACGATTATAGGCCTTACAAAGATGCAGGGTGATAGCGAGTTAGTAGCGATAAGAGCCGCCGGGGTAGGCGGCCTTCAAATGACGTTACCGATTGCGATGCTTGGGGTAATTTTCTCTATATTTGCTTTCATTGTGAACCTTTTCGGTGTGCCATTAGCCGCACGTCTGGTACGGAGTATCGCGCTGCAAAGTGCGATCAAGAAACTGGAATCACCTATTGAGCCCGGTGTATTTAACTCGGAGGTGGCCGGATACACCATCTATGTAAAAGGAGGGGACTTCGAAACTGGTAGCTGGAAAAATATCTTCATACATTATGAGGACAAAACGACGGGAGTGGTGCGTCTGATAACGTCACAGAAGGGCCGCATCGATACAGCTGATCAAATCTCTGAACTGGTGCTCGAGGACGCAACGGTCACAACGATCCCGATGATGGCTCGGGCAGGGAAGTATGTTTCTGAAAACATTGGAGAAGTACGGCTTGGTGTGAAAACGCGTCGCGCTGACCTGATCGAGAAACTCAGCCGATCAGAGTTAAGCCCAGAGGAGCTTGGACTACAGCAGTTGTCTGACTATGCAGCATCCAGGAAGGGTAGCGAGCGTATAGAGGCCGAGATCCTGCGACAGCGCCGTATCATACTGTCCGTCACACCCTTTATTTTTTGTATTTTGGGCACGGTCATTGTATTGCGATTTAAGCGTGCAGGGCGGGGTTTCGGCATATTGCTTGCACTTGTAGTTTTGCTGGGATTCTACTTACTTGCCTTTCTTGGTGAACAGTTGGCCCGCGTTGGCATTGTCGGCGTATTTCTAAGCAGTCTGATTCCGGTCGCAGGTAGTGTGCTGGCATTACTTTGGTTTAGTTTTTCACAAAAAATGTATTTCGCGGGACGCGTGTCAAATTCTCTCGGCCCCATCTGGAAGAATATTTCGGTGACTTCGGAAAAGATCTACCTGAAAAATCAGTTTTTGGACATAACGACGGGTATTCGAGACTTCGATCTCGTTACAACTCTGGTCAAGAATTTCGTGTTGATCATTGGGTTTTTGGCTTCCATATTTATCATTTTTACGGGATTTGAGCTTTGGAAACATGCGGCCGTCACTGAGGGCGGGGCAATACTGCTTTTTAGATATCTGTATTATCTGTTTCCTTTTGTTTACCTGCAGATCTCCCCTTCAGCTGCCATGATCGCAACATTGGCCACATACGTGATCAAATCTCGTCAGAACGAGATCGTTACGTGGACCTCGGCCGGACAAAGTATTTACCGCCTGCTTCTGCCGTGTTTATTACTGGCCTTATTCCTAGGTGGGTTAGATTGGGTTATTCAGGAGCGCGTGCTTCCTCGGTCAAATCAGAGGCAGGATGAGATTAGGTCTGTCATGCGAAACCACGGATTACCCCTCGATTCCGCTGGCAAACACTGGATCGCGAATGAAAGCCGTATCTATTCGTTTCAGGTCGCGTCTGATAACGAAAACCGAGACCCCCCCTGCTCCGCCGTATGCCTCAAAAACTTCTCCGCCTATCTTTTCGACTTGACAGGTACCAGACTGCAATCCATGTACCGAAGCGAGTGGGCGACCTGGCAGGCGGGTAAAATTATGCTCTGGGATGATGTCAAGACTGATGAGCTCATCGGAGGGCAGATCGTTAGCTCGACACGAGAAAGCTTTGAATTTGCCGAGGATTCCAGCCCATTTGACGAGCTCCGAACCAAACCAACTCATCTTACGTCGGGCGAGCTGCGCCGTCGCATCGCAACTGCAGAGTCGGAGGTAGAGCGAAGAAACCTTTCATTCGCCTTTGAGAAAAAGCACACGACGTTCTTTCTGCCATTTGTTATGGCGTTGTTTACGGCCCCATTCTCATTAAGTCTAAGCAGGAAAGGCAAGGCGGCGACAGTTGGATATGCGGTTGGGCTGTGGCTCCTATTTACTGGTACGAGCAGTCTTTGTGACCAATTAGGTTTAAATGGATCACTGCCGCCCACGCTCGCGGTCTGGTCGCCATTAGTGATGTTTTCGCTGATAGGCGTGTACTTGCTTTCAAAGATTCGGACTTAGATCATCCTTCCTGAAAGGTCACTCCGTTTTGGCGAATAAAATCCTTCAATGCGTCGACATGAATGCACACCCCGACATGCAAAAAAGCGCTGTCCTGTACCCGTTTTTTAGCTGTACCGCGAAAAACGATCGTGTCGACGTCAAAGTCAAGGTCCAAGTGCTTAGTTTGAGACTGCATACCCCAGATTCTCCCATCTCGGTCAAAAGCAGGCCCGCCGCTTTGTCCGCGAATGCCAGGGGTACTTAACTCAAAGGCCACTATGTTTCCTGTCCCGTCAGCAACATGTCTGGTGAGCATGCCATCGATCGGAAACCGCGGGGTGCTTTCTTGGCCGGTATCGGTCCAGCCTATAAGATCAGTGGCGGGATCGTAACCGTAGTTTGAAAACTCCGGAAAGGGAAAGCCGAGCCTGCATAACGTTTTTCCTGGCTTAAGCTCAGTGCTGTCACGACCGAAAACAGGGAACTGATCAACCAGCAGTTTCTTAAATCCGTTGAACTTGAGCAGTGCTATGTCTAAGGTCGGATGCCCTATAACGTCGAAACTTAGCGGCCCGTCGACGCACCCAACCAACCGGCTATGCAGCTCAAGTATCTCCCCGGGTTTGTAGGCGTACTTTCGTTCCAGCAGATTAAGTGCGTGCCTCTGCCCCTTCCCGCGGGGAATCGACCCGCTTTCCGCCTTAAATGCAGCGAATTTAGCGGCCGTTTCGGCCGCGGCCGCAAATTGTTGGGCGACGTGGGCACAGGTGAGGGCCCATCCCTCGGCATTGATAAAAAACAGTGTGCCGCTACCAGCGACGATTTTCTCTGAGCCCCAGTATCTGATTATAGTGTGAATGGCACGGGTAAATGCTCCCGTCCGTTCTATTGCGTTTACAAACATTTCATTATTGCGCACGGGCGGCTTGAGGTCCGAATTGTGTACTGCGGAGTACATACGCGTGATCTTACAAATAGTAGGCTAAGTTGCAGAAAAGATGGTATTCAACGATATCAGATGTAAAAGGGGGACAAATCATGCTTTGGACAATAATTCTTATACTTTTGGTGCTTTGGGCATTGGGCTTTGGTTTCGCTGGTGCGGCGGTCGGTAATCTTATTCATCTTCTGCTTATAATAGCGGTCATCGTACTCGTCATCCAGCTAGTCTCCGGTCGGCGGGCCGTTTGATCAAAAGTACAATCTTAAAGTGGGGGCCGCTTTTGCGGCCTCTTTCGTAATTAGACGACTATCAGAATAGCGATGGCTGCAAACTTACTGTCAGAATATTTGATGTGTGTTCCTCGCTCTCCTCGACCGTACCAAAATGCGTTTGGGCAGCGCTTACGGGTTGCATCAAACGACGTAACTCGGTGTATGGGGTCGTTGGGTCGAGCCATTTTTCATGATCGCAGGCACGGATTACCACGGGTTGGCGCTGTTTATTATTATGAAGTCGTGCGAAAACCTTGTTGGGTGAGGTGGTCATAATGGCCCCACAACGTTTTGTTTCACCTTTGATCAAGCAGTTCCTGGCTATTCCACCAAAGGCAAAAACTCTTTCGTCAAACCATATCTCGTATTTCTGCTTAGATTTGTCTGATAAAGTCTGCCACTCGAAGAGCCCGTTAGCAGGAATCAGTATGCGATCGGTGGCAAACGCGTTTTTGAACATACCAACCTTCATTATGGTTTCGGCTTTCGCATTAATGGCGCGGCACCAGACGCCGCGAGCGTCATTGTCCTCAATTGTCCACCAAACCTCTTCAGCATGATAATCTTTGTTAACGGCAAGAATATCCGTTCCGGGAAATATCTCCGGGCTTTTCTTGTATCCGTGGATGTCGAAATACTCGTCTTGTTCCAGATACGGAAATTTGTCAAACAATTCCCGCTCTGTAGCGGTCATTTTATACCGTCCGCACATTTTTCAATTATATATGATTTGGAATAACGAATATCTACCATTACTTCCGCCGTTTCGATGAATGTCTTCAACCTGACCGACGACGTTAACTTCGGCTGCAATGCTGTATTTGGGGCAAGACAGGGTAGAAGCCGGCTGAAACTGACCCCACTTAGTCAGGGAAAGCGTCCCGACTTGCCCCTTTTCTGATATGTAAAGGAAAGTGGTGCGGCCTTCGGTGCAGGCCGTATAACTCATTCAATCCGAACTATCAGGTATTTCTGTGATGTTCTGTGGACTGAGATTCAGAATGTTCTGCCCCCCGATGACGGATACTGGCGCGTTCCACATTGCAAAACCGCGTCCGAAACGCGTGACACCAAATAGATAATAGGAATCCGGTGGGATACCAGTAAGGTTCGCGCTTCCATCTCCGCCAGTGGTGCCTGAGTATTTAACGTGGGCGCTGATTGCACGCATGGCCGACCGCTGGAAATCGCCGTAGCGGTCCGGAAATACAGCAGCCAATCCCAAACTCCCCGCTAGACTATTGCCTTCGATCGGCTCTATTCGTGCTTCTCGAAGTATGGTTTCAAGGTCCTTATCGAGTAGATAAAACTTAGTATTCCTTACGGTTTGGACAGAACCTCGTGCGGGTGTAACCCGAGCATTTATGATCACGGTTCCTCTCTCCGGAGCCGCTGAAACCGGTGGAGCAGCCCCCGGAACTGTGGTTGTTTGGCCCGGTGCAACGGTAACTGATTGTCCGGGTATGTTAGTGGTTTGCTGAGGAGGGAGTGTCACGCCGGTGTCGGTCGATGGTATGGTGACATTTTTCGAAGGGTCCGTTGTTCTGCGACCGGCCATGTTGACATTGACATTGGTGTTAGCCTGATCATCCGACTGACGCAATGCGAGATACATTACGAACAAAAGGATAAAAGCAAGTAATCCAATCGGGATAAACGCCCACGTTGGGAATTTCTTTTCATTTGTCCTCGCAACAACAACCTTGCGATCAACGACAGGTGCCGCAGGCGTAACCGGATGGCCGCAATTAGGACACGCTACTGCATTTGCAGAAATCTCATGCCCGCATTCGGGACAGAATAGTAAAGACATGTGTTTTTCCCCTTATCTTAAGTATTCGTTCTAATCAGCGCGTTTCTCGCGTACGAAATATCTATTTTATTTAAATCCCGCAGGGTGCAGTGTACGGTAGCCGACCATAAACGAAAAGCCCGGCCGTAATGATTTCGTTACTATATCTGCGGATAAATCGCCTTTTTATTAAATTATGGCCCGTAAATTCGACGCCGGAAGATCGCCCGCCAGCGGGTTGTAAGTGTCACCGTCCGCGGAAAGCCTTTTGAACCAAACGTTGGCTACGTCCGATTTTCTTGTGTCGAGCGGAGGGGACGGTACTAGTCCTATTAGCAACCAAAGGTTCTGATCCCGGCAGGGATTGAGTCCCGCCCGTTCAGATTTCGCTACCGAAAACCACTCCCTACTCAGCGTAGGCGCCATCGAATCCCGTATCACATCCTTCCGACAGCTCCGTAACCAATCAATCAAAATAACGCGAGAATTCGGTCAGTTTGACCGGTACCTCAGCCAAACGCATGTCGGCACACACTGCTATCTCCAACGATGGCAATGTTTACGGAATCCTGCGGCTTTGGCACGGGACTTGTATAAAGCGTTTGGTCGCTATACGTGCGGCCACAAACGGATAAAAACAATATGGAAACGCAAATCGAGATCAAAAAAGTAAATCGCGGGATTCTGATCACCGTGATGCTGCTGTCACTTCTGTGCGGCGGCATAATCCCGGGAACAGCGGCTACTGCTGGTCAGGGTCCGATCCCCAATGGATCAGATCGTGGGAGCAAGATATCCAACGAACTGAAGACAGTACTTGCAAACAGGCGGTCGGACGAGCAGCTCGTGCGAGTAATCATTAGCCTTTCCGAAAACCCCCGGGCACAGCTTACGGCGTTGCTCAATCGGAATGGCGTATATGTTAGGGCCCACTATCGGAATTTGGGTAACATGGTCGTGGATCTGCCCGGAAGCGCAATAGCTGAACTTCAAACCTACTCCGAGGTTACCTTTATCTCCGGAGATACCAGTACCCGGGCTTTTGGTCACGTTACGGCCACGACAGGTGCTGATGCGGTCCGCGTCTCAACCACTTCCGGACTTCTGGGTACTGTTACTACGAGCCTGGATGGGACCGGCATCGGTATTGCGATCGTAGATTCGGGTATAGACGTAAGGCACACGTCGTTTCTCGACAAGAGCAATGGAGTACGAGTTGCAGTCAGCCGCGATTTTACAGGTGAAGGCCGTACAGACGATCCGTTTGGTCATGGGACCCACGTCGCAGCCACCGCGGCAGGCAACGGCCGCATCGCGAATGGTACGTACATGGGCATTGCCCCGAATGCTAAACTGCTCAACCTTCGAGTACTCGATAAGAATGGTGTAGGCAAGACCTCCAGCTTACTCAGTTCGATAGACTGGATAATCGCCAACCGATCGGCTTATAACATCCGGGTTGTTAATATGAGCCTGGGATCGACAGCCGTAGACTCATACAAGTATGACCCAACATGTAAGGCTGTTCGACGGCTGGTAGATGCCGGCATCGTAGTTGTTGCCGCAGCTGGTAACAACGGTAAAAATGGAATGGGTCAAAAGGTCTATGGCTCCATCCATTCCCCCGGTAATGAACCGTCCGCGCTGACCGTCGGTGCTTCAAACACCTTCGGGTCCGACGCACGTAGTGACGATGTGGTCACAACCTATAGCTCGCGTGGTCCAACACGCAGCTCCTGGACCGACACATCGGGAGCAAAGCACTATGATAATCAGCTCAAACCAGATCTCGTCGCTCCTGGTAATAAGTTAGTGTTCGCCAAGACCGCTAACAACCAGCTTGTGATGGAAAATCCACAGTTGGCTGCCAATGTGAGCCCCGTCGATGTCCGCGACATGATGTACATGAACGGCACGTCGATGTCAGCTCCTGTGGCCGCAGGTGCAGCCGCGTTGCGCTCCTGCTTCAGGCAAATCCGAAGCTGACGCCGAACATGGTGAAGACGGTACTCATGTACACGGCACAGCAGCTCAAGGGATATAACACTTACGAACAGGGAGCCGGGCAGTTGAATATAGAGGGTGCAGTACGTTTGGCCAAATTGGTCAGAACGGATTTACTGTCGGCTCTAGTAGGTTCATCGCTGCTTACGACTTCGACACTTCCGACACCAAAATCGACGATCGGAGGTCAAACCTTTAGTTGGAGCCAGGGCATTACCGCAGGCTGCAGTTTTGCGACTGGAACCAATCTCATAGCGAAGTATCAAGGTATATATCGGCTTGGGGTACTTATTGGGGACGGCGTCCTGATAGGAGACGGTGTTCTTGTAAGCGATGGTGTGCTTATTGGAGACGGTGTCCTTATAGGAGATGGTGTTCTGATAGGCGACGGGGTCCTTATAGGCGATAAGATACTGACGAGTCGCGGTCTGACCATGAATGACGGCGATTCATTTGCCGGCGTTCTAATCGGCGATGGTGTTCTTATTGGCGATGGTGTGCTGATCGGCGACGGCGTTCTTATCGGGGACGGCGTTCTGATCGGCGATGCGATTTTAATGAGTGATGCGACATTGCAAGCTCAATCGGCTCTGGCGGCAGGTGATAGTACAAGTAGCATGGCACTAAGTCCAGATGACGGTGTCGACTACTTGGGATACTAATCACTAAAGGCCACAGCTAAATAAGGAGCAAAACGATGTCACTCACACAAACAATGCAAAACATCATGGAAGAAACCACTTTTCTTCCAGAGCCCGATGTAACACTCGAGGTTAGTGTACTTAGGGACGATGATACCAAAGAGGTAGTTGCTTTTCTTTCCGAACGACCGATTCACACCGTCTGCATGATGGGTATGATCCGAGACAACGGATTGGAAAGCGAACATAATCGAGGCACGTTCTACGGGTGCCGCAATTCAGAAGGAAGATTGGAGGGAGTCGCCCTGATTGGGCACGCAACTCTGATCGAGACCCGGACTCGCGGGGCAATACGCGAACTCGCCCTAACAGCTCAATTCCACGATCGTCTCCATATGATCATGGCCGAGCAGGAAAAGGTCGAGATGTTTTGGAACTACTATGCAGACGATGGGCAGAGGATGCGCCTGGCCTGCCGTGAATTCCTCTTTGAGCTTACAGATGCAGTTGATGTCAGCCGCAAAGTCGAGGGGCTGCGTCTCGCGACCCTTGACGACCTCCAACTCGTCGCACCTGTGCATGCTGACATGGCTGAACAGGAAAGCGGTATTAATCCTCTGGAAACGGACCGGGAAGGTTTTCTGAGCAGATGTGCCCGCCGGATCTCGATGGATCGTGTCTGGGTTCTAGTCGAAGAAGGCGAGTTGATCTTCAAGGCCGACGTCCAGGCGGAAACGTCAGAGATCATATATCTGGAGGGTGTTTACCTAAACCAACGGGTCCGGGGCACTGGTTTAGCCAGGCGTTGCTTTACCGAGTTGTGCGGAACTCTGCTGAAGCGCACTCGGTCGCTCTGTGTCCTTTCTAACGAGGATAATGAGAAAGCGCAGGTCTTTTTCCGGATGTGCGGCTTCAAGCGGATCAGCAACTATGACACGATCTTCCTCAGGAGGGAAGACTCAGGTGCTGTTCACTGAGTCGGTTAAAGCGTTGGCGCAATAGCTCTTTAGCTTTTTTCGCCGTTAGTTCTTATCCGATCCCCTTAGGTGTCAAATTGACTGGTATCAATCAGTCAGTTTGACACCTTTTTCTGTCTATCAAGCTTCGTGATGATCAGCAGGTGCTCCGGGACCCCTAAAGTACTGTACTTATGCAGCTTTCGACTTTGCGGTGTAGTATTTCAGCGCATGGCACGCGTTTTGCTAAGCAATAGATAGGGCAAGCATCACCCCACCCGGCCCTCGACTCATAAACATTTATTCCTGTATGAACTCGAACACGAGACAGAGTCTGTCTAAGCCCTTTCTGTGGCTGGTGATCATCCTTGGTGGTGCTGCCGGACTCTATGTCGCAACGCGCGTGGACATCAGCCAATTGGATCTTGGTTACCTGTTACTCGTGGGTGTTACTCTCTGTCTCGGATCCCGCATCATTGTGCCGATACCGGGCTCCAAGGGGCAGATCTCGGTTTCGGACACATTTGTTTTGCTTTCGCTGGTACTTTACGGCGTGGAGGCATCGGTGTTATTGGCTGGTGCTGACGCGCTGGCATCCTCTCTTAGGGTGAGCAAATCTCGGATTCTAATAGCCTTTAACACTGCCGTATTTCTTTGTGCAACCTTGGCAACGGGTATGATCCTTCAGGGGTTGTTCGGATCTATGAAGGTTTTGACGGCACAGGGCTTCTCGCCGGTCTTCCTAGCAGCTCTAACCATAATGGGATTGAGCCAGTACGTGGGGAATTCAGGGCTTGTTGCCATTGCCGTAGGACTTAGGGCCGGAGATCCGCTTTGGAAAACATGGCGCGAAAATTTTCTCTGGACCTCCATCACCTATTTCGCCGGCGCTTTCGCCGCCGGTATTATCGCGAAGCTTGCTTCCTCGTTGGGCTTCTTTGCTTTCCTCGCCACTGCACCAATAATCGCCATCATATATTTCACATACCGCACTTATCTGCAGAATGTGGAAGCTGCTGCCGCACAGGCGGAGTTGGCTCAAACACACGTTCAGGAGCTAAATAAGCACATTGCTGAACAGAAGCGCATAAGCAACGCCTTAAAAGAGAGTGAAGAACATTTTAGAACGGCTTTTGACCACGCGGTGGGGATGGCGCTGGTCAGCACAGATAATCGCTGGCTTGAGGTCAACGAATCCCTGAGTTCGCTGCTAGGTTATAAACAAGAGGAACTGCAATCACTCAGTTTTCGGGCGATCGTCCACCCAGAGGACCTCGGACCCACTCTTGTAAAGACGCAGGAACTGATCGATGGCGTGATCAGATCCTTTCAACTGGAGAGTCGTTACATTCACAAAGAGGGGCAACTCATCTGGGTCCTCTCGAGCGCTTCGCTCGTGCGTACCGACGAGGGCATTCCGAAGCATCTTGTATTTCAGGTGCAAAATATATCGGGACGGAAAGAAGCCGAAGAACAGATCCGCCATGCGGCTTTTCACGACGCTCTTACCGGCTTGCCCAACCGCACCCTGCTATCGGACCGGATGAGCATCGCCATCGAACGTGCAAAACGATCTGTGTCATACCGGTTCGCGGTTCTGTTCATCGATCTGGACCGTTTCAAGATCGTGAATGACACGATGGGCCATGAAATGGGCGACAAACTCCTCGTCGAGCTCTCCGAACGCTTAAAACAGTGTATAAGAAGCATTGACACAGTAAGCCGGCTGGGCGGTGACGAATTTGCCGTGTTGCTGGACGGGAATTTGAGCGAGCGTAAAGCCATTGAAATAGCCAATCGGATTCAAACTCTCGTGAGCGAGCCGTTTCACCTGGAAGGCCAGGACTTCTACACGAGCGCCAGCATCGGCATAGCGTTCTCTGCCTCACGTTATGAGTGTCCTGAAGACATTCTACGTGACGCTGATACAGCGATGTATAGAGCGAAAGCTAACGGAAAAGGCCGCTTCGAAGTCTTTGACCTTGATATGCATACGAGGGGAGTGGAAGCGCTTAGGCTCGAAAACGACCTGAGGCAGGGAATTGAACGTGGTGAGATCCACGCATATTATCAGCCGATCATTTCACTTCAAACGGGCGAGATCTCCGGATTCGAGGCCCTGGCACGTTGGCGGCACCCGGAAAGGGGGCTAATTCCACCCGTTGACTTCATTCCGCTCGCAGAAGAAACGGGTCTAATTGTCCCGCTGGGGATCAGGATATTAAAGGACGCCTGCCAACAATTAAGGGATTGGGAGACACAACTGCGATCGGAAAGACCGCTTACGATGAGCATAAACCTGTCAGCCAAGCAGTTTGCCCAAACTGGCCTTGTCGAGGAGATCAGGAAAACAATTCGCGATACCGAGGTCTGCCCGTCCAGGATCCACCTCGAGGTCACTGAAACCATTGTTATGGAAAATGCCCATACCGCGATCGATATACTCAAACAACTAAAATCGATCGGAGTCAAACTTTCCATAGATGATTTCGGGACTGGGTATTCGAGCTTGAGCTATTTACATCGATTTCCGTTCGATATCATCAAGATCGATCGATCGTTTGTCACGCGGATGAACACAGATCGAGATAGTCGCAGCATCGTAGAAACGATCATTACACTGGCGAATAAACTAGGTAAGACAATTGTTGCCGAGGGCGTCGAGACGGAGAACGACAAAGCGCTACTCCGGGAAGTTGCGTGCGAGTTCGGCCAGGGATATTTGTTCTCGAGGCCGCTCAATCGAGAAGATGCTCTTGCTTATCTTCGCACGCATGGAAAGAACGAGGATCGTGAGTTTCACCCAGAAAAGATGTCCGCGATCGCTGGAATTGATACGATCCTCGATAACTATCCAATGTAGTTGTATCCCCAAGTCGAGGGGATACTATCAACCCATCCAACGAAAAAAGCCCGACGATATGCCAGGCTTTTTTTCTATTCTGAGCAGTATCTTAAGTACCTGTCTCCCAGCTCGACATGTATTCGAGCATCTCCGGCGTAAGTTCATCTATCGAAACACCCATCGCCCGGAGTTTCAGCGAAGCGATCTCCTGATCGACCTCCGGCGGCAGCACGTGAACGCCGGCAGGGAGCTGCCCTTTCTGTTTGACGAGGTATTCGGCCGACAGGGCCTGATTAGCGAACGACATGTCCATGACGCTCGCCGGATGGCCCTCTGCTGCAGCCAGATTGATCAGTCGGCCCTCGCCCAGGACAATAATGCTCTTACCGCCGTTAATGCCGATGTATTCCTCCACAAATGGACGCCGTTTCACTGCATCAGCGGACATTTCACGAAGTGCGTCGAGATTAAGCTCCAGATCAAAATGGCCGCTGTTGCAAACGATCGCCCCATCTTTCATCACGGCGAAGTGATCGCCGTCAATCACATGGCGGTTGCCCGTGTCGGTTACGAAGCTGTCGCCGAGCGGTGCGGCCTCAGACATA
>JBHENG010000002.1:9702-61597 GCA_046262195.1 Pyrinomonadaceae bacterium | reverse complement strand
TTATCGATAACATGGCGGTTGCCCGTTACCGTGACGAAGAAATCACCGATCTTGGCAGCTTCCTTAATGGGCAGCACGCGGAAGCCATCCATAACGGCTTCAATGGCCTTGATGGGGTCGATCTCGGTAATTACGACATTCGCACCTAAGCCGCGTGCACGCATGGCCACACCCTTGCCGCACCAGCCGTACCCAACGGTCACAAGCGTTTTGCCTGCGAGCAAGATATTGGTCGCGCGGATGATACCGTCCAGGGTCGACTGACCCGTCCCATATCGATTATCGAAGAAATGCTTTGTCTGAGCGTCATTAACTGCAATCGACGGAAAAGTTAAGACTCCCGCTTTGACCATTGACTTTAACCGCACAATGCCCGTCGTAGTCTCCTCAGTGGTGCCAATCAGGTTGCTGATCAGCTCCGGCTTCTCCTTGATCATCGTAGCAACGACGTCCGAACCGTCGTCTATGATCAGGTTGGGATTTGTTTCAAGTGCGGCTTTAACGTGGCGAACGTAAGTATCTGTAGATTCGCCCTTTATTGCCATCACAGGTATTCCCCAGTCCGCCACAAGAGAAGCGGCGACATCGTCCTGTGTGGACAAAGGATTGGAAGCGATAAGCAGCGACTCAGCTCCGCCGGCCTGCAGTGTACGGGCGAGGTTGGCGGTTTCGGTAGTTATGTGTGCACACGCTACCAATTTGACTCCGGTGAGTGGTTTTTCAGCTTCAAAACGCTCACGGATCAGCCGTAAAACCGGCATTTCGCGGTCAGCCCACTCGATACGCTGTTTACCCTGAGGAGCAAGGTTAATGTCCTTGATGTCGTATTCCATTGAGATTCCTTCTTTAGCCATTTGTACCGATACCTCGCTCCGCAGCGGTCTTAAGAGACTCCGCTTTGTCCGTTCTTTCCCACGAAAACTCGTCGTTCGTCCGTCCAAAGTGCCCAAACCGGGCTGTCATTTTGTAGATTGGCCGACGCAGGTCGAGAGTTTCAATGATCGCGGCAGGAGTCAGCTTGAAGTTCTCTTTGACGATCTTCGAGATACGATCATCGTCGATGGTGCCGGTACCGTGTGTGTCAACCAAAACTGAAACCGGTTCCGCAACTCCGATGGCGTAAGCCAACTGGACAGTGCACTTATCGGCAAGGCCAGAGGCCACAACGTTTTTGGCGATGTAGCGGGCCATGTAGGCCGCTGAACGGTCCACCTTGGTCGGGTCCTTACCCGAAAATGCACCGCCGCCGTGGGGGGCGTAGCCCCCATAGGTGTCGACTATTATCTTACGTCCCGTCACGCCGGCATCGCCCATCGGGCCTCCAACCACAAAACGCCCGGTCGGATTGATATGGTATTTCGTGTCGTCGTCCAGCAGATCCGCTGGAATCACCGGTTTTATTACTTTCTCTAGAATGTCGGTTCGGATCTGGTCGATTGGCACATCGTCCGTCTGAGAGGAGATAACGACGGCTTCTACGCGAAACGGCCGGCCGTCGCGGTACTCGATCGATACTTGCGACTTTCCATCAGGTCTTAGGTAGGGAATTGTGCCGTCGCGACGCACCTCAGACAGCTTTCGGGTCAGGTTGTGGGCCATCTGGATCGGCATAGGCATGAGCTCAGGCGTTTCATTACATGCGTAGCCGAACATAAGACCCTGATCGCCCGCACCGCCTGTATCGACACCCTGCGAAATATCAGGCGACTGAGTGCCAATGGCATCGATAACGCTGCAGGTGTTCGAATCGTATCCAAATTCCGCGTTGTTGTAGCCGATCTCCTCGATCGTTTGGCGAATGATCTGTTTATAGTTGACCGTTGCAGAGGTCGTGATCTCGCCGGCCACAACCGCCAGACCCGTCGTAACCAGCGTTTCACAAGCGACACGAGCCGTTGGGTCCTGCGCGAGAATGGCGTCCAGGATCGCGTCAGAAACATGATCAGCGATCTTATCAGGGTGGCCCTCGGTGACCGATTCGGATGTAAATAGAAAGTTTCCGTTACTCAATTTATTACGTAACTCCTTATATAGGTTGTACTAGATGGAATCTAAGACAGATAACAAAACGACAATCATAGCTTCTAACCCGTTTGGTGTCAAAGAACTGGGTATCAGTAACCCCGTATTGATACGCGTTTTTGCGGCATCCGATACGCGTTTTTGCGGCATCCGACAAGCGCTTTCGCGGCAACTGATACGCGTTTTTCGGCGATTGATCAGAGACGCGTTGGAAGCAGGGGAAGTAGTCGGCGGCCAATAACGAGAGTCGAACCGCACGGCGCAGACGCGGGGTCGGAGGAAATGACGGACGACGGACTCCGCTGGTCCGAAAAGATGCGTTGCGTCCGATAATAGAGATTATGTAATCAAGCGGCCGAGGCCGTGTTCCGTGCCGATTTCGTCCGCGCCATCGCCTCGATTCATGCGGCGCTTAAGCACCACAGCCGTCCTGCTTATCAATTGTTTTTCGTCGAGCGCCGGAATTGACGGTAAAATTGAATACGTCAGGTCGCGAGTAGTGTCCGGAAACGTCGAGCGTCATTTTTTCTCTGTCGATCTGTCTGAAATCTAATTCGGCGACGATGATCTTCTCTTCGTCGAAAATCGGTTCGACGACAAAACCTCCGTCCGGGCCAACGACGCAGCTGCCCCCGCGAAGCAGCAGTTTTTTGGACGTCACTTCCAAATCGATTCCGGTCGCCAATTCCCGCGGTAGATCTGCTACATCCAAAATAGAGCCCACAGCGAGAACGAAACATCGGCCTTCAAAGGCGTAGTGGCGGCTGGCAATCTGATGCGCCTCGTGAACGGTGGGGTAAACCGAAACGTGGATCTGCTCGCCCGAGTCGTGCATTGCTTGTCTAGCAAGCGGCATCCAATGTTCCCAGCAAATGAGCGAGCCGACTCGCCCGCCAGCGGTTTCGACGGCCTTCAATCCAGCCCCGTCCCCCTGTCCCCACACGAGCCGTTCGGTGTAGGTCGGAATTAACTTGCGGTGATGATTGACCAACAGTCCCTTCTCATCAAAAGTCAAAAGGCTGTTATAAAGCGTGCCGCTGCCGACCCCGCTTTGGACGCGCTCGTTGATGCCCATGACAATTGATATTTCGTTTTCGCATGCGGCCCGCTGTAAGATTTCCGTTTCACGACCGGGCACAGCGACGCTGTTTTGCCGCATACGTGCATATACGTCTTTCGTGGGATCATGATCCCAGAGCGCGGCGTTCGGGCAATGGTCAAGCCAAGCCGGATAACCCGCTAGCCACGACTCGCCGAACGCAACAATTTGCGCCTTTTGTCGCGCCGCTTGCGAAATATGATCAACGCACTTTTCCATGCTCGCAGGCAGGTCGTTGAATATCGGAGACGATTGGACGAGAGCGACAGTAACGACAGGCTGCGACATAATCTACTGTTTAATTTTGGATCCGAGGCAACGTTCAATCTCCTTACCTTCCTTTCTCGCTTCAGCCCACGTGACGGGAATTTTCCGCACTGCCCCGCTTTGCAACGCGGTTGTCAAGAAATCGAATGCTTGAAGAATGATCTGCCCTTGCAAACGGGTGTGAAACGGCACGCCGAAAAGATGGCCCATCATAAAGGGTAAAAATACCGCTCGCGGCGGTTTGATATGGCGGGTCACATCAAGCGCCACTGAGATTGACACGGTCGGAATCCTTCTTTTTTCGATTTCGCGCTGCACGAGCGCGATGCTTTGATGGCAGATCGGTCAGGCCGGGGCAAGCAGAACGGCGTCAGCCTTCTCAGCTTCGACGGCGTCAGCAATATCTATGGCCAGCGTCCGTTCCAATCTTTCTGCGTCCATATTGTAGCCGATGAAAGAAAAGAAGTTTCGCGTCAGGCGGCCAATAATGTTTTTGTCTGCTAATTCTTGAAGCCGTTCGATAGGAAAGATAACGTTCAAATCGCGTTTCGCACCTATGGTGGGATACTTGAGTTGATGGATTTCCAAATCGGAAACGGCGGAATCAGATGATACGCTCCGAAAAGTATAATCGCCGACCGGGTGGACCGTGTCGAAGGGTATCGTATTCTTCGGCTGGACGCCCGCCGTTGAAACAAAACAGATCCGTGCGTCTGACAAAGGCTTTTTAAATTTCGCCAACGGAACGTGATCGTCTTTCGTGATCATGACCCCGGGATACCGTTCGTTGACCGTCTGCCACAAACCGGGCCGCAGCTGTTCCGACCTATTATCTTCAGAGTTCTCCATCGTGTATCCATTCTCCGGAACGCCGGACGAAATAAAAATGCAGGTGAAAGAAAAGATGCGCGAGTGTCGCCGCGTCCCCTTCCGAAAGAGTCTTTATCACAAAGTTACGGTCTGTTTCGGGGGACTCGAGTAACGGCTTTAACGCCTCGATCCACGCCTTATCAATTTCCCTACGCCCGACCGACTCATCACCGTCGCCTAAGTGCAGCCTTACGTACCGGATCAACGTCTCCGCGTCGCCGGCAACCACAGCTTTTTTTAGATATTCGAGTGACATGGTTACCGGAACCGGTTAAGGGGACCGCGCTATATCCCGTCGGAACTCGTCCGTGCCGCTGCGAGCGGAACTCGGTAACCAAAGCCATTAATGCCTAACCGATGAGGTCGGGCCAATCTTCGGTGACCGTCGAAGCCTCGTCCGGTTCGGGATCAGAATGTGTAGACGACGCTGAAAGGTCGATAACCTTTTGTTCAACAAAGATAGGACAATCCAGCCTGAGCGCAAGGGCAATGGCATCTGACGGCCGCGCATCGAGCATCACAGGCTCGTCATTTTGGTCCTTAAGCTCGATCCGCGCATAGAAAGTATTTTCCAGAAGGTCTGTGATCACCACGCCGGTCGCAGAGAGATGGCACTCGATAATGACGTTGCGAAGCAGGTCATGCGTCATTGGACGCTGCGGGACAACCTTTTCGATCTCGAGAGCGATGGCATTTGCCTCAAACGCGCCCACCCAGATGGGCAGCACCGTCTCCGACTCGACACCTTTAAGCACCACGATGGGCGTGTTCGTATTAGGGTCCATTATCAGGGCCCCGATCTTGACCTCAACCAGACTCTGCCCGTTATTCATCCCTAGCTGATCAGTTCACCAAACAAAGAATTTGCCTTGACCTCCATGATCCTCACGTCGACGATCTCGCCGAGCAAATCGCCCGGTGCGTTGAAGTTTACTACTTTGTGGCAGGTCGAGTGACCTGTGAGCCCGCCGTCGGTACGGCTGGATCTGCCCTCTGCCAAAATTTTAAGCACTTTATTAAGATATCGCTGTAACCGCTGAGTCTGCACGCGTTTCTGCACACGCTCGAGTTCCATAAATCGAATGGTTTTCTCAGCGGGCGGCACGTCATCCATCATCTCGTACGCGGGCGTGCCGGGTCGCGGCGAATACTTAAAAATATAGGCCATATCAAAGCCACAATACTCGACCATTTTGACCGTATCCAGGAAATCAGCGTCGGTCTCGCCCGGAAAGCCGACGATTATGTCGGTTGTCAGAGCTATATCTCGCGAGGATGACCTTAAACGGTCGATCTTCTTGAGATATTTGTCGATCGTATGGCCGCGCTTCATAGCGGCAAGCACGCGATCGCTGCCCGATTGGACGGGCAGATGGACCCAGTTGCAAAGGTTTGGATGCTGTTCTATAGCGTCGACGATATCGTTACGAAAATCGCGCGGAAAGGAGGTCGTGAATTTTATTCTTTCGATGCCTGTGTCCGCTACAGCGTGCAATAATCGGGAAAAGGCCGACTTCCCTTCAAAACCCTCGAGGCCCGAATCCGTCTCGGGCCGATAACTATTGACGTTCTGGCCGATGAGGTGGACTTCCCTTACGCCCTTATCTTTTAGCTCGCGGACCTGATCTACGATGTCCGCGGCGGCAAAGCTGCGTTCCCTGCCCCGTGAAAACGGGACGATGCAGTAAGTGCAGAATTTGTTGCAGCCCTCGATAATCGGCAAAAAAGCTACATACGGCGAGTGACGATGAGTGTCCGCGACAGTCCAGTCGTAATTGTCCTCGCGCTCGCCGACATCGAAAACGTTCCGACGTGTGCGGATTACCTCGTTTATAGCGGTTCCCACGCGGCCTACCGCACGGGTGCCGAGGACAAAGTCGACGCCCTCGATCTTCCTGAACAGCGTCTCGCCTTCAAGCTGCGCGACACAGCCCATTACACCGATGACCGGTTTTGATCGCGCGGCGTGTCGGATCCGACCCACACGGGAGTAGAGCTTCTGCTCTGCTTTCTCGCGTACCGAGCACGTATTGAGTATTATTACATCGGCCGAACTTTCGTCAGATGTGACCTCGAATCCATCCCTTTCAAGCGCTGTGGAAGCCCGTTCCGAGTCAGAAACGTTCATTTGACAGCCGTATGTTTCGAGATAAACTTTCTTCATAAATGAACCAGGATCCCGACCGCAAAACCGCGAAAACGAGAGACTTTGTCCACCTGCATTTGCACACAGATTATAGCCTGTTGCAAAGCACAATCCAACTCAAACCCCTTGCGAAAAGGCTTGTAGAGCTGGAGCAAACGGCATGCGCGATAACGGATTACGGCAATATGTACGGGGCCGTATCGTTTTTCAATGCGATGAAGTCCAGCGGCATAAAGCCCATCATCGGCTACGAAGCTTTTCTAAAATTCGGAAGCAGATTTGACCGCAGCACCGCAGTCGAGGCGGGGGACAAAGGCTATTACAATCTTCTCCTGCTCGCTAAAGATCTCGAAGGTTACCAGAATCTCGTTTATCTGTCGTCAATGGCCTTTATCGAGGGTTTCTATTACAAACCGCGCATCGATATGGAGCTGCTGGCCGAACGATCAGGCGGTCTCGTGGCCTTGTCCGGAGGCCTGAATGGACCGGTCGGCCATTTTCTCGCAAATTCGGATAGTGGGAAAGCACTCGCCAAGGCAAAGCTGCTTGAGGACGTATTTGGAAAGGAAAACTTTTTCCTTGAGATCCAGGATTATGCGGATGAGCGCGGCAAAGAACAGACGGCCGCGACACTGGATCTGGCCAGGCATAGCGGCCTTTCGATGGTCGCGACAAACGACGTTCACTATCTGCGGCAGGACGACGCTCGGGCCCATCAGCTGTTGATGTGCATCGAAGACGGCCGGATGCTCAGCAGCCAGCCGCAGGACGCGGCGTCAGCGATTCGATATCTCCGATCTGCCGATGAGATGTGGGACATTTTTGGGAGGGAGGTCCCTGAAGCCCTTACTAACACGCTGCATATCGCCGAAATGTGCAGCCTCGACCTGCCGCAGGGAGACGAACAGCGGCAGCTTCCGAAGTACCCCATTCCCGCCGAGTCCGGTTACACATCGATCGACAGCTATTTCGAAAAGGTACTGCGTGACGGGTTCGAGGACCGACGCCAAACCCAGTGGGAGCCAATGCTTGCCATGGGAACCCTTACGCACAGCCTTGAGGAATATGAAGATCGGCTGAATATTGAGATCGAGACGATCCGAAAGATGGGTTTTCCCGGATACTTTCTGATCGTCTGGGACTTCATCAAATATGCACGCGAGCAAGGTATACCGGTGGGTCCGGGCCGCGGTTCGGCGGCCGGTTCGCTGGCCGCATATTGTCTACGAATCACGGATGTCGATCCCCTGCAATACGAGCTCCTTTTTGAACGGTTTCTCAACCCTGAACGTATCTCGATGCCGGATATTGATATCGACTTTTGCATTCGCGGGCGCGGAAAGGTGATAGACCATGTTACGGAGGTGTACGGCCGCGAGTCCGTCTGCCAGATCATAACGTTTGGGACAATGGCCTCGCGGGCCGCTATCAAAGACGTAGGACGTGCACTGAACATACCCTACGGCGATGTTGAGAAGATAGCCAAAATGGTCCCGCCGCCGATCCGAGGTCGAAACGTCAGCATTTCGCAGGCACTTGAAATGGTCCCCGAAATGAAGGCGGCAACTAAAGACCCAAGGATAAAGGAACTCGTCGATCTGGCTCTGCGACTCGAAGGGTGCTCGCGGCATACTTCCGTACATGCCGCGGGCGTCGTGATCAGTCCGAAACCGCTTCACGAGCTGGTCCCGGTCGCTAAGAACGGCAAAGACGATTTCACGAGCCAGTATCCGATGAATGACCTCGAGAAGGTCGGCATGCTGAAGATGGACTTCCTGGGGCTGACAACGCTGACGGTCATCAACGACTGCCTCAGGTCCATGCGTGAAAAGCTCGGTGTCACAATCGACTGGACGAAGATACCGACCGACGATAAGAAAACGATGGAGCTATTCGGCGAGGGCCGGACAGAAGCCATTTTCCAGTTTGAGTCCTCCGGCATGCAGGACATGTGCCGAAAGCTCCGGCCAAAGGAACTCGAAGACCTTTCCGCACTAAACGCACTGTATCGACCCGGGCCGCTTGACGGCGGCATGATCGACGATTTTATCGACAGGCACCGGGGCACGAAACCGGTCGAGTACATCGTGCCCGAGATGGAGGGCATTCTTGGAAACACCTTCGGTGTCCTGGTCTATCAGGAACAGATCATGCAGCTCGCGCAGAAACTCGCCGGATATAGTCTCGGCGAGGCCGATCTGATGCGCCGGGCAATGGGTAAGAAGAAACAGGACGAAATGGCTAAACACGAGACGAAATTCGTCGAGGGCGCTGTCAGGAACGGCATCGCGCGCAAAACCGCCAAGGATATATTCGACCTGATGGCGAAATTCGCGGACTACGGTTTCAACCGCAGCCATAGCATGGCCTATGCCCTGCTCGCATTCCAGACGGCGTATTTGAAGGCCCACTTCCCTGCATACTTCTATTCCGCGGTCCTTTCGCACGAAGCGCAGGACACTGGGAAGGTTTATAAATACTCGACCGAGCTGAAATCGATGGGGCTTGAACTGCTGCCGCCGGACATTAACGAGAGCGACCAGGGTTTTACGCCGGTCGAAAACACGGTTCGATACGGGTTGACCGCGATCAAAGGAATGGGCACCGCAAGTGTCGCCGCGATGGTCGAGGCCCGAAAGACCGGCAAGTTCAGTTCCTTGTTCGATTTCTGTGCACGGCTTGGTTCGGGCGCCGTGAACCGGCGGGGGTTGGAAAGCCTTATCGCGGCGGGTGCCTTTGATTCACTGATGCCTGATCACTCGACCAGCGGGGCGTGGCGTGCACGGTTACATGAGTCCATCGAGCCTGCTTTGCAGCAGGGTCAGCGCGCCTCTGAGGACCGTCTGCGGGGCCAGAGCGGGCTTTTTGGTATGGTTGACGCCGCTGAGCCAGTCGCCACCGACCGAATAACCGATGCCGAGGCCTGGCCGCAGACCGAGATCGCGCGCCGTGAAAAGGCCGCGATCGGCTTCTATTTGTCCACGCACCCGCTCGATAGTTACAAAGACCTGCTAAACGGTATAAGACTCAAGAATATTGCCGAGTTCGATGATCTGCAGTCGGGTGACGTCGTTACCATCGCGGGCATGATCAGCGGTCTGCAAATTAGGACAAGTAAGAAAGGCAACAGGTTTGCTACGTTTCGTCTTGAGGACCGTTCGGGGGGAATAAAGGGTGTCGTGATCGGCGAAAACTTTAACAAACTCAGCCCGTATCTGAAAGACGACGAGATGTTCATCGCCGACGGTCGGATCGAGGCGACCGAAGGCCAGGAACCGACGCTGATGGTCAACGATCTGAAATCCCTCGACGATGCCGTCGCCACCCGGGCCTGTGAGCTTAATATCACCATCCCTGCGGGAAAAACCGATGAATCATATTTCGAGGAGCTTTACCGAGTGCTCGAACGCCAACGGGGTCGCTGCAATGTTTTCCTGACGCTCAGCGCCGGCCAAACTACGGTCAAACTACATGCCGACACGCTCAGCGTCGCGGGCAGCAGGGCCCTGCAGCGGGACCTCGAGCAGCGCGGATGCGTTGTCGACTGGTCGCACTAAAAGGTATCATCAGGTATGGCGACAACTGCATTTGAGCGCGTTCAAAAGGCGCGTCACCCCGATCGTCCATACGCCCTGGACCTGCTGTCGAGCCTTTTTACGGATTTTGTGGAGATTCACGGTGACCGCCGCTACGCGGATGACCCTGCGATGATCACCGGTTTTGCGCGGCTCGACGACATGGAAGTATGCGTCATCGGCCAGCAAAAAGGCCGGGACATAAATGAACGCCGCCATCGGAATTTTGCGATGTCTAAGCCGGAGGGTTATCGGAAAGCCTTACGGATGATGTATCTGGCTGAGAAATTTGGCCGGCCCGTGATCACCATCATCGACACGCCGGGCGCGTATCCTGGTATTGACGCGGAGGAACGCGGGCAGGCTGAGGCCATTGCATTTAATCTCAGAGAAATGGCCGGGCTAAAGGTTCCGATAATCGTTTTGGTCCTTGGCGAGGGCGGCTCGGGCGGAGCGCTGGCGATCGGTATCGGCGACCGGGTGCTGATGATGGAAAATGCCGTTTATTCAGTGATCACCCCGGAGGGGTGCGCCGCTATCCTTTGGAAATCCGCGGAAAAGGCCCCGGAGGCCGCCGAGGGGTTAAAGCTCACCGCGGACGAGTTAAAAAAACATCAGATAATCGACGAGATAATTCCTGAGCCAAAGCCCTGGACGATACCAAACAACGGCGACAAGACAACTAAAAGATCATTTGAGCGGATCTGTGAAACGCTTAAGAAAAGCCTTGTTCGAGAAGTGAGAGCCCTACGGACGAAAGATACTGTCGCCCTGCTGGATGAGCGTTACAAGAAATTTAGAGAAATGGGCGAGTGGATCTAAATCCGCGTAAGAAATGGAAAAAGAGGAAGGTATAGTGACCTCCTCTTTTTTTCTTGAAATGATCCTGAGACCTAAAACGGGATGTCGTCGTCCGCGGCTGGCGTCGACACCGGGCCAGATGCAGCCGCACCGCTGGCGGCCGAGGTACCCACGGGTGGGCCGCTGTGCGTTTCGAAATCATCGTGACCGCCGCCATACTCGCCTCCGCCCTCGCCGCGGCCGGCACTGATGAACTGCATATCTGTCGCCTGGACGTCGAGCGTGTAACGATTGTTGTTCTCGCGGTCGGTCCATTCCTCGATCTTGAGGCGGCCCTCTATGTAAACGGGGCTGCCCTTGGTCAGATATTTTGCGGCATTTTCCGCCTGCTGACGCCAGAGCGTTACCTTAAACCAAGTCGTGATGTCCTGAAGCTCGCCTGATTTATCTTTGCGTTTTTCGTTGGTAGCCATTGAGAAGCTGCAGACAGCAACACCCTGCGGCGTGTACCGCAGATCAGGGTCTCTCCCCAGATTGCCAACGATGATGATTTTGTTGAATGACATAGTGATTTCCTCTTGTTGCGCTAATTATGTGTAAACTATCGGTGTCGTTGAGCCATCAATATAACACGACAAGGGGCGTGTGCTAAAATCGGGATTTTGCGCGAACCCTGGGAATTCAAATACGTAATGCGCTCGCCGGCCATCCTTCGACATTTCTTTTCAACATTGATCTGCATCACGGTGTCTGTCGCACCCATCCGGGCACAAACGGATGTATCGGGCGAGGTAAATTTGACCCGGTGCTGGGCCCACGGCACGGCGGCGTCAGGCATGTCGCGACTCGCTTTTGACGGCACACGAATCTTTTTATCGGCGCCGGGAGCTAAGATCGAGAGCCTCTCGTCCGATGGGAAGAAACTCTGGTCTACCGAGCTCGGTGGGGACATAACATCAAATTTGCTGCCGATGGAGAATGCTCTTTTTTTGAGTACAGCACCCTCCTTGGGCGAATCCGGAAAACGTCAGGCCAGCGTACTCCGCGCCCTTAGCAAAGAGACAGGTATCACGAGTTGGACGATCCAGCTGACCGACGCCGACGAACATTATATCGGCAGCTTTAGCGGCAACCTCATCGTCGTCTCCGGAAACGGAGTGGTCCAATCACTCGAACCACGGACAGGAGCGGTAGTGTGGCGTCGTGAAGTGTCCGACCGGTTTGTAGCTGAGCCTGCGTTCAATAGTACAAAGGTTGTTATACCCGCGAGCGGGCGCCAGATCTTTGCAATCTCACTTGCTACCGGTCAGATCGATTCGCTTCAGAAGGTCTCCTTTGATGTTACAGCCGTCGCCGAAACTCACACTGGTGAACTCATTGCCGGAGACGATCGAGGCAATATTTCCTCGATGTTGAGCGGAGGCGGCAAGGCCAACTGGAAATTCAAAACCGGCGGTCAGATATCCACCGTATTTCCCGTGGGCGAAAACATCATGGCGGCCTCGCACGATAACTTCGTTTACCTGTTGGTTAGCCGAAATGGAGGAGTGGTGTGGAAGCGTCGCCTGCCGGGCCGTATGACACAGATCGGAGCGATCGCAAATAAATATGCGCTGATGACCAGTATCGAAGAGCACTCGGCCGTCCTTGTCGATCTTACTAGCGGTAAGGCCGCGACGAGCATCTTTCTCGGCCCTGAAGAGAGGATCGTACATGATCCTGTCGGCGCGAATGGGACGCTCTATTTATTGACCAACGAAGCCGTTTACTCTTATTCCCTCCGCGCTTGTCCTTTAAATACAGAAGGCGGTCCGGACAAAGTGCCCGTGACCGCCAGTCCAAAAACAATTTTAGCAGCGAACCGTTAGTTAGTGGGAAACGGCGTGCTGCTGCATTATTGCGTAAATCTCGTCTTTTACCTGAAGTTTCTTTTTCTTAAGCGTCGACTCCTCTAATTGCTCGTCGTCGTTGGGGTATGAAAGGTGCTGAAGTTCACGAATTCTTTTTTCGTAATCCTCATGCTGATGAACCAACTCTCTGAATGTCGGGTTGTTTCTCAGCAGCTCATCTCTCACTGGATCCACGGTTGACAGGTCCATATGGTGTTGTCCTCACTTTTCAAATTTTGGCCGGGCCAGCCACTAAATTCTTTCTGACCGGGTTAAGTCAATTCTAGACCCAAGTTTATAAATTATCAAGCCTTGCGTTTTTTCAGAGAGAGTTTCATCAACAGTGCGTGTTCTCTGGGACTGTTGTAGAAGTGAGGGCGTGTCTGTACAAGCTCAAAGCCGTTTCGGCGGTAAAAATCGATCGCTTTCTGGTTGGACTCGCGGACCTCGAGCCAGATATTTGCCGCCTCGCGCTGGCGGCACAAGCGTGTAAATTCATCAAATAAAAGCTGACCATATCCGCGCCGCTGCTCGTGTTCAATCACCGCAATATTATAGATCTCCGCATCTGTTCTGGCCTCGTCGTGCGCTGCGGTGACGAACCGCCCCACAAGAAAACCGATGGTAGTGGACTCAGGAGACTCGAGCCGCAGCAGTTCCGAGTCGCTGTTTTTCATCTCGTCAATATAGTTTTGAGCGGACCAGGGGCTCAAGTTCGTGACCTCGCCGATCCAGATCAGGTCCGCAATATGGCACGACTCAACGGGGCGAATTCGCGGCGAAGCACTTTGTATGCCCTGGCTCCTATGTTCCATCTATGTGGCTTTACTTATAAAAAGCGGCTTTGCATGGGGCAGGGGCATCCTTTGGCAGGCTCTGCCTAGAGCAGAAGCGATGTTTTGACCAAAATCTATGACGTTGGGTGACGATGCAAGCTGTGAAGATAACGACGAGTGTACAAGAAAAGTCTGTTCCCGGTGAGCGGCCGGAAGGCCTGTCAGCTCTGTCTCAGTTATGTTGCGAGGTTCCGCGGATTCGAGAAGTTCCCCGTTTTTCCGATGGAACCGCTGTAAGCAAACGGCATTTCTGCCGCATGGCACGACCGCTGTCACATCCGTAAGTTCTGGTCGGCTAAACGCCATTGCCTTTAGAGCGGTCTCGCTGGCCATCGATATTCCCAACCCGCAAGTAAGGCCGAGCGCCGTGGCAAGACCGATCCTGACTCCCGTAAAGCTTCCGGGCCCGGCGGTGGCGGCTACGAGGTCCAGGTCGCCGACTGAAATATCATTCGCCGCTAGGATCTCGTCTATTCGAACGAGAAGGTCCTCGGCTCGCGGAGCTCCCGAGGTGCCATGCCAGGAAGCAAGCTCGTCGCCATCGCTAAGGATGGCGATGCTTCCGCCTGCGATAGCTGATTCGATCGCCAAAGTGATTCGGGACTGACCCTTCATGCGGTCCTCAGTCGGACAGCCTCTTTTATGCGTCTAAGCGACGGAACTATCCTTTTTAGAACGCTCCCGAGCTGGTAGAACACTCGAGTGCGGGCGTCAAAACTACCTTCCATCTGTATGGTGGCCCATATTGGGTTCGGGCGTAGGCGCTTTTTGACCTGCGTGGCCAATAGTTTGCGGTCGTGGAGACTGGCTTCGAGCGGCCATGTCTTAACCTCTGCGGCCCATTCACGCTCTACGGTTTGTACGAGCCAATGAGGCAGCTCGCGAGCTTCGGCATGGATCGGCGTTCCATGAAGGTCGAGTCCAAGAAATTTGTGGGCTAGTCCGATCGCACATACGAGCCAACGGCGCCGACGAGGCGGTACCACGTTGAGAAATCGGCCCCAATCAAAATCCGCAGGCCGATTGGCAACAATGTGATAAATGTCCCAGAGCTTTTCTTTGTTGCTGCCCCCGTCAGTCAACCAATGAACGCAAAGCACGCGCAGGTGGTCCTCAGGTCGCAGAACCCGTATTTTACCTTTGTCGAGGTCCAGGAGGTGGGAATTTTCAAACAGGTTTTGCCAATCGACCGTGTCAAGATGCCGCAGCTCGCGGTGAAGGTCTATCGCCAGCCTGTCGGCCGCTGCAGAAGTCGCGAGGGCCTGTGCCCGGGGGAAATCTATGGCCGACACCGCCAAGTCGATATCAATCGAGAATCGGGTTTTCGACTGCGGGTAGAACCGTGCGGCCGCTACACCTTTAATAAGTATCGGCTCGATCCCGTTCTCGCGAAAGAGCGCGAATGCCTGAACTGCGCGGTGTTCACGAGCCTTTGTCTGAAGCAGTTCCCAGCGCTGTTCATTCGTCCTTAGATCCTGTTCGACTGTGATGGTTGCGCCCACAAGAAAAAGAGTAGCAAAGACGGTTTATCTTCACTACTCTCGTTGAAAATTGACTTCGGCTAATTTACAGATTAGGAAGGAGCACACACCCCGTTCGGATTACAGTTTGTAGTTGACGGGCATCCAGTGCGGGCCGCACAGTTATTGCTGGTCGGCGTTCCGGTACATGCGCAAGAGACGGCACCTAAGGCATTCGACGGAGCCGCCAGCGAAGCGATCACCGGCAAAGCAACCATCGACGCGAGACCGATCGTCTTCAACACCTGTCTTCGGGACTGACCCTGAAACTTTGGAGTGACGCCATTCATCAACAGGCCGTTCTCATTAAGTTGGTCGATCGCGAGCCACACGAAATCTTCAGTGACCTTACCGCCGCCGTTCGATTCAAATTGTCGAACGATATCGGCAACCGAGTTGCTGCCGTCACACGACTTCCAAACAATAGCTGCTGATTGATTTAAGCAATGAGCTTTATTGCTGTCCAGATCATAAACGAGGACCTCGTCGGGCATTTCCTGCACCACAAGACCATTTTGACGGGCCATCGGATTATTCGGGTTATTCATCATCTCCTCCAAGCGAATTTATTTTGCTGAAATAAACTTAGCGTCAGTCAAGCTCTGTCCCATTGCCTATTAGGCCTGTACGAGAGCCAAAAAACAATTAAAGTAATTCTAACTCAATTTAGGTGATTGTCAACGAAATTGAGCAGAGTTTTAGCGAATATTTCTACAGTTCCTCTACGACCAGAGGTGATTATTGCACGCCCGGCTATATTATTCAAGACCTCCATCGTAAATTTGGGACGATGCCTGATCGAAAGCGTGAATGGGATCATTTGCAGTACACCTTCCCCGGCACTCAACATCTTCGGACACCATACTTCATCAGCGGCGTAAGACGTAAGCAGCACCATTCCCACCTGTATCGGTTCGGTGCCGAATGTGCCATGAAGATCTTCCGCCGTGAGCTCGTACGGTGTGTGCGTTCGATCGTCCTTTCGCATGCCGAGAGGGCGGGCAAAAGGATATACAAGTCCATCCGCGTCGAGAATGGCAAATTCGTCGGAGTAATACACCGCACCTGACCTGACCAGCTCAGCAACGAGTGTCGTTTTGCCGGTGAAGCTATCGCCCGGTATTAGGATGGCCTTGCCCTTCCATCCGACCACGCCGGCGTGAATGAAAACCCGGTCGATGGCGTATTCGCCCACCGCTACACGCAAAATGCTGTCAAAGAATTTAAAGAATCTCGGTCGTAAATGGTCCGACGCAATTCGCTCTTCATTTTGGATCAAGGTGAATAGATCGTCGGTTTTTTCAAGCCTGAAATGATGATCAAAATCACCGCCCTCTGCCGTCTCGACAACATTGCCGAGCAGTGCGCGTCGCGAAACAGCCTCGGCCTCGGTGATCATATCCTTAAGATTGCTGTCAATCCGGATCTTGACGCCGAAAGACTCGAATCTAAAGGGCACTACCGCTGAGTTTTCGAGGGTTTGGATTGCGTTCATATTGTGATCGCACCGGGACGAACCCGTCGCGAGTAGACAATGATCAAAAGCAGACCCGTGAGTATGAAAACTACTGGAAACATCGCCAGACCGATGTCCTCGCGGAACTGAACCGAAAGAAGGACGGACATGCTCAGAATCGATGCGAGGACACCGTAAATGACCGCCACCCGGCGGTGTGAAAGCCCGGACAACACCAGTCGTTGAAACAAGTGTTCCCGATGTGCGAGCCAAATGCGCTCGCCCCGTAAGGCGCGACGTCCGAGCGTGATAACCGAGTCAAACAGAAAAAACCACACGAACAAGACAGCCGCGATGGGCAGGAGATCTGGTGATTTGGCGACATTACTTCGGGCCAACAGCGGAAGAGCCGCAAATGTATATCCAAGGAAAGCGCTGCCGACATCGCCCATAAAGATCTTTGCCGGGTTCCAATTATGGACTAAAAACCCGAGGCTAGCAGACGCAATAACGCCGCTGAATAAAAACAGGGTTTGATTGTCCAGGATGTAGGTCAGCAGCATCCAGCCCACGCTGGCGATCACAGCCTGCAGGCCGGCGAGGCCATCTATGCCGTCCATAAAGTTATATGAATTTACCATCCATACGATCCAAATGAACGTTAAAAGATATCCGAAATTTCCAAGGCTAATTTTGCCGAGCATGGTTATTCCGTGCCAGGTTTCGACATCCATTATGAGAACGACGGCGGCCAAACTATGAACCACAAGCCGCCACATGAATGGGATCGAATATAGATCGTCTAGAAAGCTGACAAGCGCGACCATTAGCGCGCCGGCCAGATATCCCCATGAAAATGTTCCAGAAACCAACAGCGATATGGGCAGGTACGCGGCAAGGCAGATCACAACGATCACTAACCCCGCCCCGTGTGGCATGGGCTCCGAGTGGGAGCTGCGCTCGTTTGGAATATCAAAGAGCCGGCGTTTCATTCCGAAGCGGCGAAATCCGGCGACACTCAAAAACGAAACACACAAAGCTACTGCAAAAATAATGGTGCCGGTCATTCTTACTTGATTCAGTACTCAGGCCGTGAATGAGACCTCGCGACGATCGATCAGGATGGCTTTGCTACTCAGAGTCAAGATATATTGAACATAAACGGTATGCGCGGTGTCAAACCGCATATTGATCGAGCGCGCCCCTATATGAGTCAATTGCGATGTCGGCCGAATACTTGTCGATCGCTGCAGTCCGCGCGCTCTCGCCGATCTCGGGAAGCTCACCTCTATTTTGGTAAATGGCGAGAATGGCACCGGTGAGCGCTGCAGCATTATGAGGTTCGACCACCCAGCCGATGCGTTCCTCATTAACAACTGTCTCTAGTTCCGAACCCGCTTCGGCTAGTGCCAGGACGGGTTTTCCCGCAGCCATGATGTTGTAGGTGCGACTCGGCATTGCGGTTCCTACCATTCCTTTTATCAACGCGACGAGCCCGACATCACAGGCGTTCAGAAATACGATCTGTTCGTTACGCGGCCGGTAATCGAGGATCGTCACATTATTTAGCCCCAGCCTCTGGCTTTCCGCCACCAGCCATTTCTTTTTTCCACCCGATCCCATAAAGACAAAGTGAAACACGTCATTTGCTCTTAGCATTTCCGCCGCAGCGAGTATGGTTTCAACATCGGTCGGCTTCCCTATGTTCCCCGCGTACATAAATACAAATTTGTGCTGAAGCTCAAGCTCATTTAAAAGGGGATTATCGGCTCGCGATGTCGGTGCTATCGTTTCAAGATCAGCCCAGTTGGGAATAGTAATGATAGGCACGTCGAGGCCCGCCGTCTTTTCCGTAAATAACCGGTTCATGTCGCGTCCCATCACGATTATGGACGACGCGTATTTGTACACCCAGCGATTGATGAAGTTAATGGTTCTCACGAAGACAGAACCGGCTTTTGCAGATCCCACTGCGACCAATATCTCAGGGTAGCTGTCCTGTACCAGTATGTTGAAACTCGCGCCGCGAAGAAGGCACGCTATTGCCGTAGTAACTGGCAGGCTCGGCGGAGCCGTGACGACGAGGACCTGATCGCCTCTACCAAAACGCCAAAGCGATCGGATGAACATAGACACACCAATAGTTAGCATATTGATGAGCCTGAAAAGAAAAATGTTCTTATCGAGGGTCGTTCCCCATGTGCGCACGATATCGACGCCTTTGCGCCTCTCGCTTTTCGGCGCTTTGAGACCCCGCGACATATGCTTCGGCTGACCGGTGAGCACGTTAACCGTCCTGTGTTTTGCGAGGCCCTCGGCAATGGCTGTCAGGTAATGGCCGGTGGATATATCTTCGGGATAATAGACTTCGGTAAGGATCCAGAGGGGCGCCCGTTCCCTGCTGGTTGCGACTGCTGCCCGCGAGATATCAGCTTCGTTCCGCATGCTGATCAGAAATAACGGCGGAAACTCGTATGCCCGAGAACGATCTTACTTACAGTATTAGAAACGTTGTCGGTCATGTATTCGGCAGGTGCAGTCCATGTAGCGGGCTGTGACAAAGCTAGCTCCACTGCGTTGAGGATCGATGTCGGGTCAACTCCCCCAAGGATATTGCTGCCGCACTCGATAGTTTCCGGGCGCTCGGTCACATCACGGAGCGTAACATTTGGTACTCCGAATATCGCGCATTCTTCCTGAACGGTACCGCTGTCGGTCAGTACTGCGAGTGAGCTCTTTTCCAGTTTGATGAAATCGAAGAGACCCATCGATTTCAAGAGCCTGATCTTCTTTGAAGCCGGGCGGATGCCGTGTTTTTCGATCTGCTCGGCCGTCCGTGGATGCACGGAAATAAGCACTGACTTGCTGAATTTGTCCGCCACCTTTGCTAGTGCATCGAATATGCCTTTAATACGTTCAGGAACGTCCACGTTCTCTGCCCGGTGCAGTGTTACCAGGAAATAGTCGAAGGCTTTAACGTCTAAGGCCTTTTTGACGCCGCTGGCCTCGATTCGATCTGCATAGTGGTCTAGGACCTCTTTTATGGGATTCCCTGTAACGAATATGCGATCTGTTTCAATACCCTCCCGTACCAGATTGTCCCTGCTGCGTTCGGTATACGGCATTAGCACCGTGCTCGAGTGGTCGATGATCCGGCGATTTACTTCCTCCGGTACCCGATCGTCAAAGCAGCGGTTGCCGGCCTCCATGTGAAATACCGGTATGCCGCGTCGTGCGGTTGGAATGGCCGATAGAGCACTGTTTGTGTCTCCTAATATGAGAACCCGGTCGGGCCTCTGCGACTCTAACAGACGGTCGACCTGTGTGAGGATCTGTCCGATCTGCTCGCCAAAGCCTTTAGCTCGAATGCCCAGGTGGATGTCCGGGTTCCGTATTTCAAGGTCCCGGATAAAAACATCGCTTAAACTCTCGTCATAATTCTGCCCGGTATAGACGCTTACGTGTTCACAGTGCTGGTCCAGGACCTTAAGGATCAGGCTGAGCCTAATTATTTCCGGCCGAGTGCCGAAAATGGTCATTATTTTCATATCAGTGCTGATTTACGGGCCTACGGAACCGTCATAAAGCGTTCGATCTCACTGCCCGACGCCCTCAAGAGATCTCTCAAAGCATCGCCCATCAGGTTGTTGTCTTTAGAGGAGTATTCGGTGGTCAGCGCCTGCTCGATCGGGGCTTCACCGCGAAGCTCCGGCAATACCGGTAAAATAATGTAGTAATCCTTGCGTTCGATAGTACGAAAACATTCTTCCTCCGAAACCATTATCTCGTGGACCTTCTCCCCCGGCCTGATTCCCGTATAAACGATCGGAAGGTCTGTTTTGCCCATCAGGGCCCTCGCAACGTCGCTAATGCGGACGGACGCAACTTTCGGTACGATCGTTTCGCCGCGGCCTTCGCTTCGAACAGCTTCAAAGACAGTATCAACAGCACGGTCGAGGCTCAGGAGGAACCGAGTCATCTCAGGTAACGTGATCGTGATAGGCTGCTTTTTGCGGATCTGCTCGACAAAGAGTGGAATTATAGAGCCGCGCGAGGCGATCACATTGCCATAACGAACGCAGCTAAAGCGAGTATCGGGGCAGTCGCGATTTGCCTCGACCAAAACCCGTTCCTGCAGAGCTTTGGTCATGCCCATCACGTTGATGGGCTTACAGGCCTTATCGGTCGAAATGCCGATAACTGTGGTGACCGGCAGTTTGTTTTCTCTGACGGCGCGGACGAGGTTAGCTGCACCGTAAACATTTGTCAGTACTGCCTCAAAAGGAAAATATTCGCACGACGGTACCTGCTTTAAGGCAGCGGCATTAAATATCACTTCGACATCGCGCATGGCCGCGACCAATGCGGGGTAGTCTCTGACATCACCGATCCTAAAATGGAGCTTGCCCTTCCAATTCTGATAAATGACGTCGTCGGTGGCGTTCTCACGGTGCAGATATTCCAGCCGCATGTAGTGCTGCTTGGCCTCATCGCGTGAGAGTACCGTCACCGCTTCCGGCACACCCAATTCACCACTAAGAATCCTTTTTACCAGGACCTGGCCGAGCGAACCGGTGCCGCCAGTAACCAAAATTCGTTTTCCTTCTAAATAGGTCATTTGCGCCAGTTGCCGTATGGTGTCGGGTCGTTTGCCATCTGGCCTATCATATCAGTCATTGACGGAATGTTTATGCCGGTCGCATTCCGGAATCGCGTCGAGTCGAGACTTCGATCTATCGCAACGGCTTCGGACGGCTCAACATTGACGGCGAGCCCGTAGGCGTCTCGCAGCAGCAGAAGAAGGTCGTACTTTGATATGGGGTCCGCAGACACGTGATAGATACCGCTCAGATCAGAGTGATCGTTGATCAAGCGAACTAGCAAATCCGCAATGGCCGGCGTCGGAAGTCCTGAAAAAATAGCTCTTGTATAACCCTTAACGCTCTGCCCGGCGCACCCAAGAAACCACTCCACAAGGCTGTGACTCGACCCCAGCTCACGGCCGATTATGGATGTTCTAAGCGTTAGGCAGTTAGGGCCCATGACCTCACCCAGGCGTTTGGTCGTGCCGTAAATGTCTATCGCGTCTGGGCGGTCATGCTCGCTGTAGTTTCCCCTCTCCCCGGTAAAAACGCAGTCCGTACTGATGCAGATCAGTCTCGCTCCGGCATTGGCCGTGATTTGTCCGAGTTGATGGGGAAAGACAGAATTTATCCATATGGTTTTTACGATGTCGCGTGTCTCCGGAACCTGTTTTATAAGACCTACGGCATTGACCACCACATCGGGCCGAACACGGTTGACGACGGCTTCCAGACCTAAAATATTCTCGACATCGATAGCCTCACATATCGTCGCCCGGTCAAAAATGTTGTACCGACTGTATTCCTCTTTAGATCTGCGCACCGTCGTGTAAATGTCAAAGACGCCGGAAAAAGTTTGAACCAGCTTATGGCCCAGCATGCCTCCACCGCCGACAACAAGAATTTTCATATGGATCAGGTACGCGGTGCGGTAGCGGCGACAGCATTCTTTCCAATAATTGCAGTATCAACGGCCATAATCATCGCCGCCCGCATGGACGGTTCCGCTCAGCAGTGCAGCGGTACGTTCCTCAACCTCTTTGTCGCTGAGCAGTTCCTCAACATATCCTCGCGCCGCAGTAGACATCTGATCATACTCAACGGCGGTCATATCAATACAACTCTGCACAGCCTCGATCCATCGCTCGGGAGCCTCGAGCGGCAGATCCCAGCCGATCCCTTTTTCTTCCAGACCGTCCATCGGCGTTCGATCGCTGATCAATAGCGGACAGCCGGCCGCCAATGCCTCGAAGAGGGCGTGACCAAAATTCTCGCTCTCCGACGTGAGCAAGAAAAAATGGTACCCGAACATCGTCTTTACCGCCATGTCATTCGGAACTGGCCCGTTTAATCGGACAGTAATGTTCTCGGACAAGCGGTCGATGATACGTTTGCATTCCAGCCAATATTCCTCGTCCTCGATGGGTCCGACAACGTCGATACTTAATTTGCCTTGAACGCCGGTGAGCAATATTTCCAGCAGACATTTGAAGTTCTTGATGCGCACGAAGCGGGAAAAGAACACCATTCGAGCCTCGCCCGGTATTTTCTGAGGTTTCGCTGCCTGATCATATTCCTCGAACAGCTTCCGAGGCAGAAGGTCAGGGATCACCATGACGCGTCCGCTAGCGGGCTTTATGCGCTCGATATCGACCTTTTCAGTGGGAGACGATGCTTTCCAGATCAGACCTTTGTACAGATTGGCGGACTTTGAGACAGATAGGAAAAGCCTCTTTTTGCGATAGCTTCGATTTAGAGCGGCCTGGGAAAGTTCTCCGCACGGAGCGAGTATCAAGGGAATGGCCGGGATCAACTTGAGTTTTCTGAGTTGCAGCACCCGCACGGTTATATTGGAGAAAAAACTGTTTGTATAGATCGCGGCAGGTCTCACATCTAAAATTATCTTTCGGATATCTCTCAGTCTGATCCTGTCGCGTGAAATGTAGTACACCTTGGCATTATCCGTGGAATTCCACCGGTCAAGGCCGACCGTCGAATATGGCGCAACGTCCAGGTTGCCGTCATGGTCCTTAGTCAAGATGCGAAAGTCGAACTGGTCACTCAACCGCTCTACCATATTAACTATGGTCCTCATTCCACCGCCGCTTTTGTACCCCGGCAGATAGAACTCGGAGAAGATCATGATGACGGAACGCCCGACAGGTCGGTTCATCTCAGGCAGTTTCGTCATTGGAGCCATTAAAGATCTGCAGATAAATTTTACGGTACTGATCGGCTATATCCCCACGGTCGAAACGCCTGACGTTCTCCGACCCCAGCCTCACTATTTCGCTGCGGTAACTCTCGTCCCCAATAATGCGGTCGAGCGCATTTCTGATGGTCCTTTCATCGAGCGGGTCTACCAGGGCCGCCCCGGCGCCGGCCATAATGTTCATTGGCGGCAAGTCACTCGTCACCAGGGGTTTCATCATACCTTGCGCCTCGATGATGGGCAGCCCGAAACCCTCGTATGTCGAGCAAAAGGAAACAATGTCAGCCCGGCGATACTCGTCTGCCATTTTTTCGTCATCGAGATCGAAGATATTTTCATATACGATCTCATTCGAATTTAACTGTTCCACAATCCGAAGAGGTAGCCGACCGACAATCCGCAGCCTGCAGGGCAAGCCCCTCACGGCCGTGAGCAGGGTCGCGAGGTTCTTATTTTCTCCGGTGCCAATGTGAAGTATCGTTGGACAGTGTCGGTTGAACGGCTTCGACTCTCTCGCAAGCATGTCTTTGTTCAAAGGGTTATCGATGACCGTGAACCGCTCGTCTCGGATCGCCGTCTCACTCACAATCTCACCTTTCACTGTCTTGGACACAGTCGTTACGCGCGCGACTCTCTTAAGCGGCAGGTCGAGAAACAGCTTTTTAAGAACAAAGCGACGTAGTCCTG
Organism: Pyrinomonadaceae bacterium; assembly: GCA_046262195.1. Classification (GTDB taxonomy): domain Bacteria; phylum Acidobacteriota; class Blastocatellia; order Pyrinomonadales; family Pyrinomonadaceae; genus OLB17. Next base: position 37,634 of record JBHENG010000002.1, on the reverse strand, counting down.
AACGGCCGTGCAAAAAGATCAGATCGTGTATGGTGAGCAGCGTTTTTTTCCCTGGCAGCACCAGCGCGATGTAATGGACGTCGCCAGTTATGTGGTAAATATCAGCCGGCTGTGGTCGAAAAAACAAAAGGTTCCTGAGTATCGCGGAAATGCCGTTGCCATAAGGGACAGATTGGAACTCGGTCGTGAACTGATCATCAGGGAGAGCCTGATCGATCTGGCGAAAAACCCTTTCAATGCTGCGCGACGCCCCCGGCTTTCTTTCGATGAACACAACATGGCATTTCATGCGGGGCGGGCCCTGAAGTGCGCTACGTTCTCTTCAGCGTTCATAAAGTCCGCGAGGTCCTGCTTTAATACCTGCGAGGTACCGATCTTACCAACGACGAGACCCGCAGCGGCATTTGCGAGCTTTGCGGAATCGAGAAATGTGTTCCCTGCCGCCGCGGCGGCCGTAAATGTCGCGATGACCGTATCACCCGCTCCCGTCACGTCATAAACGTCTCTCGCAAGCGAGTCGAGATGAGTCGAACTTGTGTCCTCGAACAAAGTCATCCCGTGTTCACCCTCGGTAATGAGCAGCGCTTCGATATCAAGCTTGTCCATTAGGTATTGGCCGCTGAGAGCCACGTGATCAGGCAAGTCCATGTCAAGATTGCTCGCGTGGGCCGCTTCCCTGGCATTGGGAGTGATGATGGAGGCGTGTTTGTACTTAGAAAAATCTCGTCCTTTTGGGTCTACCACCAGCAGGATGTCCCGTTTTCGCGTGTCATCAATCAATTTTCGGAGCAGATGATCGGTCAAAAAACCCTTCGCATAATCAGACACGATGACAGCATCCATCTCGGGTAGAATATCCGCCACCATTCCCAATACCCGGTCGGCGTCAGCCGTCGATATAGGATCTACCGACTCCTGGTCTATGCGTACGACATGCTGGCTATGGGCCACGACCCGGCTTTTGATGGTCGTACGGCGCGCCGCGATCGTCGTAATCGAGTGGTCATTGATGCCTGCATTATTGAGGGCGGCGATCAGCATTCCCGCCTCGGCATCGTCGCCCTTTATGCCAAAAAGATACGGTGTTGCACTAAGTCCTGCCACGTTAGTAGCAACATTGGCGGCACCGCCTGGAACGAGGCTCATTTTTTCAAGCTGTACGATCGGGACCGGTGCTTCGGGAGAGATCCGTCCTACGCTGCCCCACCAGTAGCGGTCCAGCATGACGTCCCCTATAACGAGGATCTTTTGTTTATGAATGTTGTCGAGCAAATTCATGAAAGCATTTCAGCCTTGGACTCCTCCTGCAGCTCCAATTCTTTATCCACGATCTCGCACCAGACATGAGCGACGGTAATGTGCCCCTCCTGTATGCGAGCTGTTCGCTCAGATGGGATCATGACGCATGCGTCGGACAAGGAGGCGAGTTTCTTGCCCTTAGCTCCGGTCATGCCGACAACTTTGCAGCCTTTCTGTCTTGCGGACATGGCGGCTGAAATGACGTTCGGTGAGTTGCCACTCGTACTGATGGCAATAAGGCAATCGCCTTCAGCAGCCAACGCATCCACCTGGCGCGCGAAAATCCGCTGAAAATCATAGTCGTTAGCTAGCGCAGTTAGGGCCGACGTATCAGTTGTCAGGGCAATCGCCGGCAACGCCCGCCTTTCAGTCTCATACCGGCCCACAAACTCAGCTGCGATGTGCTGTGAGTCCGCGGCACTGCCGCCGTTGCCGCATATCAGAACTTTGTTTCCATTAAGAACGGTTTCAAGAATGATGTCCGCGCACGCCTCGATCGAAGGTATGATCCGATCGGATATGGAGCGAAAAACGCCGCGGTGTTCATTCAGCGATCTCTCGATCACGGAATCGCCATTTACTGCGGCACCCTCACCGGCGGGTGCCGCTAATTTTTCCAGGATGCGGCTCGACGAGTACCCGTTCTTCAGAGGCAGCGAAAATACCTTGCCGCCATTACGTTGTACAAAATCCGCGCCTACGATCTGGTCAACAGGCCAATCTCCGCCCTTCACCAAAATATCGGGTCGGATGGTCCTTATGACGTCGTCAGGTGTTAACTCGTCAAATATTACTACTTCGTCGACCGATCTGAGGCCCAGCAGCACCGCCTTGCGGGATTCCTCATCCTGCAGCGGCCGGCCAGGGCCCTTGATGGAGCGAACGGACCTGTCGCTATTGATCCCCACGATGAGTTTGGAGCCGAGCGATCGGGCACGTTCGAGCAGGTCCACATGTCCCGGGTGGATGATATCAAAGCAGCCGTTAGTGAAAACTATCATTGATCAGAATGCGTGCCGTTCGCTCGTGCGATCCAGCCGCCCGGCGAGGAACTGGACAATCACGATACCGATTATAGACATGAAAGCAACTCTGAAAAGAATCGGGATCATTGTTCCGTAAAAACCCTCGTATGACAACAAGGTTATAAGCATAAAATATAGCGTCGCCCGCCAGGTAATGATAGGCTGGTCCTCTAACAATGTACGGTACAAAAACCTGATGATGATCCCAATTATCAACATTCCAAAAAAGACGCCAGGCATACCATAGTTACGTAACAGATCGCCCACCGGGGTGATGGCAAATGACGATTGCCCGTAGTTAAAATAGAGATCGCCAAACTTTCGCGGATCCGAAGCGTACGGCTTGTCCTTCCACAGCACTCGCGGGATCAGGAAGGTGGTCGTGTCCGTCCATATATTATTATCAAGCCCATAAGCTTCTTCATACGGCTTCAACTGCTCATGATTTGCGACCACTACGGCTACTGCACTGACAATATCTACACGGCCGGTGAGGGAGCTAAAACCGACTTGCAATGTTTCCGCAGTGTCGTCAGTCCGGATGCGGTCAAATGTACGCAGGATATTGTCGGCATATTCCTCCCCGCTCTGGGCCTCTTCACTGCCTTTGACCGAGCGAAAAGTAGTTCCATAGATCATCCCAACCAGCATCATGATCGTGAGTGCCGAGCCCGCGATCAACGCCTGCTTAAGCCGGACCCGTCGGCCCGACAGCATATACGCGAAAAATACGGTCAGGAAGAACTGAATGATACCGCCGCGGCTGCCGGCAAAAAGGATCGCAGCCAGGCTCACGACTGCGACTATCGCCCCTATGACGATGGACATAGAATTCAGCGTCCGTTGTCGAAAGAGGGTCAAAACCAACAGAAATATTGCTTGAGTTCTGAGAAATGTTGAGGCAAAGATCAGTCCGCCGTACACGTTTGACTCGGCGCTCAATTGGTAGCCAAAAACACCGGCCCAGAAGGCAAGTATGGTGTTAAGAACGCCGATGCCAAGCAAGATCAGCCCAGGTATAAAAAACGATGACGGCCGATATTCCGTCGCCGGTAGAAACGAGGCGACATAGCTGCCCAACCGGCGGCCAAACGGAAGAAAATACCCAACGGTGAGACCGATGAACCCCAGCCCGATCAGTATCATCGTGTATGGCAGATTGTATTCAACATCATCGATCAGGGTGAGATAGTAGGGGTTTGAGAGCCCGGTCGCCAGAAAGATCGCGCCCAGGACGAAAGCCGGCACCCAATAAGACCAGGTTGCAAAGACCAACGGGTTGAAGAAGTTAAATTTCCGCTGATAAATAAGTATTAGGAGAGGAACGGACATCAAAACGCCGAGGGCCAGAGCCCACGGGACCAGGAACATGAATGGATATGACTCTAAAGCACCGTAGCTGACGAGAAATATGAGCAGACCCACGACGATGGGAACGATCATCAGGATCAGCGCAGCCTGCGGGCCGCGGCTGGCGCCGGTGATCGGAAGAGTAGTGCGATAGTTAGCCGCCATCCGGGTTCAAGTTTATTCGCTGGAACGACACACGGCAATCAGACCGTCGGCCAACTGGGACGAGAAACGTACAGAGATGTCGTTGACGGCATTGAGAATACGAGAGCCGTGGGGCCGGTGTTCGTGGCCAATATCATAAAAAAGAAATTTATCTACCGTTAGGCCATGTCTTTGCAAAAGGTGCGACAGGGTCGAAAAGGAATAGTATGAAACGTGGTCCGGGTGTATCGGCTCCTGCCGCCCGCCTCGCCCGCGTAAACCGTAATAAAAGAATCGAAAGGCGCAATATGCGTTTGTCGTCGTTATTACGAGTTCCGTCTTCTCGTCCATAAACCTCTTTATCCCGCTCAGGAACAATCCGGGATTATTGAGGTGTTCTATCATCTCGCCAGCGATGATGACGTCAAACTTCGCCTCCAATGTAAGCTCATCCAGTTTTTCGAGGTCTGCGACGATGAGTTGTTTTGAGCCTTGGGATCTCAGTACCTCGATTCCCTCTTCGTCACCGTCCATACCCCACAGGTCCGACGCGATCTTTTCCAGCTCAAAGTGAAGGAGCAGATCGTTGTCGATCGACTGCCGCGTGTAGGGATGATCTGTGCAGCCAAGGTGCAGCACCTTTTTGCCGGCGCAGATCGCGCGTATAAAATCTAGACGCTGGACAAGATCAAAGTCTCTAAACATCGCAGGTTATAAGCAAACTTAAGGCGCCCCCGGATACACTGCACCGAATCGGCCGAAAAGATTCCTGAGCATCTGTTTTTCGTCAGCGCTGAATAGGCCGGTCAACATCAGCACGCTCAAGTAAAGTACGCCGCCGAGACCTACCGCGGCAACTAAGGTCCCCCACACCGCGGGAAGATTTGTGAGCACGATGCGCTCCAGGGCGAACGTTAGTGCAGCAGCAAGGGTCACCCGCCATGCCACCTGGCCCCAAAACTTCCAAAACACACCGCCCAGAAATCGGGCCTCCACAAAAAGCAGCAGTGGTATGAAGACCAGGACACCCATCAGCCGGGCGGCCGCCGCGCCGTATGTTCCGTAACTGCCCGACAGCACCACGATGAGAGGGACCGACACAGCCATCCACACAAAAGTTGTGAGTGCATTTAATCTTGCGTGATCAAAACTCTCTGCAACCTGCCATATGATCGTGCTAAGCGCCAGCAGGGAGAATGTCAACACGTGGATCACAAGCAGCCAGTACGATGCAGCCGCAAACGCCGGGCTTAACCAGAGTTGAAGAAATACGAACCCGCACGCTATCGAGGACACTAACAAAAAAACGATGATCGACAGAATGAGCTTGGTCGATTTCTGATAAAGAAGCGTTAGCTTGTTTCGGTCCTGAAGCAGCTCATTGAACATTGGGAACACGGCAAGCAGGATGCTGCTGACCAACAAATGAATGTAGATTGCGAGCGCCATCGGGACCGAATAATGCGTGAGCGCCTCGGGCCCAAACTTTCGCATTATCCATCCTCGTTCGAACAACAGCAGAACACTGCCAAAAAGCTGGTACCCGAGAATGCTGGCCCCATAGCGCCAAACCGCGTTCCAGGACCGGGCGTTTACCCGCCAGGTAAACCTAAACTGCGGCAGTAGGCTTCTAAAGATCAGGTATGAAACAATACCAACCACCGCGGCCGTTGCTGCATTCAACACCAGCAGGGCAATAAGTCCGTATCCATAAAGCACCAGGAGCACGCTCCCCGCGCTCCAAAGCAGATTGCCGATATTGGTGATCAGAAGATATCGATCGAATCTCTGAAACCCCATTATCACGAACTGAAAGACCTGGCTGATCATTGTCAGCAAGATCGTCGCACACGCAAGGTACAAACCGATGACGGCCGATTCAGCATATTCAGGGCTGATCAGCAGCACGTCAGTGACAATTGTTCGGGAAAAGAGGGCAGCGATTCCGGACCCTGCCGTGCCGAGCAGCAGGCTCAGAATCATGGCCGACGATATTATGTCGGGAATTTTCTCAGTTTCGCCCGCCGCCAGATATTCCGCGACAAATTTGGTTGTCAGCTTCCCTACTCCTATGGCAAAAAAGTAGGTAGTAAAACTCAGTATTATTACTAAAACGCCATACACCTCGGTTCCCAGCCCCTTTACTATGATCGGCGTAACGATAAAGGCCGGGACGATCGGTATGGCCCAGGATAGCAGGCTAAAGATGCTGTTCCTGGCGAGGCGGTCTTTTCGGCTTTTGATCTCAGCTGCCATTGGCGAACGCACGTTCATATTCGGAAATCGCGGCCCGTGCGGCCCCTCTTTCGTCAAATCGGTTCAACACATATTCCCGACCTTTCACGCCCAGCGCATTACGAAACGGCTCATTGTTCTTCAAGCGTATGATCTGATCGGCCAGTGTTTCGGCATCGTTCGGGTTGACCAGGATGCCCGTTTCACCGTCGGTGATGGCCTCGGGGATCGCATTTATGTTAGTCGAGACAGCTGGGACCCCCATCGCCATGGCTTCCAGCAGGGCGATCGGCAAGCCCTCGACCAGACTCGGAAGAACAAAGAGATCGGCGACGCGGTAAAAACTTAGAATGTCTAGCCGTGTCGATCCGATACTAGGTGACAAGAGCAGCCTAAAGTTCTCATCCAGCCCATATTCCTGTTTGCGAGCACTTTCCGCGTCGGTCGGAGGCTTTGGCGCAACCCAAACGAACTGCACATCCGATACCTGACTGGTGACTTGTTTCGCAGCTTCGAGAAATACCCATCTTCCTTTCCGATCTACAAACTGACCCAGACATAGAACGATGAATTTCGTGGGGTCGAGTCCGTGTTGTTTTCGAAGGTGGTTCTGATCCGCGCTGGCTGCGGTCGCGCGTTCGATGTCGCCGGGGTCGATGCCCGCCCGTACAACTTTAATGCGATCCCAGAAATGGGAAGGAAAAAAGTCACGGAATTTATTCTTTGTATCTTCGTTCGCAGTGAAGACGTTAAAGCGTGGCAGACGGGCGAGAAAGTGCAGCCTTAACTTCCATATGATCTTTCGCCAACGCGTTGACCTCGCTAATGCGTTGTGAAGCGTCACGAATACGTTCGCTCCTTGAACGACAAGTGCGGTGAGCGGCTGCCACGACTGCCATGGCGGAACGTCAATGTGCACGACCGTGCCGCGCAATCCAAGACCACGCAGATGTCTCAAGGTCTTCACCTCGGACAATATGCGGCCCCACTGACGCTGTATTCGATGACGGAGGGAGGCGGCCGGCAAATTATCCCAATGGTGATCCATAAATGACGTTTTGACGCCAATCTCGTGGATGTACCCAACCAGTTCTGGTGAAGAATCGCGGGGGAGTACGACCGTGACGTCAAATTGCTTGACCGCCTCTTTTATGATCCCCAGGAAGTAGATCTGCGCCCCACCCCACTGAAGATATGTCCAACAGAATATTATTCGGCGCCTGTTTTCAATCATCAATGAGCCTTAAGTAAGCCTAGTCATCAACAACGGCATCTCGGAAGACTTCTGACAGCGGCGGCTCGACATCGCCGTCCCGTCTGAGTCGTTCTGCGTCGCGCCGAAACAACGCCCTGATCATAAAAACGACGAAGGCCAGGGTTCCCGCGGCCTTGTTCGGACCGCCGTCTATATACGAATAAAACCGCCTGCGGAGATTGTTGCCATTGCCCAGACCTCGGATCAGCGCCGAATACAATTCGCGCGGTCCCATCCCCGACAGAGAAGGCATTATGCTGTTCGGCTGACAAAAAACACGGGAACGCGGGTCGATGAGCAGCCGCCAACCACGTTTCTTTAGCCGGGGCGTGAACTCGGCATCACCAAAATTAGGGTATCGACGCGAATCCATCAAACCGCATTCATGAAAGGCTGCGGCCGGCACCAGGATGCAATTGCCAACGATCATATCTACGGCCCATGGTTTGGAGGGGACTGTCCAGATGGTCTGTTTTCGCCAGTGGACCCAGCCGCCGCGCATCGTACTCCATACCGGCGCCGTTTGAAACAGCTTATGCGGCGTGTCCCACAATAAAAGTAACGGACCGACGACTGAGCGTGGATACCGGTCCGCCGTTTCTACGAGGTGCAGCAGGAATTTGTCGTCAAACACCTGGTCGTCGTTCATCATGAGAACGTAGTCAGGATCGTGGCGGAGAGCCGCGCGGACACCGACGTTCGTGCCTTCTGTAAACCACAGATCGCCGTCTCCTGTAACGAGTTCAACCGACGGAAAATGCAGCCTGATCGCGTCGCCTGTTCCGTCGGTCGAGCCGTCGTCGACAACGATGACGTGAACCTCGAATCCCGGCGTCGCTGCCCGGGCAAGGCTTTTCAAACATTGTAGGGTGATATCTTTACGATTATGGACAGGCGCAACTACCTCAACGCGGATGGGTTTAGACTTCATTCGTAAGAAGCTGCAACCGCATTGCCGGGATCGCCCCACCACAGGCTTTTAAGGATGCGTGTTGTATCTTCGTGATCGATTCCTATGCCTGTTCCGATGTACTTTATGTGCGGTGCATCGGCAAGCTCATGCTTGATAATACGCCAGAAATCAAAAACCAGAACCTCGCTCCAGCTGTTGCGAAAATCCGTAGCGGTAAGCTTTGCAAAAGCCGGGTCAGGTGTAGTGATGAGAACGGTCTGGGCCTGGGCGAGGCATTCTGATATACATTCAAGAACAACGATATTTCGCTTTAGCTCCTCGAGCTCCATTTTGGCTGACATGGGATCATATGCCACTATCCGCAAGCCACTTTTAGAGAGCTGCTGTGCGATTAAGAGGCCTTGCGACTCTTCGGTAACGTGTGAAGACGGCTTGTACGAGAGTCCGAGGACGGCAACGGTCGAAGCCGGCGGTACAAGCGAGAGGATCCGCTGAGAAACATTTTCGGCGATGCGACGGTTCATTTGGTCTGTCGTTTCTGAAAGCGCTGCCTCGCTGCCAAGTTCTTTTGCTATGAATGACAACGCGATATTATCGCGAGGAAAACACGGGCCCCCATAACCTATCGATCCGGTAAGGTATTTTCGTCCGATCCGCGCGTCCATTCCGAGCGCATTGGTCACTGCATCGACGTCGCCACCCGGCAATCGTTCGCAGATCTCCGCCAACATGTTCGCAAAAGTGATCTTTGCGGTAGCGAACGAATTGATCGATATCTTGGTCAGCTCCGCATTTTCAAGGCTCATTCGAGCCGACGGCGCTCCATTTTTTACAACCCGCGAATAAAGGTCCTCAAGCTGGTCGCCGCTGCGAGCGTCAATCTCGCCGATGAGCGTAAAGTCGGGGTTTAAAAAGTCGTGAATGATACTTCCTAAGGCGATGAACTCCGGGCTGTAACAGACGCCAAAATCACGACCGGCCGTCTTGCCCGACTCTTTTTCAAGAACCGGGACAAGACCCTGCCGCGTTGCTCCCGGCAGGACAGTGCTCGTCAGAATAACGTTGTGGTACGACTTCTTTTTTGCGAGAGCGCGACCGATCTCTTTAAAGGCCCATTGCGCATATTGAAGCGAAAATGCGCCCTTAGCATTGCTGGGCGTAGGCACTATCACAAACGAAACATCTGAGCCCAGGATGGCCTGCTCATGACTTAACGTGGCCCGTATCCTGTCCCTGTGGGCAAATAACATCTCATCCAACGACGTCTCGTGGACGGGTGCCTTTCCCTGGTTAACCAAGTCAACCGTAGACCGGTGGATATCGACCCCGATCACGTTGAAGCCGCGAGACGCAAATGCGGCCGCCATGCTGGCGCCGAGCTTGCCTAAACCAACTATCGAAACTGTTTCCTGCATTGATCTCGAAGCTACGCGGTAACGGAAGAGGCATCGGCTGTGACATGTGCCTCCGGCAGCGAAGCCCCGACCTGAGACTCGATCCACCTGTAAGTCCTGGCCAGACCATATTCGAGCGAGATCTCCGGTTCCCAGCCGAGCACTTCCCTCAGTTTTGAGTTGTCAGAATTTCGGCCGCGAACACCTTGGGGGCCATCTATGTGTTTCCTGGTGATGGAAATCCCCGCTATATCGGCGATGATGTCCGCAAGCTGATTAATGGACACCATGCGGTCCTGGCCGAGGTTTAGAGGCTCGGCGAAATCGGACCGCATTAGTCGATATATGCCCTCGACGCAGTCATCGATGTAGCAGAATGAACGCGTCTGTTCCCCATCACCCCAGATCTCGATCTCGTGATCACTGGTCAATTTGGCAATCGCGATCTTTCGACATAGCGCCGCCGGTGCTTTCTCACGGCCGCCGTCCCATGTACCGTCCTCGCCAAAAATGTTATGGAACCGGACGGTGCGGGTCTGGATGCCATAGTCCTGCATATAATGCATGCAGAGGCGTTCCGACACGAGCTTTTCCCAGCCGTATGCATCTTGCGGGTATGCAGGATAGGCATCCTCTTCTTTTAAGGGGACAACATTCACGTCCTCCTGCAGGTGTTCCGGATAGATACACGCCGAGCTTGTGTACAAATAACGTCCTATACCATTTTCGCGAGCGGCTTCAAGCGTGTGCAGATTTATGAGGGAGTTGTTGTAAAGGATCTGTGCGTGGTGACAAGAGATAAACCCCATACCGCCCATGTCTGCGGCGAGAGCATAAACCTCGTCCACGCCTTTTGTCGCCGCAAGGCAATTTTCCCAGCGGCGCAGATCCAGCAGCTCAAACTCGTCCGCGGTCGAGTCGCCAAAGTCCGGATATTTGATATCTACGCCGCGGACCCAATACCCTTTGCGCTTCAAATAAGTTGTCAGGTGGCTGCCAATAAACCCGCCGGCCCCCGTAACCAAAACCCTGGTTTGTCGACTCATAAGCTAGAGGTGATGGCCATTACTGCCCTTCACCGGTGTTGTAATTGTTTCGGTGGTAATAGCTCTGATAGTAGTAATAGTTGTCTTTGGTGTTCAGGTTGACGTTATTTAGTACGACACCAAATATTTTGGCCCCGATCTCCTGCAATAGCTGTCGGGAACGCCGTACCACCTGTCGTGAGCTGCGCCCGGCATGTACAACCAATATGACGCCATCGACCATGGACGCAAGCAATACGCCGTCCGTAAATGACGCGATCGGCGGCGAGTCAATGACGACGTGTGTAAATTTATTCTGCAAAAGCCGAAGCATTGCTTCCATTTGTTCCGATCCGATCAATTCCGCTGGGTTTGGTGGTATCGGTCCTGAAGTCATCAGAAACAGCTTTGTTTTCTCATCCTGAACGATCGCGTTGTTGACCTCCGCATCACTCAATGCACTAGCCAGCACGGTACTAAGACCGTTTTTGTTATCAACGCTGAAAACCGAGTGCAGGCGCGGCCGACGCATATCCGCATCGATTATCAAGACTTTTGCCCCTGTTTGTGCAAGGCTGATGGCCGTATTTGTAGCCGTCGTGGTCTTACCCTCGGACGGAAGGCTTGATGTTATCAACAGGGTCTTTGGCGCGCTGCCTGCCGTGGAAAGCAGAATCGACGTCCTTAAATGACGGTAAGCCTCCGCCAAAGACGAGCGCGGGTCGGCCGAGATCAGCAGCGGCGACTCCGGCGTTTCTTCCTCGCTATCCTGAGCTCCAACAAGCAGGAGCTTGCGTTTTGGCATTGAGTCGAGGGTAGGAATTGCCGCTAAAGCCGGCAGCTGCAGATATTTCTCGACCTCCTCAGTGTTTCGAATGGTGTCGTCGAGGTACTCGAGAAACAGCGCCAGCCCCATACCGAACATCGTGGAGAGAAACAGGGCCGCCAGCACAGTCGTCAGCCTGCGGGGCCCCACCGGCGTTTCAGGCGGGATCGCGATCTCTGCGACTCGAATGTTATTGTCAGTTCCGCGGGCAGCGACGTCGTTGCCGCTCACCTGCTTTCTCAGATTATCCAGAAAGCCTTTGTTCGTCTCGATGTTCTGCTGCAGCAGCCTGATGTTTACCGCACTCTGGTCCTGTCCCTGAGCCTGCCGATACTGGACGTCAAAATCCGCGCGGATCTTATCTTCATGCTGCTTGGCCTGAAGATATTTTGTGCGCAGGTTTTCTAAAAGATTTTTTGTCGCATCCTTTCTAAATGCTTCAAGATCCTTTTGGGAACGCGCAACCGCGGCATTTACAGACTTTTCATAATTGGCAATCTGGTCGTCGATCTCCTTGAGTTCTGGAGCTCCTTCCTCAAAAAGCTGAAGTTTCGCGATCCGCTCCTTTCCAAGATCCGCGATCCGCTTTTGCGTATCGATACGGAGCGCGCGGATGGTCCCTTCCTGCTCCGTCGTATAACGTGCAAGTTCGGATTCTGCCAGAGCCTTTATCCGCTCCGGCGAGTTGCTTACGGCAAAAAAGCTGGCCTCGGCGTTTTTACGATTGTTTTCGGCCTCAAGCAGCTGCTTATTGAGCCCCGAGAGCCGATCGAGAACGATCGTCTGTTCGCCCTCAGTCTTCAATATACCCGCATTCTGAGTTCGATTGATCAGCTCTTCCTCATCGCGATGAATGTCGGACTCGAGTTCCGCGATCCGCTCCTGCAGGTAGTCGTTCGTCTTGCGGCTGGTCCCGGATCGCCGCTCTTGATTTTGGATCGTAAATGTCTCTGCGACGGCGTTAACGATAAACGATGCAAGCTGCGGTTCGGTATGCCGATAACTGATTCCGATAAGGCGAGTATCTTTAATAGTCGTGCGAGCCTCGCGGTACGGGTCGATGCTTATGTTTTCTTTGATTATCTGAACGTATGGAGCGAACCGCACAGCCTCCGCTATCTCGTCAGATGTAACCAATGATGAATCACTAAACGCCGTATCGGTAGTTTGTTTAGGTTTTGGTTCGGCAGTAGCAAGACCTATCGATCGCAGCATGGACCGCCACGGCGAAACAGAGTTCTCTCCTTTAGCCAGCTGAAAATCTTTATTAATGTCGAGATTGTGGTCTTTGATCACCCGGCGGAGCAGGCTGTCGCTGTTCAGAAGCTGGAGCTGGGTATTGAAATACGACGGATCGGAATTTATCATCGTTCGCTGCCGATCACTCGTTACAAGATCAGGATTTATCTGCTCATTATCGACCTGCACAACCGCTGTGGCGGAATAAATATCCGGCTTGCGGGCCATGTATATGGCAGCAAGGGTGGTGAAAAGCACAGCAATGCCTATTACAAGCCACAAACGCTTGCGAATGGCGCGCCAATAATCGAGCAGCTGCAGGCTCTCAGAAAACTGCGTATCCCGATAACCCGGGTACCTGGCGGACGACGGCATTTGAGGCTGCTCAAAAGTCCGCTCTATCTCCGCGTCGCTAATTGGATTCCTGATAATTTCCCGGGGTTCTTTCATAGCTGCCGATTAAGGCATCCGATATATAACATTGGGAATAGTACCCTTTAAAGTATCGCCAACGCCCTGCAGTATAGATTTCATCCGGTCCTCGGAAACCGCCACGATGTCATTCGGCTCCAAGAGGGGGTCTTTTATCTTACCCTTATCGATCTGATTTAGATCGAAGACCATTTCTTCGCGCTCAGCACTTCCCTCTCGCTGTCTCAGTACGCGTACCTTGTCTTTTTTAGCCGCGCGTTTCAATCCTTCCGCGGAAACTATGGCCTGTGTAAGAGTTATCGGCTCGCGCACTTTGACGGGCCCCTGCTTGTTGACGTCACCATAAACGTAAACGATATCAGCATCGGATACCGAGACAACATCGCCGGGCTCGAGCCAGAACGTCTGCTTCCCTTCCTGAATGTCTCGGAGCTTCAGACCAAAGGTCAGTGTGTCCGGAGTGTCCGGACCCCCTGCCTCCCTACAGCTAGACCTACTGCCGGTGCGGGCGATAAAAAGGCGTGTTCCCGCTTCCTGACTCGGACCGCCAACGATGGCTAACATCTCAAGCAGATGAAGGCGGCGGCCGATATAAATTGTGCCCGGCTTGGCTACGGCACCGATCACGCCGATCCATTGGGACTTTTGCTCAGCTGTGACATTCACCTGCGGGTCGCGAATAAATTTTGCTTTGTAAGCTTTGGCGATCTCAGCCTCTAATTCCCTGGGAGTCTTACACGTAGCAACCACCGGCGTATCCAGCCTGAACAGAACGATCGTGCCGTTCGGATTAACTGTGACGCGCTGCGAAAGGTCCGGATGCCGAAAGACCTGAATATTCAGAACGTCCTCGCTGCCAATGCGGTACCGGTCATCTTGCCCGCCTATGCCCGCAACGAACTTGTCGGCCGGTGCGGCTGCGGGCGGGACGGCTGACTGCCCAAAGGCCGAAATCACGGCTGCGAGAAAAATGGCAGTCATCACGGCCGGCACTCTAACGTTTCTCATAATAAAATCCCTATGAGGTCTGAACGGATCGTCGCCATTGTAGATAGTAAGAAATCTGGCGAAGTCGCCGATCCTGCGACTGTATCAAGTTTGCAATCGACAATATTAACAAATGGCCCGTAGTTTGGAAACACAAGCTTTGAAAGCGAGCACCGTTTTCGCTAAACTCTGTCTCACGCAATTGACCGCACTCGATGGAAAACGCAACGCCGATGCTTCGGCAATATCTCGACATTAAAAAGCTTTATCCGGGAACGATACTGTTCTTCCGGCTGGGCGATTTCTATGAGATGTTCGCTGACGACGCAATCGTTGGCTCGCGAGAGCTGCAGATCACACTTACGGCGCGGCAAAAGGATTCGCCGAATCCTATACCTATGTGCGGTGTCCCGCACCATGCAGCGTCAAATTACATAGCGCGGCTTGTCCGAAAAGGTTACCGAGTCGCCATCTGTGAACAGACGGAGGTCCCGGGCAAGGGCGTAAAGCTGGTGAACCGCGAGGTTGTGAGGGTCATCACGCCCGGGACGGCCATCGACCCGCAGCTGACAGAGGCTAAGGATTCGGTCTACCTCGCTTCATTTTTCGGGCAGGGCGATATTTTCGCTGCCGCATTTTTGGAAATCTCATCCGGGCATTTCGCAGCGACAGAGATTTCAGGCCCTGATGCTCTAGCGAAAATGTACGAGGAATTTGGGACCTCTGCACCTCGAGAGATTCTGTACCCGCGATCGATGGAGGCGCTCGTTGAGCGAACTTTTGCGGCAGAAACCGGCGGAGCCGAGCCGCTTTTTACGGCCCCTGGCAGCCTAAATCCGGCAGCTCAGGGCGGCGTCACTCTGACGGCGGTCGATGATTCATTTTTCGATTGGCAAGAGTCCGAACGGATTCTTAAGTCGCATCTGGAGGTGCACGAACTTACCGCCTTCGGGCTCCAGGGAAAACAAAGAGCAATCGCGGCGGCTGGAGCGTGCCTGCGATACGCGCGTGAGACACAAAAGGCGGCGGCAGGCCATATTTCCGAGATAAAGTACTACGAATCAAATGACTTCATGGTGATTGACGCGGTCACCCTCAGAAATCTTGAGATCTTTGAATCCCGGGGTGAAAAGACCAAGAACACGCTTTTCGGGGTAATAGACACGACGGTGACCGGCATGGGCTCGCGGCTCTTGAAACAGTGGCTCCTGCGGCCCTCTCTGAAACGGAGCGAGATCCAGACCCGACTGGCCGCAATCGAGGAACTGTGCGATTCCATTCTGCGGGAGAAGCTGCGTTTTCTGCTCAAGGATGTTAGCGATCTCGAGCGTTTGATTGGCCGTCTCAATCTAAGCATGGCCACGCCGCGGGACCTGGTGGCCTTGAAAGCGTCCATAGCGCAGGCTCCGCCCATTAATCAGACGCTGGCTGATGTGAGTTCGCTGCTGCTGCAGGTCCTGGCGGAGAATATTTTTGAACTACCTGAGATACGCGATCTGATCGAACGCGGAATACAGGACGAGGCGCCGGCGAAAGTATCCGATGGCGGCGTCGTAAGGGCGGGATTTGACCCCGAGCTCGACGAGCTTCGCGGCATCTCGACATCCGCGAAGCAGATCATCGCTTCCTTTGAAGAACAGGAACGCTCGCGCACCGGCATCACAAACCTCAAGGTCCGCTTTAACAATGTATTTGGTTATTACATCGAGATATCCAAGGGCAACGTAGGACGGGTTCCCCACGATTACGAACGGCGGCAGACGCTGGCGAACGCGGAGCGTTACACCACACCGCAGCTTAAAGAGTGGGAGCAAAAAGTACTCGGTGCCGACGAAAGAATATGTGAACTGGAGGCGGAGCTGTTTCAGCGGATCAGGACCGCGGTCTGCGCGGAGACCAGAAAACTGCAGTCAACGGCTAGAGCTTTATCTACACTCGACGCCCTTGCTGCATTTGCTGAAACCGCTGCCCGACACAACTTTGTCCGACCCGTGCTGCATGATGGCGATGAGATCGAGATAAAAAGCGGCCGGCATCCCGTTGTGGAAGCGTCATTGGGCAGTTCGTTCATACCAAACGACCTGCGCATGAACAACTCGACAGACCGGCTACTGGTCATCACGGGAGCAAACATGGGTGGTAAATCGACTATCCTGCGCCAGGCCGCGATTATTCAGCTGTTGGCCCAGGCAGGCTCGTTTGTTCCCGCCGTGTCGGCCCGCCTGCCGATCGTTGACCGTATCTGGACCCGCGTGGGTGCATCGGATGACCTCGCGTCGGGGCGCTCTACATTTATGGTCGAGATGACCGAAACCGCGGCCATTCTGCATAACTCCACACCGCGAAGCCTTATCCTTCTTGACGAGATCGGTCGAGGTACCTCGACGTTTGACGGGCTTTCGATCGCATGGGCCGTCGCGGAGTATCTTCATAATTCTACCGAGCACGCCGCCAAAACACTCTTCGCAACCCACTACCACGAGCTCACCGAGCTTGCCGAAAACCTCCCGGGAGCGAAAAACTATCAGATAACCGCGACGGAGAGGGATGGGAATGTCGTCTTTCTTCACAAGCTCCAGGCCGGCAAGGCGTCGAAATCATACGGTATCGCCGTTGCGAAACTCGCCGGCCTGCCGCATACAGTGATCGAGAGGGCCAAAAGTGTACTGGAAAAGCTTGAGAAATATGAATTGGCCGTATTTGCAGGCGAAAAGAAGGAGGGGCTAGCCCGGGCGGCCGGCAGCCGTGCTGCAGCGCAGTACTCGTTATTCGCCGTAACAAACGAGACGGCGATCGACGAGCTTCGCAACGTTCATATCGACGGCCTGTCCGCTGACGAATCAAAACAGCTGCTCGCACGTATTAAAGATAAAATAGTCTAGGGCGCGTTCAGAACATCGAGATGTAACAGGGTCCACCTTGTAATTCTTTTCTTTATCAGCGGTGACTGATAAACTCAGTGTTCGGCTCTCCTCGTTGGTAATGATCCATTCGACCAGTTCCCTTTCAATCGAACAAAAGATCGGACAGCTATTCTTCATCGGCATGCCGGGACCGCAGTTTGATGAAGCAACACGTGAGCTTGTCGACCAGGTATCTCCCGGCGGCGTCTGTCTTTTCTCACGAAACATTCGCGAAGCTGAGCAGACGCGGCAGCTAACGGACACGATACGGGACTCTCTACCGATCACACCATTTCTAAGCATTGACCAGGAGGGCGGACTGGTCGACCGGTTGCGACGCGTGATGACACCGATGCCGCCGGCCAGCAAGATCACGAGTCCTCGACAGGCGGCCGAGGCGGCGCATATCGTCGCCGACGCGCTGCACACCCTTGGGCTAAACATGGATTTTGCACCGGTCGTCGATGTTTCAGACACTGGACGAGCTCAATACTCCAACGGCCTGGTTTCGCGAACATTTGGCAGTTCTGCATCGGACGTTGAAACGCTTGCCGGCAGTTTTTTGGACGCGCTTCAGGCTGGCGGAATTTTGGGCTGCTTGAAACACTTCCCGGGCCTGGGCGCCTCTACCGTAGACTCTCACGAAGAACTCCCCATCGTCGAAATCGACGATACCGAGCTGCATACCACCGACCTTCTCCCGTATAGAGGTCTCCTCACGCGGGTTACTGCTGTGATGGTTGCTCATGCTGCGTTCCCAAACAGTAACTTGCAGGAAAGAGATCGCGGTGGCAAACTTTTACCGTCTTCATTGAGTTACAACTTCGTCACGAAGCTGCTTCGTCAGGAATTGCATTTCGGGGGTCTCGTGATCTCCGACGATCTGGAAATGGGAGCGATCGTCAAAAACTACGGCATGGGCGAGGCATGTAAAATGGCAATCGCCGCCGGTGTCGATATGCTCGCCATCTGTGCCGACCCGCGCGCTATAAGAGAGGGTTTCGAGGCCGTGCGAACGGCCGTCGCTGACGGTGGGATATCAACCGCCCGTCTTGATGAATCGATGGAGCGAATCAGCGGTGCAAAATCACGTCTTTCGCAACCCAGGCCGTTTGACTCAATGAAATTCAACGACCTTTCAGCGGAGACAGAGCACCTCACTGCAAAGTTAAACCGTTAGTTAAGGAGGCATTACCGATTTGCGTAAATTATTTCTTGTCCTGTTGATCCTATCGTTTTTTGCCACGGCGTCCACGTGCCGCAAACGCAATGCAGATTTTGTGACCGTAGCATTGCCGGAGAAGTTTTCTGCCTTCGACACATTGACGTCAACGGCCTCGGATGTTGCCGCGGAACGCGTCAAGAGCCTGATGTTCAATTCGCTCGTGAAAAAGGACGCTAATTTTGACTATGTGGGCGAGCTGGCAAAAGAGATAAGAACATCTGAGGACGGAAAGGTGATCACTTTCATCCTTCAGGACGGTGTCAAATTTCACAATGGCAAGGAATTTACGTCCGCCGACGTGAAATATACCTTTGATGAGCTGTTTAAAAGCAATGGCTACAAAGCCGGTGCGTTTTTCGATACTGTCCCTACAGGTGATAAGGCCCCGGCCGCAACACCGCCGACGGCAAACACTACGCCTGTCAATACCAACGCAGCCGCAAAGGCCGCTCCTGAACCAAAAACAACACGTGTAGCTCATATTTCTTCCATTGATACACCCGATGCCCGGACGGTCATTTTTACCGTCACCCGCCCGGCACTCAGAAACCAGCTGCTTTCAAATCTGGTCGCAATACCCATAATCCCCGACGGTACGGTCGGCCAGCAAAGGGATCAGCCCGTCGGTTCGGGCCCGTTTAAGTTCGTTGCTTTCGATGCGTCTCAAAACATCGTGGAGCTCGCGGCCAATACTGACTATTGGGACGGCGGCGGCCCCAAGATCGCGAAACTCAGGATCAAAACGGTCACGGATGCAAATTCTCTGCAGGCTGAACTGCAAACGGGAGGGGTCGATATCGCACCGCTGCCTTCCAACCTCCCGCCCGACACGCTTAAGGCAATGAGCGGCAGCTCGAGCCTTAAAGTCGACCAGTTTGATGGTTCTAATATCCAGTACCTCGTGTTTAACACGCAATTGGCCCCCCTGAATAACGTGAAGATCCGTCAGGCCATAGGCTATGCGATCGACCGGCAAAAGATAGTCACCGAGCTTTTATTCGACCAGGCAAAGACTGCAAACTCGATCCTGCCCCCGCAGTCATGGGCGTACAGTCCCGGCACTGTCTACACATATGATCCTGCGAGGGCAAAGCAGCTTGTGCAGGAGGCGGGCTATAAGAATGAGCCAATAATTTTTAAGTACAGCTCTGGAAATGCCGCTGTCAATCAATATTCACAGGTGATCCAAAGCGCGTTGAACGATGTGGGCCTTAACGTTCAGATCGAGACGCTTGAGGTAAACACCATTCGACAGCAGCTGGCTCAAGGGCAATTTCAAATGTATACCGGCATCTGGGTAGGCGGCAATCAGGACCCGATCTTTTTGCGAGATCTCTTTAGCTCGACAAAGATACCGGGCGGGGCTGTCTCATGCTGTAACCGCAGCCGCTATGTGAACACCACCGTCGACAAAACAGTGGAGGATGCCATCAACGAGATCGACCGCAATCGTGCCAAGGAACTTTACGGTAAGACGTGGGAGGTCGTGAGCGGCGAGCTGCCTCTTCTGCCGCTTTGGTACCCAGCGAATATGGTCGTTTCAAATAAACGGCTAGGCAATATCAAGGTCAGTCCGAGCGGCGATTGGAGCTTTATTAAGGAAATTACGGTCAACGATTAGGGGCGCCCGCGACGTTGGCCGTTAACTTGACAAACAGCACGCAAAAGCTAGAATTATCATTTGCCATGCGGGAGTAGCTCAGTGGTAGAGCGCGACCTTGCCAAGGTCGAAGTCGCGAGTTCGACCCTCGTCTCCCGCTCCAAATTGAAAGTGGAAAGGGTAAAGGAGAAAGGATAAAGTGTCCGACTTTACCTTTATCCTTTACCCTTTCTCCTTTATCCTTTCAACAGCGGCGGCGTAGCCAAGTGGTAAGGCAGAGGTCTGCAAAACCTTTATTCATCGGTTCGATTCCGATCGCCGCCTCCATCCAAAGCCCCTTGTCTCACAGTTGAACAACTTTCTGAGTCCGCGGAACCCGCCGCTCGACCCACCACCGTTCCATACCACTTCAAAGGTGCTGGGAAATAACTATTGCGAAACTTGAAATATAGTTATTTGGTTGTTAATAATTGCCCGCCCCGTACGTTTATGTTTCTAGAGAGACGATCTCAAGGAAAATGAACGTGAATGTAACCGTCGCAAATATGCTGCCGATCACAGCGGTAACAGACCCCGCAGAAACCACGGCCCTACACGGGGTTACGGCGGAAAATGCGGAGCTCGAAAATCTCGCGGCTCTTTTTCGCCAACATTACAAAGGTATGTTTCGCGTGGCGTACCGGATCACCGGGAGTGAGAGTGACGCCGAGGATGTGCTCCAGACGATCTTTGCCCGGCTGACACCAGGCTGGTCAGATCGTGACCTTTCGCCAAATCCAAGAGCTTTCCTCTACCGGGCGGCTATAAATGCTTCCCTCGACGTAGTGAGGCTTCGCAAACGAGCTAACGCGGTCTCGTTGGACCTCGTGGATTTTGAGCAAAGTTCAGACGCAGCAAGCCCGGCAGACAATCTGGCGGATGCAGAGCTTCGCGAGCTTGTCAGGCAGGCTGTCGCAAAGCTCGAGGGCAGAGCGGCCACGGCCTTCGCCCTTCGTTATTACGAGGGCTATGACAACGGTCAGATCGCAGAAGTTTTAGGCACATCACAAATGGTCGTTGCGGTCACCCTGCATCGAGCAAGAACACGCCTGCGCAAAGAGATAGGCAAATATTTGGAGAAACATCATGAAGCACAATAAAAAAGATCTGGACGCGATCATAGATAAGGCAACTAAGGCGGTACGCGACGAACAGACCGATCCGTCGGCCATAGACGCATCTGCGGCCCGCGTATGGGCACGCGTAAGCGAGGCGGCTGAAAATTCATCCGCGGTAACTTCGCAAATGGAGGGAATAAATACAATGAACACTAGCAATAATGCCGAACATATTCGCGGGTGCAATGATTTCCAGTCGCTAATACCTGCATACCTTGACGGGAAGCTTTCCACCGCCCGCAAATTACTCTTGGAAGATCATTCCAATGAGTGCATTCCCTGCCGTCAGGAGCTGAAAGCCCAGCGGAACCTCACTGCGGCAAAGTCTGCGACATTCGTTTCTCCGCAATACACGCGCGGCACCACGCGAAAACCGCAAGGCGTAAGCACCAGGCGATGGAGCAGCACGAGCATCGCACGCTGGAGCGCTGCTGCCGCTCTCGCCATCTTTGTCGGACTCGCGGGAATGTTCATGTACGAGCGACTGGATCTTTCAGGCCGCACGCTTGCCGCGACGGTCGAGACCGCGAACGGACAGGTCTTTGTAGTTTCCGATTCTGCAACTCGCGAGCTTGCAAGCGGTGAGCAGCTTCAGAAGGGCGAGAGCGTCCGCACGGCGAAGGACTCAAACGCGGTATTGCGGCTCGCTGACGGCTCAACAGTCGAGATGCGCGAACGCTCTGAGTTCTCCGTGACCGAGAATATGCGCGGCGTAACTCTTCGTCTGGATCGCGGCGATGTGATCGTCGAAGCAGCAAAGCAGCATAACGGCCGCCTCTACGTTCAGACCCCGGACTCACTGGTTTCTGTCAAGGGCACGATCTTCGCTGTCGAAAGCGGAACGAAGGGTTCGCGTGTTTCAGTGGTCGAGGGCGAGGTAAAGGTCAGCCACGCGGGTAAGGACGAAACATTGCTTCCGGGCGATCAAACGTCGACAAATCCCCGTTTGGATAAAATTCCGGTGGCGAAAAACGTCGCCTGGAGCCGTAATGCATCGCGATATGCGAATCTCGTTTCTGAGCTGGCGAAACTGCGACAGGACCTGAATCAGAAGGTTGCGCGTCCCGGCGTTCGCCACACTTCCAAGTTCGTCGATCTCGTGCCCGAGAACACAGTATTTTACGCGGCCCTGCCAAATCTGAGTGAGACTCTAGGTCAGTCACAGAGCATTATGCAGGAGCGTATAAAGCAGAACCCTGCACTCGCCGAGTGGTGGAAAGGCCATCACGAAGGTATCGATTCGAAGTTGATGACGAGCATACAGGAATTCGGTTCGAAGCTGGGTGAAGAGATCGTTGTCACTGCCGAGATGGACGCCAAGGGTGAACCGAGCGGCATACTGGTACTTGGACAGCTTAAGGATGCAGCCGGCTTCCGCACATACGTTGACGGGCAAGTCTCCCGTCTGGCAAAAAAATCAGGCGATATGCCAAATGTTCGCTTTATTGACGATCCGTTGACGGCGAACATAGCGAGCGCGTCTAAGGCAGATACGTCTGCCAAAGGCGAAAAGAATGCGTCGAAAGCTGAAGTGTTTGTATGGATCAATAACGACATATTCGCCGCATCGCCAAAGATTGAGAGCCTGCGTGGGTTTGCTACCGCTCAAAAAACGCCGGGAGCAAGCCGCTTTGCGGGTTCCTCGTTCCATCAGCGTATCGCCGATGTTTACAGGGACGGCGCCGGCCTTTTGGTCGCTGCGGACCTCGAGAAGATCGTTGCTAAGGTGATAGCTAAGGGTAACACGCCCGAGGACCAGCGTCATATCGAAGGCCTCAAACAGCTAGGCGTCACGAATTTGCGTCACTTTGTCGCCGAGCAGAAAGAAGTGAAAGGCAAAACCTTAAGCCAGGCCGCATTGACCTTTAGCGAGCCAAATCGCGGCATCGCCTCGTGGCTGGCGGCTCCCGGACCGATGGGTGCGTTAGATTTCATCTCGTCGAGTGCGAATGTCGCGACCGCTTTTGTTGTTAAAGAACCGGCCTTGCTCGTAGACGATCTGCTCGGATTTTTAGAAACGGTCAAACCGGACGTGCGGAGCCAAATGCAGGAGATCGAAAAGCAGCAAGGTTTTAGTCTTCGTAACGACTTTGCGGCACCACTCGGCGGTGAATTCGCCTTCGCGATAGACGGCCCGATCTTTCCGACTCCGTCGTGGAAGGTGATCCTCGAAGTTTACGACCAGGCGAAACTGCAAAACACATTCGAGCGTGCCATCGAAAAGCTGAATCAATTCTCTGTGCTGCACGGCAAGGGCAGACTGACGCTCGAGAGCACCACGTTGGGCGATCGCACGTACTATGCGGTCAGATCTGCTGACGCAGGGCTCGAAGTCCACTACACTTACGTGAACGGTTATCTCGTCGCTGCTCCGAGTCGTGCGCTTCTCGAACAGTCACTTAAGAATCGGGAGGCCGGGAACACATTGGTTCGCTCGCCGAGATTCATGAGCTCGCTGCCGCAGGATGGCAACACCAACTTCTCGGCGATCTTCTACCACGACATGGCATCGATACTTGGACCGCTGGCAGAGAAGATGAAGAATGCCGGCCGTGAGCAGGAACTCAAGAACCTCGCAACGATCGACGTGAATGCGCCCCCGACGTTGGCGTATGCTTACGCTCAGGGTGACCGCATCACAGTGGCGGCCAACACCGAAGGTGGTCCTTTCGGCCTCAGTCCGGCGAGCCTTATCGGTATGCCGAATTCTTTCGAGATGCAGCACATTTTATCGAACGCATTGGACGATAAAGACGTAGAGAAGAAAGAATGAACCTAACCCACGCAATATAGCTAAAATACCGACGGACCATTTCAGTGTCCGTCGGTTTTTTCGTGGATATGCGTAAAGCTTATTCCCCTATCGTTATTGCACCATGACAAGTGTCATTGAACTCGAACAACTTAGCGTAACGTTCGGCAAGCGGCCTATTCTGCGGTCGCTTGACGGTGCGCTTAATGGGCGGGCCATAGGCCTGCTTGGTCCGAACGGCGCGGGCAAGACCACGCTCATCCACACCTTGCTCGGCTTTCACCCGCCGACTTCGGGTACTGCACGGATATTTGGCCAGGACATTTCACACGACGCAAAACAGGTGCGCGCCGCCGTAGGCTATATGCCCGAACGGGACTCGTTTATCGCGAAGATGTCATGTGTCCACTTCGTTCGCCTGATGGCCGAGCTTTCCGGCATTCCCCCGGAACATGCGCTCGAACGGGCGCACGAGGCCCTTTTTTATGTCGGCCTCGGTGAGGCTCGCTACCGGCCCGTAGACAGCTACTCGCTCGGTATGAAACAGCTGGCCAAGCTCGCGCAGGCGATCGTGCACGGCCCCAAGTTGATCATTCTTGATGAGCCGACCAACGGGCTTGATCCGCCCACACGAAATCGAATGATCTCGCTTATTCGTCAGATCCGTGACGGCGGCCGGGCTCGCATACTCTTGTCATCCCATCTGCTGCGGGACGTGGAGGAGTGCTGCGACGAGATCCTCGTGTTGAAAGACGGTTACATCGCGGCAAACTGTAATTTGGAAGAGGAGCGCAAGGCGAACCGTAAGTTTATCGAGGTGGAAATGCGTGGCGGCAATCGTGCGGCTTTCGCCGAGGCGATTGGCGGTTTGGGTTGCGAGTACGCCATGCTGGGCGAGCGTCGGATAAAAGTCATAATGGGGGAATCCACAGAGATCAGCGATCTGTACCGATTGGCGTATGAGCACGGTGTGCAGATCAGGCGTCTCAATTTCAAACGCGATTCTCTCGAAGATATTTTCCTAAAGGCTATGGAGAACGGAAACGCACAGACGAACGGGAGGGTAATCGATGGCAGTTTATGAGCACCGCTACCGGGCGTACGAGGGCGAATCGCATACGGCGTGGTCGCGCTTTCTTGTGATACCTAGATACGCCCTGCGCGAGGTTTTCAAGTCAAAGCTGTTTACGACGATCTTTATCCTGTGCTTCATCTATCCGCTGATCGGGCTCATCCTGGTCTATCTGCACCATAATGTGAATGCCCTTGCGTTGCTGCAGATAAACGTTCGTGAACTGCTGCCGATCGACGCGTCGTTTTTTCAAACCTTCCTTGAGGTCCAGGGCGCTTTCGCTTTTATTTTGACGGTGCTCGTAGCGCCGCCGCTCATCTCGCGCGACCTGTCGAATAACGCACTGCCGCTCTATCTGTGTCGCCCGCTTTCACGCACGGAATATGTGCTCGGCAAAATGGCGGTTGTCGTATTTTTGCTATCGCTCGTGAGCTGGGTCCCGGGGCTGCTGATCTTCTTTTTCCAGGCGTCCCTGGCCGGAGTTGCGTGGCTATGGGCAAATCTGTGGATGGTCTGGTCGATCTTCTTTGGCAGCATGGCCTGGATCATCTCGCTTTCTTTGATCGCACTTGCTATATCGGCTCTCGTTAAGTGGAGAGTTGTTGCAAGCGGCGCGATGCTGGCGCTTTTCTTTGTGCCTAGCGCGTTCGGTGAGATCGTTAATCAGCTTTTTCTAACACGCGTGGGGCACCTGATCAGTATGTGGGCGACGATCACCAGCGTCTGGCGTGGGCTATTCGGACTTTTCGTACGACAAACGGGCAGAATGCGCGGGCGAGTTAGCAGCCCGATCTACGATGAACAGTTTTTTGACATCGCTCTGCTGGAACCGCCGCTATGGGCCTCGTGGCTCGCGATCGCACTGGTTTGCGGAATCTGTATCTGGCTGCTCACCCGTAAGGTTCGGGCTTATGAGGTGATCAAATGACATCGCCCAATACAACATTGCCGGCCGTCCAACCTTTAGGGCACCCTCCGGCCTCCACAGCTGCGCATGTAGATGCCGCTTCACGATCGTCCGACACTATGATCGTGTTCGAAAATGTATCGAAATTTTATGGCGACGTCCTTGGCGTCAATCGAGTCAATCTGCAGATAGCCTCGGGCATAACGAGCCTCGTGGGACCGAACGGTTCCGGAAAGACAACCTTGATGAATTTGATGACCGGACTGCTCAAACCGTCAAGCGGCCGAATCGATGTTCTGGGTATGTCACCCGACGAGTCGGAGGCGCTCTTTCAAAAGCTGGGTTACTGTTCGCAATTCGACTCGTTTCCGCGCGGTGCAACCGCACGCGAATTCATCGAGTTCTATCTCCGTGTTCACGGGTTTTCAAAGCAGGAAACCGGCGACCTGACACAAGCCGCGCTCCAACGCGTCTCGCTTGTGGAAGCGGCAGACCGCAAAGTTTCAGCGTTCAGCAAGGGTATGCGGCAGCGTGTCCGTCTGGCGCAGTCCATAGCGCACAACCCGTCGGTGCTCGTTCTCGACGAGCCTCTGAACGGCCTGGACCCGATGGCGCGTGCAGAGATAATCCGCCTATTCCGTGAGCTCGCTGACGCGGGGATGTACCTCATTATTTCGAGCCATATTCTGCACGAGGTCGATATGATGTCCGACAACGTGGTGCTCATGCATAACGGATACGTCGTCGCCGAGGGTGAGGTGCACGGCGTGCGCGACGAGATCGTGGAACACCCCATACAGGTGCTGATACGCTGCGACCGGCCACAGGCCCTGGCTGCACGACTTTTTGAACACGAGCATACGGTCGAGGCCCGCATCCACGACGACCGTCTCGGCTTGTTCGTCAAAACTCGCCGGCCCGACGATTTTTATCTTCTCCTTAACAAGGTGATCACGGAGCAAAATCTTCAGGTCGAGTCGGTTGCGCCGGTTGATGACGATCTGAATGCCGTTTACCAGTACCTGATCACGGCTGATGGAGGGCACGCCTAATGGATTCAATGTCCGAGATCAGAGAACAGCCCTCCGGAACGAATATGGGTGCTGCCCGCGCTACTTCCTGGTCGCTATGGACGCGGCAGACCATTGCCATCCTCGGCCTCGAGATCAAAAAGAACTTCCTCAGCCGTCGAGCGCTTCTTCTTTATCCGATCGCGGGAATGCCGCTTGTTCTGCTGTCGATGCTTGCTCTGTTTCCGCCGGACACGGACGAAATGGAAAATTTCAGCATGTTGAGCCAGGTATATGCCGCTGTGTACGGCGCCCTTATACTTCGCACGCTGGTGTTTTTTGGCTGTGCGTGGATATTCATGAACCTGTTTCGAGGCGAGGTGGTGGATCGCAGCCTGCATTACTATTTTCTCGCGCCCGTCAGACGCGAGGTCCTCGTCGTCGGTAAATACCTCTCGGGACTCATAGCGGCGACGGTGTTGTTCAGCATCACGACCGTTGGGTCGATGCTGATACTTTACTTCGGGCTTTACCCGGCCGAAGCGCCCACTTATTTCTTCGCCGGGGCCGGGGCCAGTCATTTGCTTGCTTATCTCGGGATAACTATTCTTGCCTGCATCGGATACGGCGCGGTCTTCCTCATCGTCGGGCTGAGATTCCGCAACCCGATCATCCCCGGCCTGCTGCTCTACGGCTGGGAGTGGATCAACTTTCTCCTGCCGCCGGGTTTGAAAAAGATCAGCGTGATCCATTATCTGCAGTCGCTCGTGCCGGTGCCCATGTCCGAAGGCCCGTTCGCCGTGCTTGTTGAGCCGACTCCGACGTGGATCTCGGTACCGAGTCTGCTTCTGTTCACCGCCGTGGTCCTCTTCCTGGCGGGACGGCACATACGCCGTATGGAGATCAGCTATGCGGGCGATTAAGGCACGGAATCTGCGTATGTTTAAGTACTTACTGACAACAATGAGCAGGGGTTATCGCACAAGCAATATGCCTTTCGTGGCATTTCTGAGCATCGCGTTGCTGCTGGCCATTTCGTTCGGCTGCGGACCACCTTCCTCATCCAGCAGCAGCACACAGGATCCGTCTGCTTCCAATCCGGGCGGCATCCCCGAGCTCAGTAAAGAGGTCATCGATGAGCGGATCAATGACGCGCGTGTCTTTGACGTGATGCCCGAGAGC
>JBHENG010000002.1:0-9692 GCA_046262195.1 Pyrinomonadaceae bacterium | reverse complement strand
CGGGTGAGCCCATCAGCTGGGGCTTTGACGAAGACGAACCAAAAGAAATAACTGTCGTCGAACAACAGATCAATGGAAATCAAGCCACGATCATCCTGGACATAAAAACGCGGTCGAATCCGCGTGCGCGGGTCCTACGCGAACTCGTTGGTCAGATCCGCACCGAGTGGAGACTTGAAACCGGCTGGGTCCTGCGGCGCTGGGAAATAGTCAACACCGAGAACATCTCAATGAAGTACAAAGATCTTCCGAAGCCGGTGCCGGAAAATTCCAACCGTTGAATCAATTCGATCTGGGCCGCTGGCGTGCTAAACAGTAGTTGCCGGCAGAGGCAATTATGAAAAATGATGAGCGGCACTCGCGGTGCCGCATCCGCGGATGCAGCACCCTAGTCATGGAATAAACGCCCGACTGCTCTAGCGCGGAGCCTGATAGTTAGGAAACGCTCCCTTTGCCGGCTTTCGCATGGGATTCCTTTTGATCTCAGCAAGAGTAACCTCTACAGCTTTTTCAAGCTGAGCATCGCGGCCAGCCCTCCATAGCTGTGGATCGAGGTCCACGTCGATATCTGGTGGTACGCCCTTGTTTTCCACATCCAGCTCGCCCTGCAGGTTTCGGAATGCGACACGAGGTGCGGTCACCTGGCCGCCATCGATCAGCACGGGATAAGTGTATATACCGACCAGGCCTCCCCACGTCCGCTTGCCGATGAGTGGTCCGATCTTGTTCTGCCGGAACAGCCATGGCAGCAGGTCTCCACCGGAGCCGGCGTACTCGTTAATGATCATGGATTTTGGCCCGTAGATAGCACTGACCGGGGTCGTAAAATCCTCGCCCTCGCGGGTCGACCAATAATTCATCAGCGGCTTTGTCATATAACCGATCATATAATCAGCCGCCGAGCCGCCGCCGTTAAATCGCTCGTCGACGACGACCCCCTCGCGGTCAGTTTGCGAAAAATAGTAACGGTTAAAATTTGTGTAGCCGGGACCGCCAGTATTTGGCAGATATACATAACCCAGCTTACCTCCGCTCAGCTCATAGACTTTTCGCCGGTTGCCCTCGATCCACGCCAAATTTCGGAGACCCGTTTCGCTGCCCACGGGTACAACCGTTACTTGCCGGCTGTCGGTGCCATCGGGTTTTGAGCCGACCCTGATAACGATCTGCTTGCCGGCCGTCGCCACAAAAAATGAATAAATATTATCTGTGGACCGCACTTCCCTGCCGTTAACAGATATCAGATATTCGCCCTCCTGGACGTTTACGCCCGGCTGTGTGAGGGGCGCGACGAGTCCCGGGTTCCAGTTCTCGCCGTCATATATTTTGGTAAATCGATAGCGGCCGTTCTCGATCGAGTAATCGGCACCAAGTAAACCCCCGTTATAGCGAACCGGCTGTGGTGCGTCGCCGCCGCCCGAATTATGATGGCCGACGCTCATGTTGCCGAGCATCTCCTGGAACAGGTAGTTGAGATCGGCCCTCGACGCTATTGACTCCAGAAACACGGCATACCGCTTCTCCGCGGCCGCCAGATCCAAGCCATGGAATGTCGGATCGTAGAAAAAGTCGCGTTGTACCCGCCATGCCTCGTGATACATTTGCTTCCACTCGGCCCGCGGATCAACGTAAACCTCCATTTCTGCGACGTTCAGCACGCCTTCACCCGGGCGGAGCGGCGTGACCGTGGATGCGATCGTAAAACGGCCCTGCGCCTGTCCAAACAGCATCTTTTCGCCGTTAGCCGAGACATCAAAGAGCGTCACACCATCCAGAACCTTCTCGGCGCGGCGTTTATCCATGTCGAACCGGTGTACCGCCGCCCCGGGCTGAGCAGCCGGCGCCGTACCTGTGACCGGAACGCTTTCGATCAGGAAAAATGTGTTTGCCTTCCCTCCGACCAAACCCTGATAATTGCGCGCCGGCAAAGGCAACGAGACTATTCGCTGACCGATCTTCTCGAGATCGATCGTCACCACGACTGGCTCGGCCTTCGCGCCCGGTGCCTTGGGGGCCTCAGGTTTCGCATCGATCTTTTCTTCGTCGCTTTCCGGCGATAGCGGCGACGGATCAGTCTTTTTCAGGACCATTGCGTAAACGCTGCGGGTCGTCTGAAAAGGATAGCTCGACATATCAAGCCAGCCACTTGTCTGACCATTGTCGGTGCTCGCCGTAAAATAAATGTACTTCCCGTTCTTATCAAACACTGCATACCGTGCATCGCTCAGCCCGTCCGTCAGCTGAGACGATTTACCCGACGCCAGCGAGTACACGTGTACCGCGCAGAGCCGATTCCTAAGCTGTTTCGTATAAACGATCCATTTACTATCGGGCGACCAGCTGGGATCCAAAACCTCGAATGGGTTCTCGTAGGTGTTCGTGTCCACCTTTACGGGTGTTCCCTTTTCCAGGTCGAGATACCAGACATTAAGCCGTTTATCGGTAAAAACGATCTTCTTGCTGTCGGGCGAGAATTGGGGCGAGTAAAAATACGACGACGGGTTTCCGAGACTTATCTTACGGACTTCGCCGATGCCGCTTTGCTCGCGAAGGTGGAGTGCGTACTCACCCGATTCGTCTGAAAAATAGGCTATCCATCGGCCGTCGGGCGACCATGCCGGATCCCGATCGGCGACGCCGGGTGAATTTGTCAGATTCCTGGCATTTCCCTTTTCCGCCGGGACGCTGATGATCTCGCCCCTTGCTTCAAAAACAGCACGTGCGCCGGCCGGCGAGATGGCGACGTTCTGCACTCGCTGAGCTACCCGCTCAAATCGCGGCCGGACCTGTGGAAGATCGCCGCTGAGGGTGATATTGACCGGGCTCGACTTACCCGACGCACCATCCAAAATTTTGATCGAGCCAAACTGCTCGTAGACGATCCCGTCTGGTCCCGCGGAGGCGGTCTTTATGTCAGGGCCGGTATTGCCTGCGACATCCGCTACCCTTCGCGAGTTGGTGTCGTACGAGTAGATCGACACGTTGCGCCCGTTGCGATCAGACAGAAAATAGATCTTATCGCCGACCCACATCGGCGTATAGTCGTTTGAGTTTTGCCGCGGTATTTCTTTTACGCTCGAGTCGTTTAAGGCTCCGATCCATATCTTGGTCGTGCGGCCACCGCGATATTTTTTCCATTGCTGAAAAGACGGAGCAAGCGGCATGTAGGCTATACGCGTGCCGTCCGGCGAAAATGAGGCACCGCCACCGGCCATCGGAAATGGGAGCTCAGTCGGAAGCCCCGCCCCGGTTACCGGCATCGTGTACATCCTTGGCACCGGCATTCCGCTTGCACGCGCAGAAAGAAAAAGCACCGACGCACCGTCCCGCGTCCATCCGAGCAACTGGTCATTGCCGGGGTGATACGTTATCCGCTTAGGCTCGCCGCCACCAGCCTCGACCACGAACACGTCCACATTACCGTCGTATTCGCCCGTGAAGGCGATCCAGTTGCCATCCGGAGAGTACATTGGCGAGGCTTCGGTACCCATGCCGCTGGTCAGGCGCTCAGCCGCTCCGCCAGTCCGACGCACCTTCCAAAGGTCGCCTGCATAGACGAAAACAACGTCCGTGCGGTTCATCGTGGGCTGTCGGAACAGCATGGGCTTATCGCTTTGCCCGAGCGCCGCACCGGCGGTGACGAGTAGGACGAAAAAACTAACAAAGACTCTGGTCATGATCTCTCCATTGGTCGGTCAAATAGAAGCTTATGGTCTGCCGAGCGGCGTTCCCCTATGAAAATTCGGGTATGCCGGCCGTTTATATTCCTTCGGCGGATTCTTTTGAAGCTCGGCCAACAGGTATTCCACCGCACGCTCGAGTTGAGGATCGCGGCCCTGCCGCCAGACGGCCGGATCAAATTCGACCTCGATATCAGGCGCAACGCCCACATTCTCGACTTCCCACTCGCCATTGAGCCCGTAGACCGCGCCGTTAGGAGCCCTGACGTTGCCACCGTCCATCAGGGTCGGTATGCCCGAGGCACGAACGAGGCCGCCCCATGTGCGTTTGCCGATCAGGGGTCCCACGCCCAACTTCTTAAAGAACCACGGCATGGCATCCCCACCCGAACCGGCAAGTTCGTTTATGAGCATTGCCTTAGGCCCGTATATGGCACCGGCGGGCACGTTCCAGTCCTTGCCATCGCGAAACGCGATCTTCGCAAGCTGCTGCCGGTTTAGATACTCAACGACGTAGTCAGCCAAAAGGCCGCCGCCGTTGAAGCGTTCGTCTATGACCGCTCCGTGCTTGTTGGTCTGCGCAAAGAAATAGCGGTTAAAGCTCGTGTAGCCGGGACCGCCGGTATTCGGAATGTACACATACGCAAGTTTGCCGTCGCTCAGCCGGTCGACGGTTCGGCGATTTTCCTCGATCCATGCGAGATTCCTAAGCCCGGACTCGCTGCCGACCGGCACCACCGTGACCTCACGAGAGCCTCTGCCGTCGGCACTGCCCGCCACTTTTATGACCACCTGGCGATTCGCCGTACTCTGGAAAAATTCGAATACGTTGTCGGTTGATCTAACATCGCGGCCATTTACCGCAATGAGATAATCCCCAGCTTTCACATTCACGCCCGGCGCCGTTAGAGGTGCGCGAAGCTGCGGATTCCAGTTTTCACCGTTGTAGACGCGCGCGAAACGGTAGCGGCCGCCATCGATCGTGTAGTCGGCACCGAGCAGGCCCACAGATACGGGCGTTGGCCGTTGCTGGTCGCCTCCGCCTATGAACATATGTCCGACACCGATCTGATTGAGCATTTCTCTAAACAGATAGTTCAGATCGTCGCGGTGTACGACAGCGTCCAGGTAAGGCTCGTAAAGTTTCTTTGCCTTTTCTATGTCCAGCCCATGCGTGCCGGGATCGTAGAAGAAGTCCCGTTCGCCCCGCCAGATATCGCCATACATCTGACGCCACTCGGCGCGCGGGTCGACATACACCTCCATGTCAGCCGTTTTCACGACGCCTTCCCCTGGTTTGGCAGGGACCGTCGTCGAGATGATGTTCCACGAAGGGCCTTGTTGGAACATCATCTTGTCTCCGTTAGCCGAAACGCGGAAGTTGCCTACACCCGTTTTGACTTCTTCGAATTTTCGCTTATCCAGATCATATTTATGCAGCGTGAGACCCGGCGGTCCTGCGGTCGGCGCCAAAGGCACCTCCGTAACGTATAAAATCCCCGGTTTGCCGGCATAAAGGGCATTGTAATTGCGGGTCGGTATCTGGGATATCGCAATGACCCGCTGATCTATCCCGTCAAGATCCACTCGCGTCGGCTCGGGCGGCTTTGGCCCCGGTGCTGCCGCAGCGGGTGTTGGTGTGGTCTGGGGCGCGGGCGCGGCCGGTTCGGCGGGCGCCGGCGCGGCAGCATCGGCTCGCGGCGTGGGCGTCACTGACGGCGTGATCGAGGGTTTAGGTTCATCGCGCTTTTCGGGCATGACCTTTTCCTCGTCGCTCTCCGGAGCGATAGGTGACGGAATATCGTTTCTTAGAACTATGGCGTAGACGTTGTTCGACGTCTGGTGTGCTATCCCGGAAAGATCCGCGAAGCTGATCGTCGGGCCGGTATTTGTGCTTCCGGTGAAGAATATGTATTTCCCGCTGCCGTCGAAAACGATGCTGCGAGCATCTCCCAGGCCGTCGGTGATTTGATTCGTTTTATTCTTTTCGACGGAATACAAATACACTGCCCGCAGCCGGTTATCGAGCTGTCTTACATACGTGAGCCATTTGCTGTCCGGCGACCACGACGGCTCGAGCACATCGTCTAGATCGGCAAAGGTATTGGTGTCCACCCGAACGTTAGTTCCCTTTTCGATGTCAACGTACCAGAGGTTCACCCGGTGGTCGTTATACGCGATCTTTTTACTATCGGGCGACCAAACAGGTGAGGAATAAAATCCGGGTGAATTTCCGAGCGCGATTTTTCTCACTTCGCCCATGCCGGTCTGATTGCGAAGGTGCAGCATATACTCGCCGGACTCGTCCGAAAAATATGCTATCCATTTGCCATCCGGTGACCACGAGGGATCGCGTTCCATGACGTTGACCGTGTTCGTGAGATTACGGGGATCACCTTTGTCGGCCGGAGCGCTGATGATCTCGCCGCGGGCCTCAAAGACGGCGCGAACGCCTGTAGGCGAAATCGCAGCGTTCGCGATCCTGGCGCCGACCCTCTCGTACCGTGGCCGCACTCCCGGGAAATCACCCGCTGCCCTTATGTTTACTTTCTTGGCCGTTTTAGACCCGGCATCTACTGTGTAAATCGCACCGAGCTGCTCATATACGATAGTGTCAGCCCCCGCCGACGCATACTTGATGTCGAGTCCCTTGTTATCGACGATCTGATCGACCTTTTTCGAGCGAGTATCGTAGGAAAACAGCGTCACTATGCCGCCGATTCGGTCGGAGAGAAAGTACACTTTATCGCCCACCCACATGGGGCACTTGTCGTTGGAGTTGGTACGAGGCACTTTTTCGATCGTTGAGTCCGAAAGTTTCGCGATCCAGATCGGCTGCGTCTGCCCGCCAGCATATCGTTTCCAATCGCTCTGCCATTGCGTCAGCGGTTCATAGGCCACGTGCTGTCCATCTGGAGAAAGCCAGCCGCGGTCAGCCATTGGAAGCGGAATCGCATTCGGGAGCCCGCCCCCCGTGACAGGCATGGTATACAGACGCGAAAACCCTGAGGTGCTTTCGCGCGTGGACGCGAACAACACGCTTTTGCCATCGCCGGTCCAACCGGAAACTCTGTCGAGCGACGGGTGGAATGTCAGTCTTTTTGGCACGCCTCCGCTGGCGGGGATCACGTATACATCGGTATTGCCGTCATACTCGCCCGTGAACGCAATCCACGCACCATCGGGCGAGAAATAAGGATTATTCTCAATACCGACGCCGGTTGTGAGCCGTCGAGCATCGCCGCCGGTGCGGCCCACGATCCAAAGATCGCCTCCGTAGGAAAATACGATCTCGGATTTGCTTATGGTGGGCTGCCTGAACAAGGTCACCTTTTCTGTTTGGGCGGAAACGGTCAGGAATGCTGCGATCAGGGTAAGGAAAGCTATGGCTATGTTTTTCACTTCAACTCTTCTCCGTAAAAGTTTCTATTTCAGACTCTTGGCAGCGGACACACGATCAATTTGATATGCGGCTCACACTCCGAATTTGCGCCAAACGTAACACTCCTGGCGATCATTCAAAATCAATGAGATCCTTGTGCGCAGTAGGGAAACGGATGTTTCGGGTCTAGATACGTATACAAGTTTTGCGGACTTAACGCAACCGAAAACTCGAGCGCTGCTGCTTATATATAAGTGTTCAGGATTTCTCTTGAGTATCTAACGTGAACGGGCGTTAATTTGTTCAAGGATGTCCGCGCCGGGGCAAAGATCTCTTTTGGTAAGCGCATTCAGCGGGCGGTCCGCCGTCTGTAGGAGTTCATGCAGCTCGGGAGCATCGTTGTTCATGTATAGAAGCCCGGTCAGGATCTCGCCCTTGCCTCGAGCTGTCTGAACCGCATTCATTGCCGATACGCGATTGAACGGGTCCCAGTTTTTGTCGACCTTGTGAAGCTTGATCACCGAACCGTCGTGCATGGTTAGGTTCTGTACGCTTCCCTCCTCGTAAGCCGTCGTGATCTCGCTCGCGATCGGGACAAAATCCATCAACGCGGTCGTTTCCATGTGGTCGCGAACGTAATCATAGGATTTAGTTGAGCCCGGATTGTTATTGAATGTGACGCAGGGCGAGATTACATTAATAAAAGCGAATCCGGGATGCTTCATAGCCGCCTTGACGAGCGGGATCAGCTGCGTCTTGTCGCCAGAAAAGCTCTGCGCAACAAACGTCGCTCCTAACTCGATCGCAAGGCTGGCCAGATCGATCGACTCGAACAAGTTTACGGATCCGGCCTTACTTTTCGACCCAGCATCGGCGGTCGCCGAGTCCTGGCCTTTGGTCAGGCCATAGCAGCCGTTGTTCATCACCAGGTAGACCATGTTCAGGTTTCGCCTGATGACGTGGACAAACTGCCCCATCCCGATGGAGGCCGTGTCGCCGTCGCCCGATACTCCGAAATAGATCAGATCGCGGTTCGCCAGGTTCGCGCCCGTAGCGACGGACGGCATCCGTCCATGAACGGAGTTGAATCCGTGCGAATTGCTCAAAAAGTAAGCTGGTGTCTTTGATGAGCAGCCAATTCCCGAGAGCTTAGCCACCTTGTGCGGCTCTATGTTCATCTCGAAACACGCCTGCGCGATCGCCGCACTGATGCCGTCATGCCCGCATCCCGCGCAAAGCGTAGAAAGCGACCCTTCGTAATAATCGACCGTGTAGCCAAGGTCGTTCCTGGGCAGCGCCGGATGACGAAATGTAGGTTTAACGTAGGTCATTACGCGGCTAGAAGCTCCTTTCTCAGGATACGATCGACCGTCTTGCGAACCGGTTCGTGCGATTTCCGCGCGACCTGAGTCAGTGTTTCAAAGACATCCTCCGAGATTTGAACCTGATATGTCCGCTTTTGAATATCAAACTCTATGTTTACAGGCACAAAATACTCCGCATAGTCGTCTACGCTGTGCGTATCCCAGAATTCGCCGGCTTCTTCCTCGTTCGCAAACGATTCCGGTAAGGGATCACGAACTTTCTTTTTGTTTGGCATAGTATCTTCTATCTTTGTCCTCCATATCTCCGGCTGAG
Organism: Pyrinomonadaceae bacterium; assembly: GCA_046262195.1. Lineage (GTDB taxonomy): Bacteria > Acidobacteriota > Blastocatellia > Pyrinomonadales > Pyrinomonadaceae > OLB17. Next base: position 992 of record JBHENG010000002.1, on the reverse strand, counting down.
ATCGGAAGAACCCTGCCCTCCATGTTTTCTAATGAAGAATATTACCAAATAACGGCCAGTCGGGGTGAGCCTATATGCGGCATACAGGTTCTCGCCCTTCATATCGCCACCCTCCGCCTTGCGAACGTGTGGTTTTGAATTTAGGACATCCTCAACCTCATGCGTGTAAACATCATGCTTTGTCGCCAACTTGTCGACAAACTGTTCAAGCCAAATGATCTCTTTAGATTTTCACGCGCGAGCTGAGCCAGCTGTTATTTCAGTGGCCCCGCACCCGACGCACAGCGTCGAAAGCGACCCTTCGTAATAATCGACCGTGTAGCCAAGGTCATTCTTAGGCAGCGCCGGATGCCGAAATGTAGGTTTAACGTACGTCATAAGGACCGCAGGCTTAGTTCCCGCATCATGTCAGGCCTTAAAATAATGATATATCAGTGGTTTAGCGGGAGTCTAGGATGAAACGGGCCGGCCCATTATACTTTTTTCTGCAATTTTTAAGAACTGTGAGATCTGCTTGCATAAACGTCTGAGGCATTGGGTTCCAAACGACGGTTCCGCAGTTGAGAAACGTCTCCAAGCCGTTTGCACTTTTACAAAAGCGCTGTACTATGCCCGTGACCCACTCCCGAGCTAAGTAAACCATGAAACGCTGTCCGGAATGCCGACGCGATTATTATGACGACAGTCTGCTCTACCTGGGTTAGCGGGCGGCCAGTCTGCCGGCGAGAGTCCGACGAGGGCACAACTCCACACGACCGGTCGCACTGAGGTGCCGCCGTCGTCGGGTGTCGCCGAACTACCAAAGCGGGGTTTCGATCGGCGACTCATTGCCGTGCCATTGTTCCTGGCGATCATTGCTCTCGCGGGATTTTTCGGATACCGATATTTTGGTTCGCCCTTGAAGCAAATTGAGTCGATCGCCGTTATGCCCTTTGTGAATGAGGGCGGCAATCCGGACTTAGAGTACCTCTCAGACGGCATGACAGATAGCC
>JBHENG010000001.1:82021-102985 GCA_046262195.1 Pyrinomonadaceae bacterium | reverse complement strand
GACGCCGCCGATCCATTTTGAGCAGTCAACAATCCGAACCTGTGAATTATCGAACATTAGCTTGATGCGATAATCACCGAGGTAGTCTGCATCGATCACGCGAGGCAAATAGCCGTTCTTCTTCTTGCTCATTATTCCAAGGGATCTATCTTTCCAATTTCCTCTTTTCGCATGGCGCGTTCCCAATTTTGTACAAGCTCATTTTTCCGCAGACGAGCCCACTGACGCACGAGATTCCTGGCTCGTTTTGACTTCATATTACCAGCCAACATATTACCATCGAAATCAAAAACACCGGTCTGGCCCTGATATCTGCATGGAAATGTGGCGGGTCGTGTTCTCGATGGAACATCCGGATAATGATGCCGAAGAAGAAAGACACATACGGCATATCAATATTTCATCAACCCCTGCACCGCCTTCTCAACATCTTCCGACTGCGGCAGGATGAAATCTACGAGTTGTGGAGCGCGGCCAACGGAGGTTTCATGCAGAAATTAACTGCCCGTCTTTTCCCGCGATCCACTGGGTCTCAAGGAAATCAGTCCGCGCAGAGCTTTGTTTACCGCGTCGGAATCACGGAAGTATTTGCGAACGTCGGTTTCAAGCATGACCGCGCCGTCCTCGAGCGTGAAATGCTTGACCTCTACGCTGCCGTCCTTCTTGTACACCGTTACGCGGTGGCCTTGGCGATAGGCTTTGTAATGCTTACCTATCGTCCCGCCGCTGAAGTCGTACTCCGGCAGCATCTCGTCCTTGTCCTTGACCTGTTTAGAAGCCTGCTTTTTCTTCATAAATTCGTCGCTCTTTCCTGGATGCTTTTCGCGAGCTTATCAGCCGGATCGTCCCTCGTTCAGTATAGGATACCACCAAAACATTGCCCGCCGCGGACGTTCCGATGTCGATGAATCGCTGCTCTTCCGCCGAGTGCTCCGGATCATCGATGGTTATCGCGAAAGGATCGGCAAAGACGGTTTTCGCTTCGTCAAAGCTGATCCTGTGTTTTCTTAGATTGGCGGCCGCCTTGTCTTCGTCCCATTCGAATTTCAGGTCCATAGCGAAGCTCGTACGGGTTAGCTATCACGCAAGATCAGTACTTCACTAATTCTCGCACCGCCTTCTCAACATCTTCCGACTGCGGCAGGATGAAATCCTCGACCTGCGGCGCGTACGCGACGAAGGTGTCGGTAGCGCCGACACGGCGGACGGGAGCGTCGAGGTATTCGAACAGCTCGTCCGAGATGCGGGCGGCGATCTCGGCGCCGTAGCCGTACGAGAGCGGGTCTTCGTGGGCGACGATCACGCGGGACGTCTTTTTCACGGTCTCTGTGATCGCTTCCCAATCGTAGGGCACGAGCGTACGAAGATCGATGATCTCTACCGATACGCCCTGCTGCTCGAGCCGTTTCGCGGCCTGGTTCGACCGCTCCACAAGGGCGCCGAATGTGATGACGGAGACATCGCTGCCCTCTCGGACCTTTTTCGCCTTGCCGAACGGAATGAGAAAATCGCTCGACGGGTATTGTGACTTGTTGTACACCTGGCGATAGAGATGCTTGTGCTCGAGAAACAGGACCGGATCATCGCAGCGGATGGCGGTTCTCAGCAACCCGTTTGCGTCTAGTGCATTCGAGGGATAAACGATCATCAGGCCGGGCGTATGCGAGAAGAGCGTGGTGCCGGATTGCGAGTGGTAAACGGCCCCGCCCTTCAAGTAACCGCCAACAGGCACGCGAATGACCATTGGGCATTTGGCATCGCCGTCCGAGCGCCAGCGCGTGACCGCGACCTCGTTGCGGATCTGGTGAAACGCGGGAAATATGTAATCAAAAAACTGGATCTCGACGACTGGCTTTATGTTGCGGATCGCCAACCCGACCGCACGTCCGACGATATTTGCCTCAGCCAGGGGCGAATTGAATACACGTGCGGAGCCAAATTTTCGCTGCAAATTAGCCGTGACCTTGAAAACACCACCCTTGCCTTTGACCTGCTCGAGGTACTGCTCGCGGGAGCAGTCCGCTACGTCCTGGCCAAAGATGACAATGCGCGGGTCGCGCTCCATCTCCTCATGCATGCACCGGTTGATAAGATCGACCATAGTGCCGGCGTTGCCGGAAAGTTCGGCACCGTCTTCTGTATCAAATAGCTGTCGGTCCGTCGGATCAACGTCGGGCGAGAAAACATTGCGGTAGGCGGTTTCCGGTGCGGGCTGAGGTGTCTCAATGGCGATATCCGCAGCCTTGTTGACCGCGTCATCTACCTGTTTGCGCAAAGCCTCGAGTTCCTCGGACGTGGCGATGCCCTCCGTCATCAGAAACTCGGCAAATTTCTTTATCGGGTCCGTGGCGGCGTCGGCCTGACGCTCTTCCTCGGGCCTGTAGAGCTTTTCATCGTCGGAAAGCGAGTGCGAGTAGGGACGAATGACCTTAGCATGTATAAATGCGGGCCCTTTACGCTCGCGGCAATATTCCACAGCTCGCTTAAACGTTTCGTAGCTTTCCAAAACGTCTGTGCCGTCACATTTTTGGATATAAAGACCGGGAAATCCGGTTACCAGTTTTGAGATATCACCGCCCGCGGTTCCGACCTCGACAGGCGTTGAGATAGCGTAGCCATTGTCCTCAACGAGGAAGATCACGGGCAGCTTTAGATTGCACGCGGTGTTGAGGGCCTCCCACCATTCGCCTTCGCTCGTCGTACCATCACCGACCGACATGTATACGACCTCGTCACCCTTAAAGCCGACGATCTGCTCTTTTAATCCATCAACGAGGCTGGCGCGGTAGCTCGCCTCAGCTGCGCCTACCGAATGCAGAGCCTGAGTTCCCGTGCACGAGGACTGCGAAGGAACGTTGAGCTTTACGCTGCCCCAATGCGAAGGCATCTGCCGCCCATGAGAATTCGGGTCGACCTCGGCACCCACGGCGCTCCACAACATTTCCTGAGCGGTCATTCCCAAGCCGAGCATAAGAGCACGGTCACGGTAATACGGGAAAAACCAGTCGTAGCCGGGCTTCATCGCAAGAGCGGCGGCCGCAAGAATACCCTCGTGTCCTGCACCTGAGATCTGAAAAAAGATCTTGTTCTGGCCCTTTAGCTGGATCTCTTTGTCATCGACCCGGCGCGACATATACATGGTCCGGTACAGGCCAACCAGCGTATCGGTATCAAGACCGTGCGTATTATCGATCTGCTCTGCAGCTTGTTTTGTTTCGGGAGAAGTTGGTTCGTCGGCGGCGACTTTGCCCGTTTTAGGCGCCTTTTTTACATCTACGTAGCCATCGCCGACATTCTCACGTTCGGCCACGACCTCGCCGCCGTTTCCATCCGCGGCGGTCGCTGCTTTTGCCTCGATATCGTTCGCTGCTGTTGCCATTAAATGATCCTATGTATAACAAATATTAATGAACAGGTAACCTTTTAAGATACCAAATGACCTCACGTGGCGGCAATTTCAGCGTGCATCGGTGTCTATTACGGGAGGCACAATATACCAATCAGTTCTTCACGAGTCATATCGAAATGCTCCGCAACCTCGCGCAATACAGCCGAGAGCGTTCCGACCCGGAGCGGTTGATGATCCGGTATAGTAATGTGATGGATACCCCTGGACTCAGTGGTGATGCGGATGTGGCTGCCTGTTTGACGCGTCACCTCATAGCCAAGAGTTTGTAACGACCTAACAAGCTGACGACCCGACACATCGCGTGGCAGCTTCATGCCGCAAAAACTTCTTCGCTGACAAAATGCAGCCGAATCAGCTTGGGCTTGGTACCGGGATCAAAATGACATTCCACTGCCTCGCGGATATTTTCTCGGATCGTTTCAAGGTCATCGCCCTCCGTGAAAATTGACTCGCCTAAAGCGCGAGCCAAATAGCCCCCTTCCGGCGCATTTTCAACAAGAAAGATGATCTCGTTCATGTTCGGATTATATCAGAGTGTTCCCACCACAAAACGAAGATACGGTCTTGATTAAATAATGCTTCATCGGCGACGGCTTATTTTTTGCGCCCTTTTATTAGGGCTTCGGCTGCGAGCCGACCCGAAATTACGGCGCCCTCCATACTGCAGATATATTGCTGCTTGGTGTAATCACCGGCTAGGGCCAGACCGCGAACTGACGTTTTCTGCCGAGGCCGCCGCGCCTCGCTCCCGGGCTCAAGCAGATAGAACTCAGACGGGTGCCGGATGACAGCAGATTTACGGACCTTTCCCTCGACGTCGATGCCCTGGCGTTTCAGGTCTGCAATCACCACGGTCACCACCTCGTCATCCGGCATCACGATATAAGGTTCAACCGGCGTGAGGAAGGTCGAGATCCTCCCGTCCGAGGTGCGAAACGTGGTATGCGATTGCTCGCCAAACGTACCAAGTATCGAATTGGGGCCGAAAATGATGTGGTCGTCGGGCAATGCTGGCCGGTCGAGATCGAGCTGTACGGCGACGCCGGACATGTCGGGCAAAGCCATCAGCTTTTTCAGCTGCGTGTCGTCAGGCCCATCGGCCCCGAAACTGGCTCCCACAATTTTACGGGCGGGCGCGATCTGTGTCGCGAGGACCACGCTCGGGGCCAGATGTTCGGCGCCGTTCGCCAAAACCCCCTTGACGGCGCCGTCCTCGATCAGCAATTTGTCGACCTTTGTGCCGGTAAGGACTTCTCCACCGCGTTCGCTGATCGCGTCGGCGAGCGGTTGCGCCATGATGTCGGTCATGCCCCCGGCAAATACCGCGATGCGGCTCCTAAAAGACCGCTTTGTACCCGCCCAGGAGAGAGCGAAGAATGGATACGCGCTGTAGCGCTCCGGCGGCAGAAAGAACAACCCTGAGGACAGCGAAAAGATCACTGTATTGATCACGTTGTCGCTGACACCCAACTGTTTGGCATAGTCGGCGACAGAAAGCTTATCGAGCGATTCGGGCTTGCGGAGGTACCGGGAGGTGCCGGCGGCCATGAACTTAACAAGCTGAAATTTGTCCCGCCATGAAAGCAGCTCGGTGTTTCCGAGGGCCCCGCCTATAGTACGGAGCGGTCTGAAAAACACTGAAACGCCAAATCGACCGCTGCGCCGTCTGCGTTTCGGGTCAGCATTCCTGTCCCCGCCCTCCGCAACGCGGATCTCTATCTCATCCTGGTAAACAAAGACGTCCTTCAGGCTTAATCCTGCCCGGCGCAATAAACGCGGAAACTCCTTATAAAAGCCGACAAACTTATGAATGCCGGACTCTACGTCCATTCCCTCCTGGCGCCAATTCGCAGTGCGGCCGCCGACGCGCTCCTCTGCTTCCAGCACAAGCACACGCTGCCCCTGCTCCGCCAGTTCAAAAGCTGCCGAAAGGCCGGCGAGACCAGATCCGATGACTATTGCGTCGTGGTTCGTGTTCGTTTCCATGCAAATAACCTACCTTCAAAAAGACGTTTCTATCAACTTGCTGCCTTTAGGACCCAGCCGTTAGGATCGATGGTGATGGGCGGGCACTCGGTACAGCTCACAACATATGTCCGCTTTTGGTTGTTCGCAGAGAAACGAACAGCCTTACCGTTGACCACGATGTCGACCGGCATTGGGAAAGGCATATGGTTCGGTGTCTCCCAATGCAATTCCACTTTACCGCCACTGATGCTGCTTATTAATCTCGGCAGCTTTGGCTGTCGCAGGTACACCTCAAAGAACCAGTCCAGCTCCATTTTTGACTCTTGTTCGGCGATAGTGAGGAAATCGTCGGTGTTGACGAGGCGTTCCTGGCGGCCGTCGGTAAAGGTTTCCATCTCCTTTGTTGGATACGCCATTCGCCTGAGAGCTCGGAAAAACGCATCGTCACCAATGAGATATCTGAGTGTATGCAGAACGTATGCGCCCTTGCCGTAGATATCGCCGTCACTTTTCAAATAGTCGGGTTCAGCCATGTAGACCTGGTAGGCGATCTTTGGCTCTCGAGGTGCAACCGGCTGCATGTTGCGAAAGCCTTTGGCGCGGGTCTTCATCGCCGCGAAATAGGCTTCTTTACCTTTCGTTTCTTCCACATAGAGAGTGTCCATAAATGATTGGAAGCCCTCGTGTATCCAAAAATCGCGCCAGTCGCTGGCCGTGACGAGATTTGCCCACCACTCGTGCCCAAACTCATGCAGCATCAGCCAGTCCAGACCGTCAGGCTCGAATTTGAACTCATTGCCGTAGGCGATATGCGTCGAGTGTTCCATACCCAGATGCGGCGTTTCGACAATGCCGAGTTTTTGTGAGCGGAAGGGAAAAGGGCCGAGGTATTTCTCAAAAAATGCGTTGTATTTCTTGGTTTCCGCGACAAGTTTTGCGCCCTTTTCATAATGTTCGGGCAGAATGTAAAACTTCAGCGGTATGGCATCGCCCGAAACACTTTTCACCGTGTCCTCGATCAGCCGGTACGGAGCGGCATTGAACACGATCGAGTAGTTCGCAATGGGGTTTGTCATCCGCCAGGTAAACATCGAATATCCGTTTGCCAGTTTCCGGCTGCCTATCAGTTTGCCCGGACCCACCGCCACGAGTGGGTCGGGTACGGAGATATTCATCGTGGCTGTCGCGGGCTTATCGGACGGATGGTCTTTACAAGGAAACAAGAGGTCGGCGCCGTCATTCTGAAGCGCGACAGACACCCAGTCGGCTCCGGAAGGCGTTTTCTTCCACATAAAACCGCCTATCCACGGGGGACGTGGAGCCTCCCGCGGCACGCCGGCGTAGGTGATGACGGTCCTGATCTCATCGCCCACCTGCTTGGTCAACGGGAACCAGACCCACACCTTTCCACCCCGGCGTTCGTGCCTAAGGTTACTGCGGCCGTCGGACACATTGTCGATCTTGTATGGCGTGTCCAGGTCGAGCACGATCGTATTTGTCGGAATGAGCGTTTTCGCGATCATGGTGGTCACGCCCGAGATCGATCTAGTGCTCGGGGTGACATTCAGATTCACCTCGTATGACTGGACATCATAGACGGCCTGTTCGAACATCAGAGGCCCGCCCGTTTCCGTTGGCCTGACGCCCAACTCTCGTTGGCCAAAGCTTGTCATCGCCGACAGAAGAATCGCGATCAATATATAGGTTCTATTCATGTGTTTACCCTCAGCCGCGGGGGCGTTCTTGCATCACTTTACACCCTAGTGACCATTGCGGGAAAATGAAGTCAATGACCGAACGTTTACTTTTATGTTTACTTTGTCTTTTGTCGATGGTGAGCTGGGGTATGTCCCAGGCCGTCAACCCGACACCTGCTCCGACACCTTCTGCAGAACCAAAGAAACAGAACGATCGCCCCGTCGAGAAACAAGTTGTGGCTGCGGAACCGTTTGATAAGGCAGACGTTAAGACCCTGGCCTCAAAATGCGTTCGTCTGGAAACCGAGGCAGGCGGCATCGATATGGAAATGTATCCGGAAAGTGCGCCAGAGTCGGTGCGCAACTTTTTGAATCTAGTAGCGACGGGCGCTTTTAACACGACGACATTCAGCCGTGTGGTTCCCGGTTTTGTGGTTCAGGGCGGGAACATCTGGACGCGAGAGGGCGGTGTATCGACGGATCTTGGCCGGCGCGCACGCCGCACCGTGCCTGACGAGCCGAACAAGATACTTCATGAACGCGGCATCGTTTCCATGGCCCGGTCAGACGAGCCGAATACGGCGACCACCAATTTCTTTATTCTGATTGATACGGCCGCTTACCTCGACGGTAAATTTGCCGCCTTTGGACGGGTTACGAAAGGGATGGATGTAGTGGATGCCATTAACAAAATGCCTGTGGTCCAGGACAAGCCCGAGAAACCAGTACGCATCCGAAAAGCCACGATCGAACCGTGTACAGTCCCAATTCAATCACCGTAATCAAGGTCTAGCGTCATCCTATATTCGTTGGCCATTGACGGGTGGCCGTGCCCCATGGAAGCCTCGATGCCCTTTTTGTAGGTTTCTATCGCCTTTTTTTTATCACCGCTCCGGGCATATGCGTTCGCCAGCACGCCGTAGGCGTTCCCCTCATCGTCTGCGTTCGCCAAATACGTTTCCAGCACCTGGATCACTTTTGAGTACTGTTCGGTCTTTTCATATTCCTTGGCAAGGCCAAACATCACCATCGTGTTGCCCGGGTCCCCCGCAAGCATCTGTTCAAAAACCTCGATCCGGTTTTGCATGATCAGATCTTAGCCGATTTGCCCGGGGGGAGACACACCCGAAACTCTGCCGTGCTTGTCCCTTGTCCCAGCGTCCCAGCGCGCGCCAACCATGCTGTAAGGCGGCATCGAACTAAATTTTCAAAGATCCGATGCGGTGACCGCTTAAAAGAGCGTTTGCTGCTCGGGCTCGGGAAGCGGGACCGTCTCTGTCTCACTGTCGCGCCCGTTGAGGCCAAGCCGGCTGGCGTGAAAGTTGAAAAGCTTTTTTGTTACTTCCCACTGTTCTGTTCGGCCGTCCATACGTTCCCGATAGCTGTTATGCCTGAGCTTGCCGCCGCGTTCGCGCTTCATGGTGTTGATGATCTTTGTAACCCTGGTCGGCGGCAGCCGCTCATGCATTTTCTGAACAAAGTAATCCTCGATCGAGTCCGTGTCCAGATGCAGCATAGACATAAAGGCGCTCGTTGCGCCGCACTCTTTTGCCCGCTCGAGGAGGCCGGGAATGTCAGATTCGTTATAGCCCGGTATGACAGGCGCAACCGCGATGCCCACGGGAATGCCGGCCTGGGCGATCATCTCCATCGCGCGAAATCGAGCCTCGGGAACCGGTGTGTAGGGTTCGAATGGATTAGATCTTTCTTTCGTCAGAAACGGCAATGAGAAACAGACACGCGAGTCTAGCTTTTTCAGCACGTCAATGTCGCGGGTGACCAGCGGACTCTTTGTTATGACGACCACCGGGACCCTGAAATCCACACACACCTCCAGACACCGCCGCGTCAGCTCGTAGTTTGCCTCGATAGGCAGGTATGGGTCGGTCGCGAACGAGAAGTCGATGTGCGGCATCTTGTAACGCGTTTTCTTTAGCTCTTCTCTAAGAATTGCTGGTGCGTTGGGTTTTACGACGAGCTTTGTTTCAAAGTCGGTTCCGGCGCCGTAGCCCAGAAACTCGTGATATTGTCGTGCAAAACAGTATGTGCACCCATGTACGCAACCCCGGTAACAGTTGACGGTGTAGCGGAAACCGCCCTCCCAGTCCGAGGCGAATGCCTTGGTGATCATCTTTTTGGTAGCGATCTCTTCAAATATTTCGAGCTTCGCGGGCGGCGGCTCGCCGACGTACTCGGCCGAGTATTTGTTGTAAGGATTGGGGGGATTACTTATTTGTCTCACATATGCAACAATAATGCATCGAGGGACAAATTACAAGCTGTAAATGAGCGGTTGCCAGACGGGTAAAACTGGCATATAAATAGCCGTTATGAAGCAATGCCCGGTCTGTAAAACCACATACACCGATCCAACTCTCTTGTTTTGCCTCGCTGACGGTGCTTCGCTGGTCGGGGGCGGGGCTGGCAACGTCGTCACAGAACAGCACTCAGATCCGACCAGCGACCCGACCGTGGTAATGCAGACCAGGCGCCAGATGCAGGTCGATATTCCGCAGCAGCAGCCGGCCGCACCACCGGCACCCGCTCCCGCACCGGTTGCGGCCCCGTCGGGCGGTACGGGAACATTGTTAAAGGTACTCGCCGCAGTACTGGTCCTGGGTGTTTTGGTTATCGCACTGGTGGCGGCAGGCGCATTGGTTTACTTCAACAGCGGCAGGTCGGAGGTCGCGACAATCAACGCGGTCAACAACTCAAAGACGCAGACAACACCGACGGCTGAGCCGACGACGGCCAACGATACTGACGAGCTGCGAGCCCAGATAGCGAATCTGCAGAGAATGATCAATGAACAAAAAAAGACCTCGTCGCCCAACTTGTCGTATTCGGAGCCTGAGAGGGTCCGAACGGTACGCGTAAATTCGCCTGGAGATGGTTTTCTCGCATTGCGTACATTGCCAAACAGTGAAACAGGTGCTCGCATCGCTCAAATACCGCACGGGACTACCATCGCCATCGGCGGATGTCTGAACAATTCTGCCCGAATCGGCGGCAGGCCAGGGCGCTGGTGCCGTTCCTCGTATGCCGGATTAACGGGCTGGGTCTTTGACGGTTTTGTCGTGTACTAAAAACGAAAGGGTGCAGCGCTTTTGGTAGCGCCGCACCCGGTAGGTTTACTTCGGTAGGTATAATTGAAGGCTATTTATGATCAGTCCTGTTACGGCCGGACCGCGCCGATCGGGGGATAATAAAAAGTCCCCAATGTCTTAAAATCGTTAGTGTTGAACTTTGCGCGTGCTCCGCATTCCATACACACTCGATATGATTCTTTTTTATCAGAGAAAGGACGGCTGAGGTCTTTGTGCCAGCATCCGAAAACCTTTCCCAGAAGGCCTATTCTCGTTCCCAGCGAACTATCTTTACTGTCAATAACACGCTCAGGTGTTAAGTTTTGTTCCAAAACCGCTTGCATTTATTTTTCGGCTGCTCGGCGGATACTGCCTACCTCGCTGCCGCCCCCTTGTTATTGATATCAAATGCCAAAACAACTTTGACGGGTGTATGATGAATTACAATAAGAAAGGTTTGTCTCATTTTTTTAGGAAAAAGTTCTAATAAATGACGATTTTTCCGAAAAATCAGTACTTTGGAGAGTTAAATTCTTAATGTACCGTCGCCCCAGCCGCGTCTTTGCCGTAATATTTGCCTTTGTTTCATTATCCGTACCCGGTTTTGCGTGGGATGAAGCAGGCCACAAAATATCTGCCTACATTGCATGGCAGCAAATGCTCCCGCACGTGCGCGAACGCGTGATCAAGACATTGCTCGAGGCGCCCGAGGACGCTCAGCTGTCGACGTTTTATCTGACGTACGGGACAAGGACGGAGCAGGCACGCAAACGGGAGTTTTTTATGTTTGCGTCAACGTGGGCGGACGTTATTCGCGACCGAAATTTTGATACGCGCTATAAGAAGTACCATAGAGGCAATTGGCACTACTCGGATACGTTCTGGACGGTGAGAAACGGTAGGATCGAGTATTTACCAGCGTCCGAGGACGGCGGTAAGGCATTGGAAAAGCTGAACGAGTTTGACAAAATGCTGCGAAGTGCCACACGTGACAGCGAAAAAGCCGTAGCCATCGCATGGATAGAGCACCTGGTCGGCGATCTGCACCAACCGCTGCACACCTCGGCACGCGTCACCAATACCGAACCCAAAGGTGACCAGGGCGGCAATCTGTTTTTGCTGACGCCGCAGGGCACGCCGCGTGATAAACAGGAAAATCTGCACTGGTTTTGGGACTCTATAGTCGTCAGGAACACACCGAATGAAAAAGACGAGTGCGACGCGGAATTCCTCGACCCCATCGCCGAAAAGATCATGAAGAGGTACCCCTACCGGCAGATGCAGAGCAGGGTCGCCCCCGGCCGGTTCGAAGATTGGATCAAGGAAAGCCTTTCGACAGCGCAGACGGACGTCTTTTCCCCCGATCTGAAAAGATTTGAAATGCCGTCGAGCGGTTACAAGAAGAAAGCGTTTAAAGTCGCCCAGGAAAGGCTCGCCCTGGCAGGCTATCGGATGGCTGATCTTTTCAACGCCGCGTTTGGCGCGGCGCCGACTCCCCAATAGGCTGAAATGCACCCCAGCCAGATCCTTGAGTACTATCAGGCTCGAGAAAGCGAGATCGCCCGGTTGATCAGCGAGATCGTGGACATTGAGTCCCCGTCGCACAATGCCAGCGCGAGCAGAGCCGTCGCCGACTGGGTCGAGGAACAAGCCCGAGCTTCGGGTGGCGATCTCGAGATCGAGCGGATGAGTGTCGACGACGGCGATCATATTTCGATCCGCACAGTCCCCAAAGATGGTCAGCACGTGCTCGTGATCGGCCACACCGACACCGTCCACCCGATCGGAACCAACGTCAAGAACCCCACCCGTGCAATAGATGATCGGCTTTACGGCTGCGGAATATTTGATATGAAGTCGGGCATCGTACTGATGTTGGAGGCCCTGAAATATTTCGCGTCAACGGGTATCGTGCCGGCGAGGCCGATACGGATTGTTTTGTCCTGTGACGAAGAGATCGGTAGCTTCACCGGGCGTTCATTGATCGAACGTGAATCCGAGCAGGCGGAAGTTTGCCTTGTTTTTGAACCGTCCGCGGCGGGAAAAGTGAAAACGGGGCGCAAAGGGACGGGAATGTTCACCCTGACAGCCCACGGGGTGCCCGCCCACGCTGGACTCGAGCCTGACAAGGGTGCGAATGCCATTGTCGAGATTTCGCGGCAGATCGACGTAATCCATCAGCTGGCCGATGCCCGTGTCGGTACGACCGTGAACGTGACAACCATTAGCGGCGGCACCGCGACAAACGTCATCCCTGAGCACGCTCAATGTGAAATCGATGTACGCTTTAGCTCGATCGCCGAGGCGGAACGGGTCGACGCGGCTATTCGGTCCCTCACGCCTTTCGATAAACGCGTGTCGCTCTCGGTCTCAGGCGGCATTAACCGCCCGCCGATGGAGCGCACTGTGGGCGTGATCGAGCTTTTTGAACGAGCGAGGGAGAAAGCAGCCAGCTTTGGCTATGCCCTCGAGGAAACGCAGGTTGGCGGCGGTTCGGACGGCAATTTTGTAGCTGCGTTAGGTGTGCCGGTGCTTGACGGGCTGGGCATCGCGGGCGACGGGGCCCACACCCTCGATGAGCACATACTGATAAGTGATATTGCAAAGCGGGCGACCTTGATTACACTGCTCCTGATGTAGTTTGGGGGGCAGATAGGCCGTTTAGCAGGGTGGTCGCCCTTGTTCCTGATCCGGGTTCAAATTGATAAGATACTAAATCCCGGGGGCGCAACTTGTCCGGTGATGAGCGCGGTCTTCAAAACCGTTTGTGAGATTGCGAGAGCAAGCTTAGGTGGGTTCGACTCCCACACGCCTCCGCCATTTCGATTTGCGGAATTCGGATTGCGGATTTCGGAATTGGAATGCGGCACCCGAGTTAGACCGAGCGGCGGCGGGTGATTCTCCGTCGCTCGCGCGGAAATCAGAAGCCGGAAAGATCTCGATTTCGAGATCCGAAATATGCATGAGTGGATAGCTCTCAATATGACCCCAGGTGTGGGGCCGCGCGCTGCGACTAAGCTGCTGGAGCGGTTTGGCTCGTCCGAGGCGGTGTTTCATGCGCGCCGGTCTGAACTGGAATCACTTCGCCTCAAACCGGAAACCATCGAGAGCATTATCAAGCGCGAGTTTCACGACAGGTCGCAGACCGAGCTGGACCGCGTAAAGCAGCTTGGCGGTGACGTGCTAATCCTTGACGACGGCAGTTATCCGGCACTGCTGCGTGAGATCGATGACCCGCCGGTCGTACTTTATGTTAAGGGCGATTGGCAGGCGTGCTTTGAGCAGCCGTGCGTAGGTGTGATCGGCTCAAGGACTTGCTCAACATACGGGATAAATGCGTCTGACATGCTTTCGCGTGACCTGGCGGCGCGCGGCATCAGCATTGTGTCGGGACTTGCCCGCGGCATTGACGCCGCTGCTCACAAGGGTGCTATGCGGGGAAAGGGCAGGACGATCGCGGTGATGGGCACCGGAATAGACAGTGTTTATCCGCGAGAGAACAACGGCCTTGTTCGCGAGATCCTGACCTCCGGCGGATGCGTGGTTTCGCAGTTTCCGCTCGGGACGCCGCCGTTGAAGGACAACTTTCCATATCGCAACCGAATCATAAGCGGGCTTAGCTTGGGTGTTTTGATCGTAGAAGCTTCGGAAAGAAGCGGGTCGCTAATCACTGCGCGGCTGGCGTCCGAGCAGAACCGTGAGGTCATGGCCGTTCCCGGCAATATCACCTCAGGAAACTCGTTCGGCACCAACTACCTGATAAAAAGCGGCGCAAAATTAGTGCAGCAGTGGCAGGATGTCGTGGCTGAGCTGCCGAGCGAGATCGCAGCGTCAATACTGCCACCCAAGATCGACAGCGCGGCTGCTAACGGCAATAACCGCCAGCCTGACCTCGTGCCAGCCGACATGTCGGAAAACGAGCAAAAGGTTTGGGCCGTGCTGAGTCCTGACGAGTCGACACACATCGACATTTTGCTTGAGACGACGGGGCTGTCATTCGGCGATCTTAATAACGCGCTGGTGGCGCTGGATATTCGCGATCTGGTACGGGTACTGCCGGGAAAACACTATGCTCGGCGTACATAAACGGCTCGGGTTTTGACATCTGGCCAAACTTAGATAAGGTAAAGCGTCGAATTGACAGACCTTTACTCAAGGTGTTATCAGTCAAAACGTCAGCACAGGAGTGTGTCTGACGTATTTTTTTCAAATAATGGGTAAAAGCTTAGTAATTGTAGAATCACCGGCCAAGGCCAAAACGATCAATAAATATCTGGGGTCAGATTACACGGTGATGGCGTCGATCGGCCACATCAAAGACCTGCCTATGCGCGAGCTGGGCGTGGACGTCGAGAACGACTTTGAGCCGCATTACGAGGTCATACCGGACACCAAAAAACGCAATAATAAAAAGGTGGTCGCCGACTTGAAGCGGGCCGCAAAAGTGAGTGACGCCATCTACCTCGCAGCTGACCCCGACCGTGAAGGCGAGGCCATCTGCCAGCACCTGGCAGAAGAGATCGTGCCGAAAAAATCCAATGTGCCGGTATTTCGCGTGATGTTCAACGAGATTACGAAAAATGCCATACAAGATGCCTTTAAGGTGCCGCAGCAGGTAAATACAGATCTTGTTAACGCCCAGCAGACGCGGCGAATACTGGACCGGCTGGTGGGTTACAAAGTTTCGCCTATCCTTTGGAAAACTATCGGCGGCAAGCTCTCGGCCGGGCGCGTGCAAACCGTAGCGGTGCGGCTCGTGGTCGAGCGCGAGCGGGAGATCGAGGCCTTTGTTCAGACCGAGTACTGGTCGATCATTGCAAACCTGGCGGCTGCCCTGCCGCCGAATTTTGATGCGAAACTCAACCGCGTCGACGATAAAACAGTAAAGGTCGGCAAATTTGACGAGGACGTAAAGACAGGCGAGACGCACATTCGTACGGCGGAGCAGGCGCAGGCGATCGTGGCCGAGGCTCAGAACCAATCGTTCGTTGTTGAGTCGGTCACCACGAAAGAGAGAAAGCGCAATCCGACACCGCCCTTCATCACCTCAAAGCTGCAGCAAGAGGCGGCGCGTAAATTCGGCTTCTCGGTCAAGAAAACGATGTCGGTGGCCCAAAAGCTGTACGAGGGCGTCGAACTCGGTTCAGAAGGCGCTGTCGGACTCATTACTTATATGCGTACCGACTCGACACGCGTGTCGGACGCCGCGCTGAACGATCTGCGGACATTCATTGGCGGTTTTGGCCCAGCTTACCTGCCGGAAAAACCGATCTTCTATAAATCGAAGAAAGGCGCTCAGGACGCGCACGAAGCCATCCGCCCGACGGATGTTAATCGCACCCCCGAGAGCCTGGCGAGCAAGCTCGACCCGGATTCACTCAAGCTTTACCGACTGATATGGCAAAGGACCGTCGCCTCGCAGATGGCTCCGGCCATTTTCGACCAGACGACGATCGATATCAGTGCCGGTCGGTGTACGTTCCGGGCGAGCGGCTCGGTGCAAAAATTTGACGGCTTTTTAAAGGTCTATCAGGAGGGCCGCGACGATAAGCCGCAGGATGCGGAGGACGATGACGAGGAGCGCTCCCTGCCGCTGGTGCGCGAGGGCGAGACGCTGACGCTCAATTCGATCACGCCGGATCAGCACTTTACCGAACCGCCGCCGCGATATTCCGAGGCGACGCTTGTTAAGGCGCTGGAGGAAAAAGGAATTGGACGGCCATCGACCTACGCAGCCATCATGACAACCATTCAGGACCGCGAGTACGTCGAGAAGGTCGAGGGGCGGTTTCACCCCACACCGATGGGCACAACGGTGAACGACCTGCTGATCGCCAGCTTCGACGACATCTTTAACGCTACATACACGGCCGGTATGGAACTGCAGCTGGACGAGATCGAGGAAGGCAAACTGGATTGGCGTCAGGCACTGCACGGGTTTTATGGGAAGTTTTCCAAAGACCTCGCCAACGCCGCCGAGACCATCAAGACCATGAAAAAGACCTCGATCCCGACGGACGAGATCTGTGAAAAATGCGGCGCGGGCATGGTCATCAAATTTGGACGTTTTGGCCAGTTTCTTGCATGCGCTACTTACCCCGAATGTAAAAACACGCGCGAGATCGCAAAAAGGGCCGCCGCCGGAGCTGAAGCCGACGGTAATAGCGAGGGCGGCGAAAAGTCGGACGAAATACCCGAGTGCGAGCTATGCGGGAAGGAGATGTCGCTTAAGAAAGGCCGTTTCGGCTCGTTTTACGGCTGCACCGGGTACCCGGAGTGTAAGAACATCCGCAAGATCGCCAAGGGTGATCAAAAACCCGCTGCTCCTCCCGTGGTGCTTGACGAGATATGTCCAAAGGACGGCGCACACCTTGTACGGCGCCAGGGCCGGTTTGGCGAATTCGTTTCTTGTTCCAACTATCCCAAATGTGACTACGTAAAACGCGAGACCATAGAGGGAATATCGTGTCCCAAGGACGGCGGCGACATTGTTGTAAAGAAATCCAAACGCGGAAAGGTGTTCTACGGTTGTGCGAACTATCCAAAGTGCGACGCCGTATATTGGGATAAGCCGGTCAAGCAAACGTGTCCAAACTGCAGCATGCCTTTCGTGCTCGAGAAGACGACAAAAAAGGACGGTACGATCCGATATTGCCAAAATGGGGAATGTGATTATAAAATGGCTATCGAATCTGAAAATCTACCGTCCGATGCGGAAACGGGAAGCACCGTTGCTGCATAGTCCTGTCGTATGAGAGAGAACCTTCAATTTCTGCAAGCGTTTCTAAAAAACCCTTTAAAAGTTGGTGCGATCACACCCAGTTCACCCGAATTGGCGGCCGAAATGCTGAGTGGCATAGAGCCTGATGACAACAATATAGTCCTAGAGCTCGGCGTCGGTACCGGGGCTATCACAAGATATCTGCGGGACATCATCCCGAGCAAAGATTCATATCTAGGCATCGAACTCGATCCCCGGCTCGTCCGCACGCTCAACAAGAATTTTCCGAGCCTGAATATTACTTGTGGCAACGCGGCAGATGCATTTTCCATCCATAAGGCTTCGGGCCTTGGGAACGTTCGTTATCTTGTGTGCTGCCTGCCGTTCGTGTCTCTGCCAAAGGAGGTCAGCGACCAGGTTTTGAACGAGATCGAAAAATTTATGGATGCCGGGTGCGAGCTGAGGATCTTTCAATACGCTCACGGTTATTACCTGCCGCCGGCGATCAAGCTAAGGGAATTTTTGAAAGTGAGGTACGGCAAGTCGCGACGAAGTCCGCTCGTCCTCAAAAACGTACCGCCCGCATTTACGCTTACCTGGTCGACGGTTTAAGCGGCGCCAGATTTGTTTTGAAACCCTTACTGCCCGGCGAGCGGTATAAGTATTAATCAACACACAACAGATCTCGGTTCGATTTTTAGGAGAATAATAATGTTACGACGCAAGATCCTGGGCGTATCTCTGATTTACGCCATCTTAGTGCCTACGCTAATCCTTGGGCAGACCAACGGTGCGGGGACGGGCAAATCCAGATCAGTCTACACGGCGGCAAAGGCAGATATCGATAAGATCCGCGATGAAGGTCTAAACCGATCGCAAGTGATGCAAACGCTCAGCTATCTTACTGATGTTATTGGCGGGCGGTTGACCAATTCGCCAAATATGAAAAGGGCGAACGAATGGACGCGGGACACGATGGCAAAATGGGGCATGAAGAATGCCAAGCTCGAAGCTTGGGGCCCATTTGGACGCGGCTGGTCGCTCAAGAGCTTTAATGCACAGGTAACCGATCCAACGGCGTTTCCTGTGATCGCATATCCAAAGGCATGGTCGCCCTCCACTAAGGGCGCCGTAAGCTCCGAGGTCATATTTCTTGACGTCAACGCGGTCGAAGATTACGCCAAATACAAAGGCCAGCTCCAGGGTAAGATCGTACTGATCGCCAAACCTCGCGAACTTAAAGCCGCTTTTGACGGCATGGGCGTCAGGTATTCGGACGCTGAACTTACAAAACTGAGCGAAGAGCCGGATCCGGCGACGGTTACGAGACCGCAGGCCCCCACATTGACGCCCGAGCATCAAGCTGAGCGCACCCGGCAGCAGCAGGTGACCGCAATGCTACATAGATTCCTGCTGGATGAAGGCGCGGCGGTCCTTGTCGATAACAGCCGTATCGGAAGCGGCGGTACTCTTTTTGTTTCAAGTGCCGCATCCGCTCCGGCACCCCAGGTGGCTGCCGGTACGGCGACCCCAGCGGCGCCGGTAGCGGGACCGGCCGCGCCTGCTCTCCGATTCACAAAGGAAATCGAGGCTCGCATGGTGCCCCAGATGACCATGGCCACCGAGGACTATAATCGACTGGTGCGAACGATCAAACTTGGCGTGAAACCGAGGATGACGGTCGATATTCAGACGCAATATCACGACGAAGACCTTATGGGCTATAACACGACCGCCGAAATTCCGGGAACCGATCCGAAATTGAAGGATGAGCTGGTAATGCTAGGTGGTCACCTGGACTCATGGCATTCGTCGACCGGCGCCACCGACAACGCCGCGGGCTGCGCCGTCGCGATGGAAGCTGCTCGAATACTTATTGCGTCCGGCCTCAAACCGCGACGCACGATTCGCGTCGCTCTTTGGAGCGGTGAAGAGCAGGGCCTGATCGGCTCGCGACAGTATGTTTTGCAGAAGTTTGGTGAGATGAAGGGCGGTGGAAACCGATTTGGCCCTCGGGATCCGAATGCTCCAAAACCAGAGCTAATAAAAAAGGCCGATTATGACAAGCTGTCGGCCTATTACAATCTCGATAACGGTACGGGCAAGATCCGCGGCGTTTACATGCAGGGAAATGCCGCCGTCCGGCCGTATTTCGAGGCATGGCTTGCACCGTTTGCGGATATGGGTGCCCGCACTCTTACGATCTCGAATACTGGCGGCACAGATCATCTTGCTTTCGACGCGATTGGTCTTCCCGGTTTCCAGTTTATCCAGGACGAGATCGAGTACGACACGCGTACCCATCACTCAAATCAGGACAACTACGATAGGATCCAGGCAGACGACATGAAACAGGCAGCGATCATTATGGCGGCGTTTGTTTATCAAACAGCGATGATGGATGAAAAAATACCGAGGAAATCGGTCGCGCAGTAATTTAACCGTTAGCATTACAGATTAACCGCTCGATCTCGCCTGAAATGGCGGCAGATCGGGCGGTTTCTTTTTTGGTAAATTGTATTGATAATATTGCGATGCGCTCTTTTGACTGAGCTATTTATGACAAACATCAATTACCGCAGCGGAGCTATCGATCCCTCATCCTGTGTGGGCGACGCATGGGAATTGGTCAAACGAAATATCGGTATGTACATCGGGGTCGCCCTCGTCAGCCTGCTGATGATCAGCTGCATTCCGATAGCAAACATGTTTCTGATCGGCCCAGTAATGGGTGGTTTTGCATACATCGTTTTGAGGGACATGCGAAATGAGCCAGTTGATTTTGGAATGATGTTCAAGGGTTTCGAAAAGTTCGTTCCCCTGATGCTTGTCGGCCTTATCCAGTCGATACCGGGCATCATTTTTCAGATACTTCAGTTGACCGTCGATATCGGCCGACTTATGACAAATCAACGAAACGACGATCTTCAGTTCTTTCAGATATCGCAGACGGATATTGCCAGCGGAGCGTGGATAATGATCGCAATATTTGCTCTTGTCTTTGCCTTGATTGCGATGATATGGAATGTAGCACTGATGTTCGCCATTCCATTGACAGTGGAAAATGATATTGGTGTGGGGGAAGCGATCAAGTTAAGCTTTGGGGCCGCTTTTCATAACGTGGGCGGACTGATCGTTCTCGTTCTATTTAGTATTCTGATCACGCTGGTGGGAATATTCGCACTCTGTTTCGGATTACTGGTCGCGATTCCCGTTGTCTGGGCGGCTAACACGTTCGCGTACCGTCAGGTGTTTCCTCTGATGGACGAGCGTTACAACATGACGCCGCCGCCAGCCGCATACGGTACCAACTTTGGCGTCGGGCAATAGATCATAGATCTAATTCCATAAAGACAACGCCTTCATAAGGATTGTCATAGTAAGGCGGTATTTCGGAAAAGCCCAGTGACTCATAGAGGTCGCGGGCTTTTCCCATCTTTATCGGGTAAGTGTCGAGGCGCATTTTCTTGTAGCCGGAAAGTCGCGCCTCGTCTATGACCTTTTTTATCAGATGGATGCCGATCTTCTGGCCGCGAAATTCGCTGCGCACATACAGGCGCTTCATTTCACATATACGGGGGCCGATCTTTCTGAGAGCTACGCAGCCCGCGAGCCGTTCATCGGCATAGGCCAGGAGCAAACGGCCGGCGGGCAATGCGTATTTGCCGGGGAGATTTCGCAGCTCCTCCTCAAAACCCTGAAAACAAAGATCCAGCCCCAGCCACGTCTCATACTCACGGAAAAGCGAGCGCGCGTCGGTGATCGACGCTTCATCGCTCGCTTGTTTGAACTCCACCATACACGAACCTGGATCAAATTTTCCCTGGACGATCAATCGGAACGCAATGCATTTTGTTATAACATTAACTGCTCATGGAAACAGCAGTTGAAAAGTATAAGGTCGCTACGGAGCCGTTCTATCTGCCGATAAAGAATGAGGTAGACCTGTTTGAGGCGGCTTTTGCCGCTAAACTGCCGGCCATGCTCAAGGGGCCGACGGGATGCGGTAAAACGCGTTTTGTCGAGTACATGGCACATAGGCTTGACCGGCCACTGATAACGGTCGCGTGTCACGAAGATCTT
>JBHENG010000001.1:57609-82011 GCA_046262195.1 Pyrinomonadaceae bacterium | reverse complement strand
CTCTATTACCACGGCTGTCCGCAGCGGCGCGATCTGTTACCTGGACGAGGTCGTTGAAGCGCGAAAGGACACGGTAGTTATAATTCACCCATTGACCGATGACAGGCGCCGTTTGCCGATCGAGAAACGCGGCACAGTGATCGAAGCACCTGAAGAATTTATGCTGGTCGTCTCCTATAATCCGGGCTATCAGTCGATACTAAAAGATCTGAAACAGTCTACACGGCAGCGCTTTGTCGCGATGGAGTTCGACTATCCCGATACAGACGCTGAAATCGAGATCGTTACAAAAGAGGGCGGTATAGATCGGGAAATGGCCGCAGATCTCGTGAAGATCGGTCAGAAGGTGAGAAATCTGAAGGGCCACGGTCTGGAAGAGGGCGTGTCGACCCGCCTTTTGATCTATGCGGCACAAATGATCGCCAAGGGGATCTCGCCCATCGCGGCCGCCGAGGTGACTATCTGTTCGCCGATCACAGATGATCGCGAGCTCCAGCGGAGCATCCGTGAGATCGTGACCACGATAATCTCGATGTAGATGTGGCCGAAATCCGACGCGATAAGTAACAAAAGTGGCTATCCCGTTTAAAAGTGGCGATCCTCTTTAACAGACGCAGTTTATAAAGATCGCGGGCCGGGCATCAACCGGCGCCAAGCGACAAGTGTCGCGCTCGCGTGATTAAGATTCATGCCGATCCCGGTCAAGGGACCCACCGTTCAAATATGTACTCTAATAGAAAGAGCTGTCTGAAAAGGTCTCTTCTCAATTGCCCCCGGCTTCAGCCGGGGGATCTGGGTGAAACGGCTTCGGGCTTTAGCCCAACTCATTTTGAAAGAATTCACACGGCTCCGGTCGCGACATGCGTAAGTGTCTGGAACTAAAGCCGTAAGGATTTTTTTTCTGAAGTTCGGCTAAAGCCGCTGGTCGTTCCTGGCCTCACCCCTGGCTGAAGCAAGGGGAATTCAAAACGGTTTTGGCCTTCCGGAATGCATCTGATTTTTCAGACATCCTCTTTATTGTTTGCATCCACGATTACTTTGTAGCTGTGGTTAGCTTTTCCTTTGGATCGTAGGGCGCCGCCATATACTTCTTAACGGCTTCCTGCGCGTTGTCGTAGTTGTCGCCAATGGCCTCGGCACGTTTGTAGGCGGCCACAGCTCGTGTACGGTCGCCCTTCCCATCATATGCATTGCCCATTTTTATGTTGGACCAAACGGACAGCCAAACCGGATTAAGATTGCCGGCAATGGCAGCCTTGAAATTGTCTATCGCCAGATCATAATTCCGCTGCTCGAGGAACAGTAATCCGAGGTGGTAATAGATCCACGAGTTAGAGCGGTCGAGTTTCAATGCCGCCTCAAACTGCTGTTGTGCCTCAGGGTAGTTTCCCTCCTTAAACTGCTCGATACCGCGTCGCGCTATCGACGAGACTCGCAGATCAGGTGAGATCCGCAGCAATTTGTAACTGGGATCGATCACTACGCCAATGGGCTTGCCGCTCGACTCGATATTAAAATCAGCGCTCGCCTCGTCCATGTTCACGGTCACCGTCTGCAGCCCCTGATCGCCCTCAGACCTTAGCTGAATGTCGACCGGCAGCCGCAGATTATCGTAGTTTTGTTTAATAGTGCCGCGGGTGACGAACTTGCCGCCCTTTGTGCGAATGATCAGGTAATCGCTGGTAAACTCTGGCACGCCGGTACCCTCAACCCAGCGGGCAAAGAAATAACGCAGGGGCTGGCCGGCGACACGAGAGGCGAGCTTTTCAAAATCATCTATCGAGGCTCTCTTGCCGCGATATTCCTGCAGATAGGTTCGCAGCAGCTGGTCAAATTTCGGGGCGCCGAGCGTATCACGAAGGAGCTTGAACACGAAAGCGCCCTTCGCGTACATGATGTACTGGTACGCCGTGCTCTGATCATCAAGATTCGAGGGGGCACGCAGCAGCGATGCCGTTTGTTCGAACGTCAGCGATTTCTCGAGCAGCTCCCGGCGAAGAGCGTCCAGCTTGGCGGTGTCTAAGAGGCTCTCGCGCAGCGAAAAGGCGCTATATTCGGCTAACCCCTGTGATAGCCACGCTTCGTCAAATGATTTCAGGCCCACGGTCAAGCCCCACCATTGCAGGGCCGCCTCTCGCTGAAGTCGGCTTATCGTGGTTTCGCGTGCTTCTTCAAACTGCCGGTTTGCTATAAAAAGCATCCCTCGCGATGAGTAAAAATCCAGACTCTCATCATCGATCTGCACTACGGTCAGCCGCTTTCCATTGTCGGCCGGGCCAAAACGTTTCGTGTAATAGTCGAGGGCCTTACCCAGCGTTTCGCCATACGTGGCAATCAGCTGATCGCTGCCCGGTTTTGCAAAGAACTGTAACTCCTGATCACCTATGCGCAAGGTCCGGGGCGTGTATCGCCCGTACGCGAAATTCCCAAGCAGCGATGGAGTTGAGTTTACAAAACGGTATCTGCCCCCTGCGTTAGAAACCGGTACATCGCTAAACCCAACCACCTGCAGACCAGCGGGCAGCGAAATGCTAATGTCCGACGTTGCGGGGTCAGCTGCGTAATCATGGAACGGGAACCAGCGGGCGGCATACATCAGGTAACCTTCGTTTTCACCCACTGACGCGAGGCGCTTGCTGAGCAGCGGACCGCCGGCGGGCGTGTCCAGCACGCCACTGTACTTGAATCGAAGGGTAATCCGGGTTCCTTTGGTTACTGAGTCGCCGAGCTCGATTCGGACGTGGGGGCCGAGATCGCTGCTGTTCGTTTGATCCTGGATAAATGTCAGGGTCCCGACACTCGGTGAAACCGGCGGTTTAACCGCGCCGGGTCTCGCGGCAGTTGTCGGCGGGACCGCTGCACGGTCCACGCGCGTAATCGAGTCGACCTTGACCGACCCGTTCAACTCAAACGCTACGGTCCGAGTGTCTTCCAGAGGTGTGAAGGTAACGTCGACCGTTGCGTTCAATCTACGCTCACTCGGGACGAGGGCCACGTCCATCACATAGTTCGTAACGTCAAACGGGGTCCGCTTGACCGCCTGTGCAAATACCGGCAGGCCGAGGAGAGAAAGAAACAAAGCAAAGCGGAGCCCGGTTGAAATAAAATTGTTCATTTTTTATCCAAGATCTCTTATTAAATATGCTCTCCTTTGATGTTGGCATACGGCCCTGCGTTTGCTTTCGTCGGCCCGTCCACCTCGAGCCGTATTTCCACCAAGCGAAATGAACCAGCATGATTTTTTATTTTCGGGCGGACCGTCGAAGATGTTCCCGGTCAAAGAGGCTGTCCTCGAGAGTAGCGGGAAACTCGCGGGACAATATTTCGATCGTGATATTGGAGTTGTAAACGTGATTCACGACATCGGTACGCCGGACGAAGGCGCGACCGTCAACGCTGCCGGTTTCCTTACTCTGAAATGTCCTCAGTTCCTTGCCGGTGCGGTCAAACAACCGCATTTCCACTGGGAGGTATGTTACCGCGTCGAACAGAAGCTTATTAAGGGTGATCACCGAGCTTTCACTTTTTTTCAATCGGCCCTCAACGGCGAACACCCGTGAGCCTTGGAAGTCTCGCTCGTCAATGAAATGGTAGGAGTACTTGCTCCATTCGCTCAACAATTCCTGTGCGGTAAGGCCGCCGAAGAACATCCTGCCGGTATCCGTCTCGCGAAATTCGTCGCGTGAGACCGAATACGTAATATTCACCGTTGGCTGCCCGGCCCTTTCCGTGGTTAGAGAACCTGAGCCCGCATCTGCATCGGGCTTAACGATCATGCTGAGGGTGTTGGTCTCACCGCCTCGCTGACGGCGAAAAACGTCCAGTTCGAAGATCTCGACGGGTTCATCTGGAGCACTGATAGTAAACCGAATGCGGTCCTTTCGAAATGGTGCGGCATCGCGGCGGATATGTTCCGCGACGATCTCTTCTCCGCGTTCGTGCGGGTTTGAGGCCGCTGGCGGCTCAGTACTGCTGCCGCCCGGTGGGGGAGTCCCGCAGCCAACCAAGGCCGCTGCTAAGACGATCGGAAGCAAGAGCCTCATTTCCCTACCTCGGGATCGATTGACCCGTCGGGGCGGTCCGGCCCTACATGGACGCCGGCTATCTTCCACTTCCCGTCGCGGCGAACAAAAATGCCCGTGCCCCGGACGTTGGTGCTGATCTCGTCTTCAACGACCTTTGCCTTGACCGACGCCTTGCCTGTCATCACGGCGACGTCGCCGAACAGCCTTACATAGAGGTCCTCCGGTTCGATCGAGTCAATGACGATGACGCCGTCCTGAACTGCCTTCATCAGATCGCTTTTCGTCACGGTCCGTCCGTTCGGGGCAGTTCCGTAATATTGATCGTCCCAAATTTCGTTCAACGTAGCCATGTCTTTCCGCTGCACCGCGGCGATCAGCCTGCGCTCAACGGCCGCCAGCTCTGATTTCACCTGCTCAGGATCCCCCGTTTTAGGAGCCGTTGAACAAGACATTCCGAGCAGCAAGGCGACGACGATCGCGGCAAAACAATACTTCACTGTTTATCTCCTTTACATTTTAGAGCCTTTATACATATATTATTCGCACCCAGATCCGGTTACAGCATCCGGTTCACACCCGCGGCCGTTAAATCCGGCTCATTATTGCGTAACTCGGCTCACCTATCAAACCTCGTCAACAGCAAAGGAACGGCCCTGAATGGACGATATCGTAGTCGCGTTTGAAAAAGTAAGCAAAACGTATATATCGTTTGATGTTGTCCTGGCATTGGATAGCGTCGACCTTACGATACGACGGAAAGAACGCATCGCGGTGATGGGTCCGTCCGGCTCGGGCAAATCCACCCTGCTCAATATAATGTGCGGTCTTGATGAGCCTACATCCGGTCATGTGCTCATTGAGCATCAGGATCTTTTTGCCATGGACGATGACGCGCGGACGCGACTGAGGCGTCAAAAGATCGGCATGATCTTTCAGACCTTTAACCTGATGCCTACGTTGAACGGCCTCGAGAATGTGGCTTTACCGCTTCGCCTAAACCGCGTCAGTGCCCGAGAGTCGCTTGAGCGTGCTGCGAAAATGCTGGACCGGGTTGGCCTGCTGAGCCGTGGTACGCATCGGCCTGACGAGATGTCGGGCGGGGAACGTCAAAGGGTTGCGGTAGCGCGGGCGCTTATTTTCGATCCCCCGGTCCTCCTGGCGGACGAACCTACCGGTAATCTCGATTCGAAAACAGGGGATGAAATACTGCACCTGCTGGACGATATTCACGACGAGTTTGGCACGACCCTGGTCCTTGTGACCCATAACGAACTGGCAGCCAGCCACTGCGACCGCCGCGTTACCCTGCTTGACGGCCGGATCGTCAGCGAGGTCGCAATTACCGGTCAGCCGGCAGCCATATGATCGGAGGACTGTCATTGATGATCTGGCGCGACTGGCAGATGCATAAGCTGCGCCTGATATTGACCGTGATCGGTATAGCTTTGGGAGTAGCGGTTTTCTTTGCTATTCAAACGGCTAACTCGGCGCTTGTCGATTCACTCCACCTCACGATAGAGAAGATGGCCGGGCGAGCAACACTTCAGATCGTCGCGGGCGAAGCAGGTTTTTCGCAGGACATCCTGAACGGCGTCAGGGGCGTAGACGGCGTAGCAATTGCAGAACCCGTGACGGAAACGCTTGCGACGGCATCGATCGGAGCGAGTCAAAGGATCCTGATACTCGGGCTGGATACGGCAAGCGACCTCGCGCTGTATAACGACACCATCGATCAAAACAGCTTTATCTTAAAAAACCCTTTGGCTTTTTCTAACAGGAAAGACTCGGTGGCCATCACAAAGTCCTTAGGCGAAAAATTCGGACTGAAGGACGGCGACAGGTTCTCGGTTGACACCCAGGCGGGACCTATAGAACTGACGGTCCGCGGCTTATTTAGCGAAACGGGTATCGGTGAAGTATATGACGGCAATGTTGCCGTAATGGACATTTATTCCGCCCAGGAATTGTTCGGTAAAGGCGAGAGGATCGATCGGATCGATATTGCTAATACTCCCGATGTGACCGTCGATCAGCTGCAGAGTAACCTGGCCGCCCGGCTGCCCGCCGGCATCGATGTAGTACGGCCAAACCTTCGCGGCCAAGGTCTGGAGAACAGTATTACTACCATGCATGCGGGCTTTACCATTATGAGCCTGCTCGCGATATCGATCGGTATCTTTATCATTTTCAATTCGTTTAGCATCAGCCTGAGTCAACGCTGGAAAGAGATCGGTGTTTTGCGGTCGCTGGGGGTCGAAAGATCCAATATCCAAAGAATGTTTCTTGTAGAAGCGTCTGTTTTGGGGTTCATTGGCTCGCTGTTGGGAGTAGCCGCTGGTTATTGGATCGCCAGGGCGGCCTTGAGCACTGTCGTTTCAGTGACGGCGACAATATACGGCTTTGTTGCCTCAACACCGCATATCGAGCTCGACTTGGTATTTGCTGCAGCCGGCATAGCTGTGGGTATCGTCGCGTCGCTGGTCGCCGCGTCGCTGCCGGCACGAAACGCTTCAAAACTGAACCCCGCTCTTGCACTCCGAAATATCGAGACCCGCCACACTGGCCCTGTCGGAAGCAAGTTAAATGTCGTGGCGGGGCTGGTATTGATCGCGGGCGGGCTCGTTTTGACCCGATTTACGCCGCCGACCGTTGGCAACTACTTTCAGATGTTGTTTTCGGTGTCCATGCTCCTCGGAATGCTGCTTTTGCTGCCGCTGCTGCTGCGAGTCGGGGCACGTGTGCTTCGGCCCATCATGAAGTTCCTTTTCGGGGCCGAAGGTGGGATCGCAGTTGAAACGATGGCCCGGTCACCGCGGCGCACCGTGGCCACTGTGGGAGCCATCTTGATCGGACTATCTTTTGTATTTTCAAATGCGTCCCTGGTTCAGAGCCAGAAAGCCGCTCTAAACCGGTCGATCGATAAGGCCATTGCTGCCGACGTGCTGATCACCTCGTCCGAGCAGCTTCACTCCCGCACGTACCATTTCACTGAGGCAACCGCCAATACCATAGCTTCGATGCCCGAAGTCGCTCGCTCAAACGCGCTTCGGGTTACTGCCACACAATACAACGGCGTCGAAGTTTCGTTACTGGCCCATGAGATGAACGCCTACTTTGCGATCTCGCCTGACCTGCTCGATGCTGGCGACGCAGCCGAAGCGCGCGAAAAGACAGCACGCGGCGAGGGCGTACTGATATCTAATAACATGGCTTTTCGCTGGAACATTGGTCTGGGTGATACATTAACTATAAAGTCACCAGGCGGGGAGCTGCGGCTGCCGGTCGTAGGCCTGCTGGAGTATTATCGGTCGGAAAACGGGACCATATTTCTGGATCGGCAGCTCTACAAGCGCTACTGGGGTGACAGCGACGTCGACTACCTTTTCCTCGATCTTAAACCAGGTATTGATCGGGCCATTTTCAAAGATAATGTGCTGGCTGCGATCGCCGGCTCGCAGCGGGCGTTTATCTATACGCATGATGAATATAAGGCGTGGGTATCGGTGCTGCTTGACCAGTTTTTCATGCTGATGTATATCCAGATGGTCGTTGCCGTTTTGGTCGCCGCTATCGGTCTCGTCAACACAATGATGATCTCGGTGGCTGAGCGAAGACGAGAGCTCGGAATATTTCGTGCGATCGGGGGTCTGAGGCGGCAAGTGGTCAAGTTGGTGCTGCTTGAGGCGATCACAATATCACTTATCGGTTTTGCGGCCGGGGTTATTGCCGGCGCGCTTAACACATACTTTCTGATCAATACCGCCGCCAAGATCGTAGCTGGATTTACCCTGCCGTTCACATTCCCGTACCAGGTAATGGCAGCTGCTATTCCGCTGGTGATCATCATTTCGATGATATCTGCCTGGCTTCCAGCTAGAATTGCGGCCCGGCTGAGTGTCGTCGATGCGATCGGTTACGAATGACAGCTGAATTGGAAGCATATGAACATAACAAATGTATATGAAACTCTCGTGCGGCCACTCGAAACAGCCGCTGCGGTTCTTATAGAGTCGGCGGTGGACGTATTCAGCCGCAATCCTGCCCAGCTCACCCATTATGATATTGAGCCGCGCGGGCTCGAGGACCTCTTTGCACATCCGGATGTTCAAACAGAATGGTGGTACTACACCGGCCACTGTACAACTGAGAGTGGGCGCAACTTCGGATTTGAATTTGTCTTTTTCAAACGCCGAACTGATCTTGATTCACTCGGTATTTTCCCGGTAAGAGCGTTGGCAAATCCGATGTATTTTGCTCACTTTGCGATAACGGACATCGCCGGTGAGACTTTCAAATACGAACACATTCGCAGCTTTGATAAACCGTTTGATCTGCCGGTGCAAATGAGCGAGAGCCGTTATTACCTTTGGCTCGGGGATTGGACCATTCGGGAATTAGACGGTGATCATTTACTTCATGCCACGCTTGGACCGGGTTTGGTTTTCGACGCTCGACTGCAAACGGGCAAACCCCTGGTTCTGAACGGTGATGGGAGCGGCATCAGCCGCAAAACGACGGGTGCGTCAGCTCATTTTTCCTTTACTCGTATGCCTGTAGAGGGACAGCTCACAGTCGGGTCATCGAGAGAACAGTTTACCGGCTCCGCGTGGATGGATCGCGAGTTTGGCACCTGGGAACAAACGGACTGGGACTGGTTTAGCGTGCAGCTGACCGATGGTACGGAATTGATGATCTATCAATTCCGATCGATCACGTGCGATTCCACAGGCACATTCGTCGATCGAGAGGGAAACTGCATATATCTTGGGTCTGACGATTACCAGATCACGGTGAAGTCCGTTTGGGTAAGCCCGAGGACCGGCACAGAATACCCGAGCGGTTGGCACATCTCCGTGCCACGCCTAAAACTTGAAATAGACATTGAACCAGTGCTCCGCGATCAGGAACTCGATACGCGTGGAACAACAATGATCATCTACTGGGAAGGCGCTTGCGCCGTCACAGGGAAACGAGGCCGAAAAAAGGTGAGTGGAAAAGCTTATGTCGAGCTCGTCGGTTACGACCGATCTCACGAAAATCCGGCCCTGGCCGACTTTCTTTTTCGCGATCCGCTAAAACGTATCAAGCAATTCTTTAATTGAATTCCGGGTTCTCGCACCAACTGCGGGTAACCTCATGTCGGTATGCAAACAACCTCTCGAGTTTTGGAACGATCAAAAGTGGTGCCGTAAGTATTCCGACCAACGATAAAGGCGGTTCGTAGTCAATTTCGTCTCGTAGTAGTGCACCGTCATCGCGGCTCTCGACGATATGCGTGTGCCGCCATTTACTGAACGGGCCGGATATCTGCACGTCCTCAAACATGTACGGCGGCTCGTATCGCGTATGTTCCGCGATCCATCTGACGGTAAAAAGGCCGAACAGCTTGGTGTCGATCACGGCCCGAGAACCAACCTCAGAAATGTCTGCTCTTTGGATTATTTCCGCGGTCTCCCATGGCGGAATCAGCCGATCAACGGCGTCATGCAGTTCGTGAAACGCAAAAACCCGCGTTTGCGATGCGCTGATAAAGCTTTCTTTTACAAACCGCATTTCGGTCCACCATAGCATGCCAGCGCCTGCTCCGATTGGAAATCTGTCTGGAAACTGTTTTAATACCTCCACGAAACTCCGGATAGGAGCTTCACGAGACCATGCACGAAAAAATAGAGGATCTCGGCGGCTTTTTCAACGACCAGATCCGGACAAAGATCTGGCAGGTCATCGGAGCGTCCGCCGTAGGCACCATGATCGAGTGGTACGATTTCTATATTTTCGGGAGCCTTGCGTCGGTTATTGCACCGCTCTTTTATCCGCCTGAGAACCAGACCTTTGCATACATCGCCTATCTCGCCACGTTCGCGGTCGGCTTTGTCGTGCGGCCTTTTGGCGCGCTGTTCTTTGGCCGCATTGGCGACCTGGTCGGCAGGAAATATGCCTTCCTCGTCACGCTGCTGATCATGGGCGGAGCCACCGCGGTTATCGGCTTTTTGCCAACGTACTCACAGATCGGAGTTGCGGCACCGATCATTTTGCTGCTTATTCGTGTTTTACAGGGACTGGCCCTCGGCGGTGAATACGGCGGTGCGGCGGTTTACGTTGCCGAGCACGTGCCGGATCGCAGGCGGGGTTTTTACACGTCCTTTATACAGATCACTGCCACCCTCGGGCTTTTCCTTTCACTCGCCGTCATTCTGATCGTCCAGAACACGATGAGTGCGGACCAATTTGCGGGAAAGACAGACTCGATGGGCGGGTGGCGAATACCGTTTCTGATCTCGATCTTTCTTGTAGCTATTTCGCTCTATATACGGCTCCGAATGAAGGAGTCGCCCATCTTCCAACATCTGAAAACCGCCGGCATGACGTCGGCCAATCCCTTGATCGAGGCCTTCACTAGGTGGCAAAATCTTAAGATAGTGTTGATCTCGCTTTTCGGCGCTACGGCGGGCCAAGGCGTGGTGTGGTATACGGGACAGTTTTACGCTCTCTTTTATCTGCAATCGATCCTCAATGTAAATGCTACGTCAGCCAACTATATTATCGCGATCGCTCTGTTACTCGGAATGCCTTTTTTTGTTGTCTTTGGCGCTCTCAGCGATAAACTGGGCCGGAAATGGATAATTCTCGCAGGCTGTCTTCTTGCTCTCGTCACCTACCTACCGATCTACAAGGCAATGCAGTCGGCGGCGGGTTCAAATGTCGTAACGGCGACATCACAGAAGAATCCGGTGACGGGTGCGATCTCGCTGACGCCGCAAAGTGTCGGGGATAACGGTGATCTGGTGGCGGCTCCCAAGGTGCTGCCATACACGACCTTTGGTGATTTAACGTCAAATAGAACTGCCTGGATATTGATAATGCTTATCCTTGTTCAAGTGCTGTGGGTAACGATGGTTTATGGCCCTATCGCTGCTTATCTGGTGGAGGCCTTTCCAGCTAAGATCCGTTACACCGCATTGTCCCTGCCCTATCACATAGGCAACGGTGTTTTCGGAGGCCTCTTACCTCTCATCGGCCTCTCGGTTATCGCGCAGACGGGAAATATTTATGCAGGGTTGTATTATCCGATGGCTATTGCCGCCATTACGGTCATCGTCGGCTCCATATTCTTAAAGGAAACACGCGGTCATAAGATCTGGGATGAAGTGCGCGATTAGGTTTCATCGCTCGTTGCGGCATCCCGCAGCAAATCCCACACCTTTCTCAAATGCTTCTCTTCGACACGGATGCTGCCCACCGAAAGCCTGAGAGCAAATTTCCCCTTCAGCTTCGTATGAGAAAGATATGCTTCGCCGGAAGCATTTATCTGGTTCATTATCACTTCGTTCCATCTATTAAGATCGGCTACGGATGCGGGGCACGCCCTGAAGCACACAAGCGCGAAGGGCACGGGTGCCAGCAACTCGAACATCGAGGACTCCTCCACCCACGATGCGAACAGCTGCGCCAGGCGGCAGTGTTCTCGTAATCGCGCGATCAGACCTTCTCTCCCGAAATACCGCATAACGAACCACAATTTCAGCGCCCTAAACCTCCGGCCAAGCTGGATGCCGTAATCCATGCCATTTTTGACGATCTGTTCGTCGCTGGTTTTCAGATATTCGGCGACCAGTGAGAAAGCATCTTTCAGGACAGTCAGATCTCTGCAGTACAGCACCGACAGATCAAATGGGGTGAACAGCCATTTGTGCGGGTTTACGACTATCGAGTCAGCGCGTTCCCACCCGCTAAAGTGGGGTCTGAATTCGGGGATTATCGCCGCTGAGCCAGCGTAAGCTGCATCAACATGCAGCCATAAACCATACTTTTCACAGATGTCAGCGATGGCATCGACAGGGTCGACACTCGACGTCGAGGTTGTGCCGACGGTCGGTATCACGCAGATCGGTTTGTATCCGTTAGCGATGTCTTCATTAATAGCCTGCTCGAGCCCTTCGGGTATCATCTCGAACTTGTCGTTACAAGCAATTTTGTGCAGGCTCTCGATTCCCAGCCCAAGCGTGATAACGCTCTTATCGATCGACGAATGTCCGTGCTCGGAACAATAGACACGAAGAAGCGGTAGATCGTCTCGCCCGCTCATCCCCCGCCCTCGAATGTTCAGTCCCGCGTTTTCCCGTGCGGCAGCGATGGCGTGCATAGTCGATACAGAAGCCGTGTCGTAGATAATGCCCTCAAAATGTTCGGGAAGGTCCATCAGCTGTCGCAGCCAATCAAGTACGACGTCTTCTAACTCTGTAGATGCGGGCGATGTTCGCCAGAGCATTGCCTTTTGATCGAAGGCGGCGGCGAGCATCTCTCCAAAAACGCCGACTGAGCTCGTAGATGTCGAAAAAAGGCCATGGTAATTAGGGTGGTTCCAATGCGTTACGGCAGGAAGGATCAGCGAATCGACGTCTCGAATGACATCGCTAAAACTCTCGCCCTTTTCGGGTGGGGCTGTGGGCAGGTTCTCTTTCAGCCAGTTAGGTTGAATCTGCGACAACACCGGGTATTGCTCAATGTTCTCGAAATAATCGGCGATCAGGTCAACCATCTCGTAACCGTACTTGCGGAACTCTGAGGCAGGCATATCGCCCACGTTTACTGAGTCATCAGACATGATTTTGCCAAAAACCGCATGGCCGGCGGTAAATTGCTAAAAGATACTCGACAGTTTTGGTAATACACGTATAATATCACCTACGAATATCTCGCCAACGTGTTAGAAACGGAAGATTTAGGTATGCTGAACTCTTTCCCGGTTTTCACAGCAACATTTCTTTTCTCGATCGAAAAAATTTATGGCAAGTGAGCCATTAGAGACGGAACAAGAAACCAGAGAAGGATTTATTCGCGGATTAGGGCTGCTCGATTCTACGATGATCGTCGCAGGCTCGATGATCGGCTCTGGCATTTTCATTGTTTCTGCTGATATCGCTCGCCAAGTTGGATCCCCTGGATGGCTGCTCGTCGTTTGGCTCGTAACGGGCTTTCTAACCGTCGGAGCGGCGCTCTCCTACGGGGAACTTGCGGCGATGATGCCGCGCGCCGGCGGTATGTATGTTTACCTACGCGAGGCTTACTCGCCGCTTTGGGGGTTCTTGTACGGCTGGACCCATTTTCTGGTGATCCAGACGGCGACTATTGCGGCCGTGTCCATCGCCTTTGCCCGGTTTACCGGCGTACTTTTCCCCTCGGTCGCCGAGGGCAATTATCTAATAGGGCCTGTACGCGTTTTCTCGACGAGTTACGCGTTTTCGCTTTCAACGGCCCAGCTTTTGGGCATCGTCATGATCGTCGTCCTGACGTTTATGAATACGCGCGGGCTAAAACTGGGCAAGCTCGTTCAGAATACGTTCACCTTTGCCAAGACCGGCTCGCTGATCGCACTTGTCGTACTCGGCATTATAGTTGGCTTAGCGTGGTATCCCGAGATCGCGGCCGCGAATTTTGGGGATCTTTGGACGGTCCGTGGCACTACGCAGGACGTTGGCAGAGGGCTTACTGCGACGGTTGCTTTCGGTCTTTTTGTCGGCATTTGCGTTGCCCAGACAAACTCCCTTTTTAGTGCCGATGCGTGGCACAACGTCACATTTACGGCCGGCGAGGTGCGAGATCCCAAGCGGAATCTGCCTCTTTCGCTCCTGCTTGGAACGGGGGGCGTCATAGCGCTCTACCTGCTAGCGAACCTCGCCTATCTCGTTACGCTTCGCTTCGAGGACATTCAAAAGGTAGCGAGCGACCGCGTCGGTTCGGCTAGCGCCGATGTTATCTTTCCGGGTTTCGGTGCAGCGATAATGGCTGTCGCGATAATGATCTCGACCTTTGGCTGCAATAACGGCCTTATAATCGCCGGGCCGAGGGCATATTACGCGATGGCGAAGGACGGCCTGTTCTTTAAGGCGGCGGGTCAGCTCAACAAGTTTCACGTTCCGGCGTGGGCAATAGTAATTCAGGGTATCTGGTCGGCGTTTTACGTACTGCCCCGAACGGTAAATGAGGCCGCGGACGGAAAGATCAGCTATGGCAACCTCTACGGCGACCTGCTGACTTACGTGATCTCCGCCGCGCTCATCTTTTATATACTGGCGATCGCGGCGGTTTTTGTGCTCCGCGTGAAACAACCCGACGCCGAGCGCCCGTATAAGGCGTTTGGATATCCCGTTATTCCGGCGCTCTATATCATCGGCGCCTCGGTGATACTGGTCGTATTGTTTGTCTATCAAACGACCGCGACCTGGCCGGGTCTGGTGATCGTCCTCACAGGAGTCCCAGTGTACTTTATCTGGCGAAATCTCTCGAATCGAGAGCCGGAGTCATTGCAATCTTGAGTTAAAAACACCTTAGGAGGTTTTCATGTCACTTTTTTCGACTAAACCAATTTCCAGGATCATTGCGGAGGCTGAGGAAACTGGCGAGCACACGTTAAAAAAAGCTCTCAGCGCTCTCGATCTCACAATGCTTGGCATCGGTGCGATCATCGGGACCGGTATCTTTGTTCTGACGGGACAGGCCGCGGGTAAACATGCGGGCCCGGCTGTCATCATCTCAATGATACTTGCAGGCATCGTGAGCGCGTTCGCGGCTTTGTGTTACTCAGAGTTTGCGGCCAGTGTACCGATCTCAGGTTCCGCCTACGCGTACGGATATGGAACTCTGGGCGAATTTGTTGCCTGGATCATTGGGTGGGACCTGATCCTCGAATATGCCTTTGGTGCGGCAACCGTGGCGGTTGGATGGTCCGGGTACGTTGTCAGCCTCCTGAGAGACACTCTTGGCATCAATTACCCGCTCAGCTTGAGTGCGCCACCCGGCATGACGATCACCACAGCGGACGGAACGGTGATCGGCCATGGCATCTTTAACTTGCCGGCTGCCTTGATAGCTGTAGCTGTGACGTTTCTCCTGATCCGCGGCATCAAGGAATCGGCGAGCTTCAATTCCCTTATCGTGATCATAAAGGTGGTCGTCGTCATTCTCTTTATCGTGGCCGGTATCGGATACGTAAACACGAATAACATAGGCATCGGCTGCACCGTAGGCAGTCCCGGCTGCGCCGAATTCATGCCGTTCGGTTTTAGCGGCGTTGTCACAGGTGCGGCGGTCATCTTCTTTGCTTACATCGGTTTCGACGCGGTCTCCACGGCGGCTCAGGAAGCAAAGAATCCACAACGAGACATGCCTATAGGCATACTCGGTTCGCTGGCCATCTGTACCGTGCTTTATATCCTGGTAGCAGGCATCATGGTCGGGCTGGTTGACTATAAGCTGCTGACAAACGCTGCCGCACCGATCGCCGTTGCTATCGACGCGGCGTTGCAAAGGGCACAGGGAACAACCATGGGAACGATCCTAGCCGTTTTCCCGACCATCATCAAAGTGGGGGCCGTTCTCGGACTCAGCTCGACAATGGTCGTGATGACCATGGGCCAGCCGCGAGTGTTTTACTCGATGTCCAAAGACGGCTTGCTGCCGTCATGGGCTGCGAAGATCCACCCGAAATACCGGACCCCTCATATCACAACAGCCATCACGGGAACAATCGTCGCGATCCTGGCCGGATTTGTACCCATCAGTTTGCTTGGTGAACTCGTTAGCATCGGGACGCTTTTCGCGTTCGTCATCGTGGGCACGGGCATCATTATTCTTCGCTCGTCAAATCCGGCGCTCCATCGCCCGTTCAAGGTGCCCCTTTCGCCGTTCATCCCAATCGCAACGGTCGTATCGGCCGCATATTTGATGAACAGCCTGCCGCTGGATACTTGGATACGCCTTATCGACTGGATGGCCATCGGACTCGCGATCTACTTTGCTTATAGCTACAACCATAGCAAGCTCGGCATCGAAGAGCAGCGTGGCGGCGACGAGATAGAATCAAACTATAAACCGCCTATCGCAGCCATTCTGGCAATAGTATTGGCAATTGTCCTAACCCTTTATCAGGTGCCCTACCTGATGAATTTAAAGTCGGAGGACGTGCCCTTCAATCTCGCCATCAGACTCTTTGCCTGGGTAATAACAGGTGTTTTAGTTGGCGTTTTGATGTACGGCAAAGGCGATCGAAATGCGGTGCGCAGTGCAAAGACCCAAAACCTCGGACTCATGCTTTCGCTGGCCAATCTAGCCATCTGGGCGGGTATTACTTATTGGTACTTTGCCCATATGCACGGCAAGTAAGCTGCGGACGGTTGAAATAGCCACAGAGATCACAGAGTCTATAGACGTCTCTGTGGTCTCTGTGGCTAATTTTTTATGCGTAGAACCTGGGTAAAATGGCTGATCGTCCTCGGATGTGGCGGTCTCATCGCCATGATACCGCCGCCGGAGGGAGTGCCACGCGAAGCGTGGACACTCCTTGCTATTTTTATCGCAACGATCGTCGGCTCCATCGTGCAGCCGTTGACGGGAAGCGCCGTCGTGTTGCTGGGCGTGGTGATGCTCGCCCTGCTCCGTGCGCTGCCGATCGAAAAAGCCCTGAGTGGTTATGCGGACAAGGTCGTCTGGCTCGTGTTGGCCGCGTTCTTTATTTCTCGGGCGATGATAAAAACCGGCCTCGGTCACCGGATCGCATTGATCTTTGTCCGGCTGATGGGCCGCAAAACGCTTGGACTGGGTTACGCGCTCGTCTTCACCGATTTCATTCTCGCCTCATTTATCCCGTCTACGGGGGCCCGTTCGGGTGGGATCATACTGCCCATCGCGCGCAGCGTTACGGAAACTTATGATTCGCGGCCCGAGGACGGTACCGAGGGGCGACTGGGGACATTTCTCATGACCATGCTGTACCAGTGTGAGGTCATATTATGTGCCACCTTCCTGACGGGGCAGGCGTCAAACGTTATCATCGCAAACTTCGCCGCCCAGCAGGCTCAGATAGACCTGAATTATTCTGTCTGGTTTATTTCCGCTATCGTGCCGTCGCTGATCTCACTTGCGATGATTCCGACAATGATCTACCGGTTCTTTCCACCGGAAGTGAAAGAGACTCCGAACGCGGTTACATACGCAAACGACGAGCTGACCAAGCTCGGACCTCTAAAACGAAACGAAAAGATACTGTCGGTGGTATTTATCGCGGTGGTGATCTTATGGATCACGGCCAAGCTGCATGGCATTGACTCGACCGTCATTGCTTTGGTCGGTATTTCAGCGCTCCTGGTAACCGGTGTGCTCGCGTGGCATGACCTGATAGACGAGACCCACGCGTGGGAAGTTTTCATCTGGTACGGCGGGCTGGTCATGATGGCGACGGCGCTCGGCGAAACAACAATACCTAAATTATTTGCAAGCAGCGTTGCCTCGGTGACTGCGGGTTGGAGCTGGCCAATCGCTCTAATATTACTCGCTCTCGTCTTTTTCTATGCGCACTACGCTTTTGCGTCCATCACTGCCCACGTGACAGCGATG
This sequence comes from Pyrinomonadaceae bacterium, assembly GCA_046262195.1. Classification (GTDB taxonomy): domain Bacteria; phylum Acidobacteriota; class Blastocatellia; order Pyrinomonadales; family Pyrinomonadaceae; genus OLB17. Next base: position 64,594 of record JBHENG010000001.1, on the reverse strand, counting down.
TTCATTCCATTTCTGGTCGTCACGATCGCCGTGGGCGCACCGGCGGGATTGACCGTCCTGGTGCTGACCTATTTTGCCAATCTCAGCGCGGGATTGACCCATTACGGTACGACACCGGCACCGATCTATTTTGGTCTGGGCTACGTGACGCAGAAGCGTTGGTGGAGCGTCGGATTGATAGCTGCCATCCTGAACATCCTGATCTGGTCTATTGTTGGCGGCGCCTGGTGGAAGGTGCTAGGTTGGTGGTGATCGACTGTAAAAGGGGCTAACCAAAGAAATAAGGCAAGAGTCGAACGAACAACTCTCACCTTAATGTTTTACCATTGATCTGCTAATGCTTAGCTATCCGCTTCCTCCGGAAGCAGTCCCGGTGCGGGAGCATCGACTTTTTCGAGCGCGTCCTGATAAACCTTAATCCTGCCATCCGCTTCCAATTTTTGGCGGGTTGCGGCCAGATAGTCGCCGAACACGATGGACCGTTTCCGGGCAAGCATCTGCTCGATCAAGGTGCTTCGTTGACTGGCAAAATCGGCAGTGTTTGCGTCTTCACGTTTTGTCACGCCGACAATGTACCAATTGTCACCGACCTTTATCGGTGCCTTTGTAACCTCACCTGCCTTAAGTGCATATACGGCATCCTCGAGAGCGTCACTGGTTCCTGCGGTCGCACCTTCACCTAGAGGCGAACCCAGGATAAAGTTCTTTTGTTCTTTAGCTGATAACCCCTTTGATGTGGCAGCAGCACCAAGACCGCCGGCAGACGTCGCAGCAGCGGCGATCTGTTTGGCGATCTCCTCCACCTGTGCACGCGCCTTTTCCAACTTCACCACTTCCGTTATCTGAGCTTTGACTTCGTCAAACTCCGCGTCACGGGGTTCCTTTCTATCCGCCAGCATCGGTATAGCGAAACCGTTTTGGATAGGCGTTTTCTCGCCCACATCGCCGGCAGCCTCGAGTGGAGCTATTCCCTCTTCGAACTGCGGCGAGATGCCAACGTTGGGCACGTCGTCACCCGGCTTTACGTATGCCGTTTCTTTGACCATGTCTACCGCGTTCATATTTGCTTCCGCAGCAAAAGCCTGCGCTGTCTTGACGGGATCTTTCGTCTGTTTCAGAGAATCGACGATCTTTTGTGCGAGCTCGGCCGCGACGGCGTAGGCCCGGCGGTTACGCAGGCTGACCTCGAGCTCCTTCGTGGCGTCCTCGTATTTTTTCGGAACGTCCTCGCCTCGACGAAGTATGAAGTAGCGTCCCTGATAGCTGATCGGATCAGTCACTTCACCGGGCTTGATCTTCAACAACTGCTGATAAGGGTCGTCGGGCTTACTTGGATTCTCTTTTACCGGCCCGCTCAATTTGCCGCCGTTCGGCGCGGTTGCGGGGTTTTCGGAGTGCCCCTTGGCCAACTCCGCAAAAGCCTGCTCGGAAACAACAGGGCCGTCTTTTTTCAGCCGCTGGGCCAGCTCCATCGCCTTCGCCTGGACCTGTGCGTCGAATTCAGGTTTGGCAATGCGAAGTACGATCTCCTGACCCAAAACACCTGCCATTTTCTTATCAGGGGGCAGTTGATCGTAAGCCTCTTTAAGCTCTTCTTCAGAGATCTGCAGCTTTTCACCGATCTTGGAGGTGTTTACAAAAACGTACTTGATCTTTTTTTGGGGAACGCTGATGTAGTATGCCGCCTTGTTCTTGTCGAAGTACTCCTGCAATTCCGCGTCACTTGGTGTGATCGATTTCGCCAGTGCCGTGCTGCTCACGGGTACATAGCTTACGTCAAATTTTGTGTTCTTTCGCTGAAAGTCGTTGAGGACCTCTTCTTCTGAGACGGTCACACCGGATGTAATAAAAGCTTCGAGTTTTTTTGCACTGACGTCGTCGCGGACACTTTGCTCGAAGGCTCCGATATTGCCAAACTGTTCCGTAACGTTTTGCTCGTAGATAGCCTGGTCAAACGGTTTTCCGTCGGGCGACTTAAATTGCTCGCGTATCTTGGCGGCAACCTCGGCGTCGCTCGCCGTCAGGCCGAGCCGCTGAGCCTCGACACGGGCAATGCGGCTGCCAATAAGGCCCTCGAGCATCATCTTTGCCGGAAAACTTTGCCCCCGTCCAAAGCTGCTCAAGTTTTCCTTTTGGCGAACAAGTTCACCTACGGTGATCTTATGTCCTGAAACACTTGCCGCCGCCTCGTCGCTCTGAGCGAGATTTGCCTGAACAGTGTTGCTGGCCGGCGTGTAGAAAAATACGAGACTGCCGACCATCAGTATGGCGAAAAGAAAGAGAACGAAATTACGCGTCTTCTCAAGACGGGTGAAAAACTTTAACATCGAGAAACACCTATATTAGTAAGATAAAAACCGCCGTGCAGGGACAAACCGAAATTCTACCAAAAACATCGGTCAAAACCAATGTTCACGTCCCCGGAGGCCGACCAGGCTGGACTTCGTCTGAAAATATGGTGCAGCGGGCGATTTAAAATATGTCAGAAATCGAACCGTCGGACCTTAAAATCACTCACGCCGAAAGGGCCGATATACCTGAGATCATAGAACTCATAGGCGCGATCTGGCGTGAATATAATTGCGTTCTTGACGCCCAACGTGATGAGCCGATGCTGCTAGTCGCCGACACATATTTTCCGAATCATAACGGCTGCTTTTGGGTGGCACGTCGAAACGGCAAGCTTACCGGTACCGGGGCGGTCCTTATGCTTGACCGCCAAACGGCCGAGCTGAAATCGCTGTATGTCGCAACGGGTTATCGGGAACACGGGCTCGGCGAACAGCTCACACGAATCGCGATCGGCCATGCACGAAGGCACGCTGCTCAGGAGTTGATCCTGTGGTCCGACACCCGTTTCCTCCTGGCACATCGTCTCTACGAGCGACTCGGATTCGAACGCAATGGGGCACGATCTCTCGGTGACGTAAACCACACGACCGAATACCGGTTCCATATGTCGCTGATCTGAAATACTTGCAGTTTGCCCGTGTTTCATCGATTATTAACCACACCGATGGCGACAAAGCAGATAACTTCGGTAGGGATCGTTGTGAAGCCGGGCCACGACCGGGCTAAGGCAACAGCTGCTGAGCTGTCTGAATGGCTCCGGGCACGCGGAGTTGCGCAGTGCGGCTCGCCTATATCTGCCGGTACGATCGGCGATAAAGCCCTCTCAATGGACACCGACCTGATCGTTGTCCTTGGCGGTGACGGAACGATGATTTCCACGGCCCGCCTGGTGTGCGCTTCTGACACGCTTGTGCTGGGAATCAACTACGGGAGCCTGGGTTATTTGACAGATTTTCGCATTGAAGAGATGTTCCCGACGCTGGAGATGATCTTCGCGGGGCAGTATGAAATAGATCACCGGGTGATGCTCAATGCGGAACTGTGGCGCCAGGGAGAGATGCTTGCCACGGGGCGGGTCCTGAATGATGTAGTCATCAACAAAGCCGCTCTTGCCCGTATCATCGAGATCGTCGTAAACCTAAACGGTCTTTACGTAAACTCGTTTCGCGCGGACGGGTTAATAGTCTCGACACCAACCGGGTCGACCGCGTATAACCTGTCGGCAGGGGGCCCGATAGTTTATCCGAGCATGAACGCCGTGGTGCTGACACCGATCTGCCCCTTTACTTTGACCAACCGACCGATCGTCGTCCCGGACCGTGCCGAGATAGAGCTGAGACTTGAGAATGAGAATGAAGGCGTTGTCCTCAGTCTTGATGGCCAAACGGGGTACACGATGATGGCAGGTGACCGCGTTATGATCCGGAAAAGCGGGACAACATTCAACCTAGTGCTGCCGCCGAATCGCAATTATTTTGATGTGCTGCGAGACAAGCTGAAGTGGGGACGTTAGGAAACGGGACTGTTCAGCTTGGATCAAAGAGTCTCACCTGGTGGGAAGCATTTGCGACACACCCGTGGGGAGACCACTGGAACTCGCGCAGGTCGCATTTACCGCTCTGATTGAACATCACGCCCTCGGCCTGCAAGAGTTCCTGTTGTAAATTTAACGGTATCGTCAGGCGGCCGGTGGAGCATTTGCCGTGTGAGTTGATCACGCGCTGCCACGGAACGCTCTCGGTGTCGGCCCCATGCATGACATAACCGACCGTTCTGGCCGTGTACCCGTCGCCAAGCACCGTTGCGAGTTGACCGTAGGTCATTACCTTGCCCGCGGGTATCGACCTAACGATGTCATAGACCTTTTGTCGATAGGTGGTGTCGTTTACGTTCATTCGGTGGTCCACAGCATGGTCCTTGCCGGAGCACCATCGCCGCCGCCGCCGATGTACTTAAGGGGCATACAAATAAGGTTGTAATCCCCCGCCGGCACCTCGCGAAGGTCGACCCCCTCGAGGATGACGACCTCCTTTTCCAGCAAGGTCACGTGCACCGGATGTCCGGGTGAACCAGATTTTTCGATCGACAAATAATCGATTCCCACCAGAACAACGCCATTATCCACCAACACCCGGGCGGCATCGGGCGTGAGATAAGTGAAGTCAGTGCGGAAACCTTTCTCAGGCTCGCGCCAAAACGCTGAGTTCCGCGTTTTAAATAGTATCCGGGTTATTCCCTCTATATTACCGATATGCTCCGGCTCTATGGCCACCACAGCCTCAGGCATTTCGATCACCCTGCAGGGCCCAACGAGCTTGTGCGGGTCAAGTTCATGTACCCGGAGCGAGCCATCGATAAAATGATTGGGTGCATCCACGTGCGTCGCCGAATGCATGCCCAATGCCATCTGTGAGACGTTGGCCGTCGACCCTGCCGCGATCGATTTGAACGAGCTTATCTGGATGCCCGGATCGCCCTTATAGATCGGCGTTTCGGCGCTGATCGGCACGGTTATGTCGTATATCTTCATTACCTGATTTCCGTGGGTCACTGTACTGCCTTGAACTTGCTGTAAGGCTTGCCCAGCTTAAAGACCGCTGCATTTCCCGCCCTGCGCCATCGTTGATCGTGACCCGATAAGAATTTTTGCCGGTAATAAATTGGCGTGGGGCCGGGTTTGGCGGTCAGTTTCCAACCTACTGTTGGCCCCTCTTCGGAAAAGCGTTCGGCCTGGTACCAACCGAGCCCCGATGGCTTCCCGCCCGAAAACTCGATCAGATCTACGCCGGTGCCCCCCTCGCCCTGGTGCAGTCCACCTGCGTAAACGAGTACCAATTCGTCCAGCCCGTTCTGATTGATGTCAGCCACCCGTGCGATATCAGCCGACCATCCGGCGTCTGCGATAAAACTACTCGCGATCCTATCGCCGTCGATCACGACCAGCCCTACGTGCCCGAGACCATTGCCCGTCTGGCAAAACTGGTAAAAGATCACTGACTGTTTGCCACCTGTAGCCAGAAATGCACCGCGCGCCACGGCGGAAATCTCGACCGACTCTTCACATTCACTCGCCAAAATCTTTCTAACCGCCGGCAGAGCTCTATCAAACAGAACTCTTTCAGCGGCCGTCGGACTTGAAGCTTTTGCGGGCACGGTCGGATCGTTGACCACTACAGTCTTGATCACGACCGTCTGGCCCTGAGCCAAAACCTGCAAGCAACACAACACGACCGCCGCCGCCGTCAATTTTTTCATATTCATAATCCAAGAGATTAATGCAAAATCGGTGGCCAAACAACATTTGCAATCGGCGCCGTTTTGTAATTACGCTAAAGCCATGGAGATAAAACGGGACGAGATAAAAAGGAAGGGATCTTTTTATATTGAGCGGGATGGCGAACGTGTGGCCGAGCTAAAGTATTTTCGATCGGGCGACGGCGAAATAACGATCTACCACACCGAGGTAGACGAAGAGCTGCGAGGGCGTAACGTTGGCGAGGACCTTGTAAAGGCCGCCGCGAAGTATGCTCGCCAAAATGAACTTAAGATCGACCCGCAGTGTCCTTTTGCTCGCAAAGTGATCGAGAGGACTGCCGAGTATAAAAGCATCCTCGCCTGATGAACACTGCTCGAATATCGGCCTCGAGTTATTCAAATACCGCACCATTGGTGTGGTCTTTTCTTTATGGCCATAACCATGGTCGGGTCGAGATTATTTTGGACAACGCACCGGCCAGATCGGCGGAGCTTCTGGCGCGAGATCGTGTCGATGCGGCGCTTGTACCGGTCGTCGCATATCAAACGATCGACCGCGCAAGGCTCATCCCTGATGTGTGTGTCGGGGCACGCGAGCGGGTTCGAAGCGTGTGTCTCGTCACGAGGGGCGAGAATCTCGACGGCGTCCGGTCCGTAGCGCTCGATACGTCATCGCGGACATCCGTGGTGCTTACGAAGATAATATTTCGCGAATTTTTAGGTTTTGAGCCTGACTGGAAAGATGCGGAACCGGATCTCGACAAAATGTTGGCAGCAAGTGATGCCGCTCTGATCATCGGCGACCCCGCATTGATCATTCCCGACCGGACTGTAACCCAGAACAGTCCTCTCAGAAAATTCGACCTCGCCGAACTATGGAGAGACTACACCGGACTCGGCTTTGTATTCGCGATGTGGATGACGAGGCAGCCGATCTGCGGAATCGATTTTGCCAATGTCAGGGACGAGGGACTGCTGCACATTGATGAAATTGCCGCTAATTATGCGTCAGATATCGGTCTCGACCGTACCGAGATGAAACGTTATCTCCTCAAAAATATTTCCTATTCGATCGATGATTCCATGCGACAGGGTATGCAGCACTTTTTTGAGCTGGCCGCAGCGCACAGCCTGATCCCCGAGAACAAACCGCTCGAGTTCACGTGAACTGACCCGGTTGAAACACGACAAAGGCGGTAACAGCCCTAAAAAAGTATCATTACGATCTATTCGCGGTGCACAGGCGGTTCGCTAGAACACGGGACGTTTAAGTTCTTCGTAAAGCTTACTGTCAATGACCTTTCCCTCATTTGTCTTGAGATGTTCCATGATTATTAGTGTTGTGTGGATCCTGCGGTCGATATCTTTGAAATTGGAG
>JBHENG010000001.1:27801-57599 GCA_046262195.1 Pyrinomonadaceae bacterium | reverse complement strand
ATAAATGAGTGAACGCTGTTTGCCGGGAGTAAGAGCGTGAAACAGAGCATCGCCCTTAGGATCCTGGTTCAATACCTCCCTGAACTCCTCGGGCATTGGCAGGCCATATTGGGTTTCGTCCTTTACAAGCAGGACATCAACCGTATCACCCGCTGAAATGCCGAGTGCATCGCGTTTCTTCTTATTAACGATAATGTAATAAAGCTCACCCCACGGCAGTAAGGCACAGTGAAATGTCTCAACACGATTTATCGTACAAATGACGCGCCTAAACTTTCCCTCAAAGCCAAATTTAGCCACTACGTCTTTTGTCACCAACAAATAATGCCAGCCTGAGTCGCTCGGTGATTTGGTTAGTGACGTTTTAAAACTTGTCCTTTTTGTCGGCTTGCTCATCAACCCTGATCTGGTCCAGATAACCAAGATGGAATCCCCACCCGGTTGTTTGATACGGACGCCGTCATTCCCTTTAACGTACGTACAGCGCGTGGCAGGTTACCCTTGAAGCCAAAGTGCGCTACGTTTTGACGCGGCACTCGAAGAATGTGCAATGCGGGTGTGCTGTCGGTGACCTCGATAACCGACTCAAATTTGACAGCGTCGGATGTCATGCGCGTCATATATAGTTTAGATTTGTGTTTTGTTAAAATAAAGGCAGTGAAAAACAGCATACAGTCTATTCTCGACAGGGCTCTTGCAGGCGAGCGACTTAGTCCGGGGGATTGCACACGTCTGCTCGAGTCAAAGGATTTTGTGCGAATAGGCCTCGCTGCCGACGAGATCCGGATGCGGAAAAACCCGCCGGATGTCGTCACATACGTCATCGACCGTAACATCAATTACACCAACGTTTGTAACGTCGTCTGCACGTTCTGCGCGTTTTATCGACGGCCCGGCAATCCCGACACGTACGTCCACTCTATCGAGGAGATCTGCAAAAGGATCGACGAAACGATCGCTCTCGGCGGCACCGGCGTTTTGATGCAGGGCGGCCTGCACCCGGATTTTAATATTGAGTGGTACGAGGACCTTTTGAGTACTCTGCACGCGAAATATCCCAAGTTTCAGCTCCACTGCTTTTCGCCGCCAGAGATACACAACATCCACCTCATCAGCGGCCTGGATTACGAAACGATCATGAGTCGTCTTAAAGCTGCGGGACTCAATTCGCTGCCGGGCGGGGGCGGCGAGATACTGGACGATGAGGTCCGGAGGCGTGTCTCGACTAAGTGCACTACCCAGGAATGGCTGGACGTAATGCGTGCCGTGCACAAAGTTGGGCTAATCTCCACCGCAACGATGATGTTTGGGATCGGCGACAGGATAGAGCACCGAGTTCGTCACCTTCAGCGCATCCGAGATCTCCAGGACGAGACGAGCGGCTTTACCGCATTCATACCGTGGACCTTTCAACGCGAGAACACAGCGCTCGGTCGCAAGATCACTGAGGAACCGACGGGGATCGATTATTTACAGATGGTGGCCATATCGCGCCTATTCCTTGACAATATTCAACACATTCAGGCTTCGTGGCTCACCCAGGGCTTGAAACTGGGGCAGACCGCACTTCGCTTCGGCGCCGATGACTTGGGTTCCATAATGATCGAGGAAAATGTTGTCTCGGCCGCCGGTGCCAGCACGTGCGCCAACGAAGCCGACCTCCGCTACCAGATCCGCGAAGCCGGCTTTCGGCCCCAGCAGCGGGACATTTTGTATAACTATGTGCACCGGGACGGCGTAAACGATCTTGATACCTCGCAGTCCACGCCGCTAAGGCAGCTGAGCGTCGCATTAGCGGATTAGAAAAAGGCTGATCCGTCATACGAATTGCCAACGCGGTGGTCAACTCAATAATCATTTGCCCACGCCATGCCGAGAGTGGTTCTCGAAAAGCAAATAAACGCACCTGCTGAAGTTTGCTTCGACCTGGTGCGCGATATCCGCGTCCACACCCAAACGACGATGCAGACGGGCGAGAAAGCCGTTGACGGCGTCACGAATGGCATGATCGCCCTCGGGCAGACAGTTACATTTGAGGGAAGCCACTTCGGTATTAGGCAGCGTTTGACGGTTCAAGTGACTCAGTTTGAACGGCCGAGTGTGTTCGTCGACGAGATGACACACGGCATTTTCAAAACATTTAAGCATATCCACGAATTTATTGTGCGCGATGAAGGAACGCTGATGCGGGATACAGTTATCTGGACATCTCCAGCCGGATTCCTCGGCAGGATTGCAGACAGGCTGTTCCTTGAACGGCACTTAACCGAGCTTGTTCGCACTCGAAATGGGATGTTGAAAATCCTCGCCGAAGCTCACCCGGCCCAACCCTGACGCCATAAACACACAATTATTACAATCGCTTTGGTTATCGACCTGCTAATCTATAAATGTCTTAATTTTTTTCGCGCGATTTTATAGATTTCTAATGCAAAATGTTCTGGATTTCGAGCAGCCGAAAGCAGGTATCAATTGGAAAAATGTGGTGATCATTACGTTCTTTCACGTTCTCGCCATACAGGTACTTTTCACATTTAGCTGGCAAAACCTCGCGGCACTACTCATAGGCAATTGGATCGTCGGCAGCCTCGGTGTTGGTTTGGGCTGGCATCGGCTGCTTACCCATCGCAGCTTTAAGGCGTCGCGGTGGCTTGAATATACTCTGTCGATATTCGCCACCATGTCGATTCAGGACTCGCCCGATAAGTGGGTCGCCACTCACCGCATACACCATGCGTTCACCGAAACAGTTAAAGATCCGCACTCGACACGATCCGGATTCTGGTGGGCTCAGATGGGGTGGATCGTCTGGGGAACGGCCCAGGACCATGATGAGACGACACTAAAGCGCTATGTCCCCGATCTAATAAAAGACCGGGGACATGCTCTGATCACCCGATTTTATTACGTTCCGATCATCCTCTCAGCCGCCCTTCTCTTCGCGATCGGCGGTTGGACCATGGTCGTCTGGGGCGTTTTCGGGCGGGTTGTCGTCGGCTGGCACACAACGTGGTTTGTAAACTCTCTCTCACACATCATCGGCTCACGACCGCATGACACAGGTGACGACTCTACAAATAATTGGTTTGTCGCGCTCCTGACCTTTGGCGAAGGGTGGCATAACAACCATCACATGGCTCCAAGCTCAGCCCGTCACGGCGTCGAGTGGTACCAATTCGATATGAATTGGATAGCTATTCGTCTGCTAGAAAAGGTCGGCTTGGCCACTAACATCCGCGTTTTCCCAACTGAAAAGGCCTCTATCGAATTGAAACAGGCAGCTTAAGATATTAGTATCTCCGTGCGGAGGCACGGACATGATCGCAAAGCCGCGAAACTATTCTGAGTTCTGGGATTTCTACGTTGCAGAGCACAGCCGCCCCGGCACACGTTGGCTACGCTTCGCTGGTACATTACTAGGCATCAGCTTGCTGCTGTATTTTGTCACCCGCGGCCAGTGGTATTATTTCCCCGCCGCTATGGCAAATGACTCGAGATGAGGTCAAGCGATCTGTCATATCGGTAAGAGATCCCGCCATGGCCATCGTCAAACTCTTCGTGTAAATGATCGATCCCTAATTTGCTTAACTTGCTCGAAAGGATCTTTGCCCCGATATCGAGGCCAAACTCATCGCGTGTCCCCGCATCAAGGAACAACAGACGTAGGCTTTTGAGGTTTTCCACATGTTTTTCCACAAGGCGGACGGGATCGTGTTCCAGCCACCGCTGCCAGATATCGTTCCGCATCTCGCCCGTCTTGATGTCAAATGGTAAATCGAAGTCCTCACCATTTGGCGAGTAGCAGGCGCTCATGCCGATGGTATCCAGCGCCGGGTGCCAATCGCCGGTCTTCTTTTCAGTTGACCAGAAGTCATCGATAAATCGTTTCGGATCACCATTTATGCGTCTAAAAGCTTTGGGAAACTCGGGCGGGTAAGCGTATTCGAAATAACAGTCCCCGGCGGTGGAACAGACCATATTAAAAAGGTCAGCGTGCCTCATACCCATGATCAATGCCCCGTAGCCTCCCGACGACTTGCCCATCACAGCCCTCGCCCCACGATCTGCCAGGGTACGAAAATTTTGATCTACAAAGGGTACGATCTCGCTCGTCAGATAGTCCTCGTAATTACCGGTCGCTGTCGAATTGATATATTGGGAACCGCCGTAACGGGTGAAACAGTCGGGCATTACAAGGATCATCGGCTTCACAGAGCCTTGGACGATCAGACGATCCATTCGCTCTGCAAGGTTCGGGGTAAAAGCGTTGTCATTTAGAAGGGCTTTTCCGCGACCGGTGAATCCGGTCAAGCAGTAAACACTTGGGTAATGCTCGCGGCCGGTCTCGTAGCCTGGCGGAAGGTAAACGAACACTTCGCGTACGTGCGGGTCTCCCAGCGGGTTCCCGCGTAAGATATCGCTCGTGTGCGACAAAACACTGATCGTGCCCTTGAGGGTCATAAAATTCAATTTCTGCAAATTATAGCGTAGAATCGGGGCCTATGGCCGCGGATCTCGTCACTGTAAATCCCCGGGAACTCAATTCAACCATTGAATTCCTGACCGCGATGATCACCCCAGCCCTGCTGATGTCTGCGACAGGTTCGCTGGTTCTCTCGACGTCGACCCGTCTCGGCCGTGTGGTCGACCGTGTTCGCCAACTGGAGGTTCGACTGGGTGAGCTAATCTACGTCGATAATAAGGAAGACGTGCCGCTCTACGACAAGCGTGTCGAGGTGATCGTTGATTTGCTGGACAAGGTCACGTCAAGGGCGCGCATTTTACAGCGAGCGATGGGAGCTTTTTATTACGGCCTCGGCTTTTTTGTTCTAACGAGTGTCACCATCGCACTTGCCGGCATATTACAGGGTCTCCAGTTTGTTCCGATACCTATGGGAATTGTCGGCATAATGTTCCTGTTTTACGGTAGTCTCCTGATGCTCATGGAAACTCGTATGGCCACCGCAACGATAAACTCAGAAATGGATTTCACCTGGGAGCTTGCTCGCAAGGTGGCACCGAAAGAGGTTGCGGTCAAATACGGAGAAAAGGGGCTTAAGAAAGGAATAAGTGGATCCGAAATATCTAACACTCTTGGCGGCGAATGAGCTTGAGTCTCGTGTCGAACGGCTTGAACGCCTACTCGCTGCGTGCACCGTCTGCCCAAAAAACTGTGGCAATGACCGTTTAAAAGACGAGATCGCCGCCTGCTACTCCGGCCGTCTCCCAATCGTCTCGAGCTACACAGCCCATTTTGGCGAGGAGCCGTGTTTGTCAGGCACAAAGGGAGCGGGCAATATCTTTTTCGGAAACTGCAATTTACGATGTGTGTATTGCCAGAATTATCAGATCTCACAAACGTGGAAGGAGCAGAAGAGAAACGAGATAAGCCCGGAACGGCTGGCCGAAATTATGCTTGAGCTCCAGGAGCGGGGCTGTCATAACATCGCCTTTGTTTCGCCCACGCACTTTGCTCCGCAGATGGCCCGGGCAATATTGATCGCGGCGAAAAGGGGCCTGCGGCTCCCGGTCGTCTACAACACGAATGCATACGACTCGGTGGGGGTATTAAGACTGCTCGAGGGCATTGTCGATATCTACCTGCCAGACCTGAAATATGCCGATTCTGATGCGGGTTTTAAATACTCTAAGGTACGGGATTATAAAGAACATGCACGCGCGGCTGTCAAGGAAATGCATCGGCAGATGGGGGGCGAGCTTCTTTTCGACGACGACGGTTTATTGAAACGCGGATTGATGATCCGGCTTTTGGTGCTGCCAAACGATATGGCCGGAATCGGGGAAAACCTTAGATGGATCCGCGACGAGCTTTCGCCCCAAACAGCGATCTCGCTTATGGCCCAGTACTATGCAACCAACAAGGCCGCGACCGATGAACGGTACATTTTATTGTCTCGCCGTATATCAGAGGGCGAATGGTTTGCCGCCGCCACACTTCTTGAAGAGTTTGGAATGGAAGAGGGTTTCATACAGGAATATGAATCGGCGTCCCATTATTACCGGCCCGACTTTACAGACACGGAAAAGCCGTTCAAGGATATTCGCGACTTCCAGTAGTTGCAATTAAGATATGAACCGAACCAACATCGGCGAGACAGCACCTGATTTCACATTAAGAGACGGCGACGGAAATGAGTGGAGATTGAGCGATCACAAAGGTAAGACGGTTGTTCTGCTGTTTTACCCCGGCGACAACACGCCGGTCTGCACTGCGCAGCTTTGCTCGGTTCGCGATCACTGGTCCGAGTATCAGGCGACCGGAGCCGAGGTTGTAGGTATTTCCACGGATACTGTCGAGTCTCACAAGGGTTTTGCCGAGAAAAACCGTTTGCCGCTTCGCCTTTTGTCTGACGTTGACAGAAAAGTCTCGTCCGTATACGAAATGAAGTCTTGGCTACCTGGCCGCTCGGCCCGAGGTGTTGTGGTGATCGATCGCGAAGGCAAGATCGCCTATCAAAAGGCCCAACCGATCAGCCTTTTCAAACCCAGTGACGCGGAGGTTCTCGATGCCATCAAAAGTGCTGAGGCCGGGGGGTCGTGGTAAAATCCGGACATGGCTTTATTTGGTGAAAAATTTAAGTGTGGGCGTTGCGGGCAAAAGAATGAGCCGCTCGGCTTCGCTCCCATCCCTACCGAACTCGGACAGCAGATCGGTGCGGAAATGTGTAAGGACTGCTGGAAAGAGTGGCAGGAAAAGCAGAAACAGCTGATCAACCACTTTGGTCTGGACGTATCTAACCCCGACTCTCACCAGTTTCTTTTCGATAACATGAAGATCTTTTTTTACAACGAGGGTGTCGAGCTGACCCAGATCGATACTTCGAAGGAAGGAAAGGTCCACTGGTAGCTACGTCGACCCTATTTGACGCCGACCGGCTCAAACTTCAGCGACACAGAATTCATACAATACCTTAGGCCCGTCGGCTTTGGCCCGTCGTCAAAGACGTGGCCCAGATGTCCACCGCAGCGAGCACATTCCACCTCGGTTCGCACTGCACCGTAGCTGCGATCGGTTTTTTCAACCACATTCCTTGCATTTACCGGCTGATAAAAGCTTGGCCATCCGGTCCCTGACTCAAACTTTGTCTTCGAGCTAAAGAGTTTCAGATGACACGCTGCGCAGTAATAATCACCGTCCTCATGGTTGTCGTTATACTTTCCTGTGAACGCTCTTTCCGTACCCTCCTCACGCAGTACGTCAAACTGTTCGGGGGTCAATAGCTTCTGCCACTCTTCCTGGCTTTTTTCGATCTTTTTGCCGTCAAAGACCTCATCTGACGCCAAGCTTTGACTCGCAGTGGTCGGCGTCGAGGCGAGGACATCAGAATTTGCAGCGGGCCGATCCGGCCCCGTTGCGGCTGCTGTGTTTTGTTCCGCAACAGGAGTCCCGCAGGCGGTCCAGTACAGAGCTGAAAACAGAAGCACCGCCGCGGCGAACATATATTTATTGCTGGTAACCATATCTTTAATGCTTTAGATGAGTTCGAACACCGCCGTACTCCGCGTTTATTAACATTAAATCATCAGCAGCGTAATAAACTATAATCGCGGGAGGCATGACTAAACAGCTCGACTACAAACATCCGTTGGCCATTCGTTGGCTGCACTGGATAAACTTTCCGCTGCTAGCAATGATGATCTGGAGCGGGCTGTTGATCTATTGGGCATATCCGGCTTACGGGATCAGGATATTTGGCTATGAGCTGTTCAAGTTTTTTCCGCCAGGCTTTTTTGCTTTCTTAAGCGTCCCGCAGCGTCTGGCTGAGGGCTTGCAGTTTCATTTCTTTTTTATGTGGCTGTTCGCGCTGAACGGCCTGGCGTATGTCATATATACACTCGTTTCAGGAGAATGGCGCGCGATAGTTCCGGTGCCGGGCTCATTTAGGCGGGCGGTGCGAGTAGGTTTTCATGATCTTCGGATCGTGAAAGAGCCGCCGCCGCAGGGCAAGTACAACGATGCTCAGCGAATCGCCTATACGGCAGTGATCGTGATGGGTATCGGATCGGTGGTTACAGGGTTATCTATTTACAAACCTCTGCAGCTTGCGTGGCTGACCGCGCTTTTCGGCGGCTACGAATGGGCACGATGGGTCCATTTTTGGTTGACCGTGGGATTTGTAGTGTTCTTTTTCGTCCATATCGTTCAAGTGGCCATCGCCGGCTGGCGCAACTTTCGCTCGATGATCACGGGATATGACGTAGTCAACGTATCTGAAAAAACACCGACCGATCATCCCGTGCCTGACCGGGCAGAGGCGGCGGCATGAACGCTCAGAAAGACATGTCAACCGGAAATACAGCTGAAGTGCTCAAGGAAAAGCGCCGGTTATCGGACACGTTGCCGGACGACGAAGCCGCGGGAAGAATGCGAACGGCATCGCGTCGGAGTTTTCTGATAAGCGGGTTCGCGGCGCTTGCAGGCGTTCTGGGGTGGCGCTGGATGGGCGACGAGACAAAAAATGTTCTTCTGCGACGCACTCTCGAGTTCAATGAGCGGATCAGCCAGATCTTTTACCGTCCGACGCGGCTTGCTCCCGAATTTCCCCTGTCGAGCGTTTCGCCCGCCCGTATAAATGGACTCGAGGGATTGGGTGGCGAGCTAGAGGTCGATACATGGACCCTTTCTGTAGGCGGACTGGCCAGCCGAGCAGACGACCTTGTCCTCAGCCTCGGTGACATAAAGGCCTTGCCGCGGACCGAGATGGTCACTGAGCTCAAGTGCATCGAGGGTTGGAGCATCGTCGTGCAGTGGGCGGGTGTACGTTTTTCCGATTTCGCGGCGAAATACCTGCCGAGGACGATGGACGGCAGTACACCTGACATCACGCGTCCCGAAAGCTTTGTGCCGTACGCCGGCCTTTGGACGCCGGACGAAAAATACTTTGTCGGCTGGGATATGCCCAGCATCCTGCATCCCCAAACCCTGCTTGCTTATGAGATGAACGGTGCCCCCCTCACCGCAGAACATGGCGCGCCTTTGCGGCTTGCATCACCTACAAAATACGGGATCAAACTCATAAAACGGATCGGCCGCATTGAGTTCACAAGCGAACGCCCCGCGGATTTTTGGGCACAGTACGGCTACGACTGGTACTCGGGCCATTGAGCAAAGAACAATGCTTGTTGATGCGGATTTTCGATTTATTCACGAAGAGTTTTATACGGACCGTGTAACGCCGGGCCAACTCGACCTGCTGCTTGCCGACGGCTGGCGTCACTTTGGCGAGCATTTTTTTCGGTACAACGTAGGTCTTTACGAAGATGAGATACGGCGTGTGCTGCCGCTCAGGATACGTCTGGCCGACTTTAAACTGTCAAAAAGCCAGCGACGGACGATCCGGAAAAATGCCGATCTTGTGACGCAGATCTCACCTATACAGATCTCAAATGATACGAACGAGCTTTTCGAACGCCACCGCTCTCGCTTTAAAAGCGGAGCTCCACAAACTCTATATGACTTTCTCTCGCTCGATCCATCAGGGATTCCCACACCTGGTTTCGAGCTGCGTGTCCACAATGGAGGCTCTCTGGTGGCCGCAAGTTTTTTTGATGTGGGCCTCGCGTCTGTCTCAAGTATCTACGGTATGTTCGATCCGGACCTGGCGGGCCGGGGCCTCGGTATCTTTACCATGTTGAAAGAGATCGAGTTTGCGCAAAGCCTATCAAAACAGTTCTATTACCACGGGTACGCCTACGAGGGCAGCTCATTCTACGATTACAAAAAAAGGTTCAGCGCTCTGGAAACGTACGACTGGAAAAGCGGCTGGCATTCACTTTCACCGGACTTTTGAGCGGACGAAAAGAAATCTTTAACAGCAGATGCAAAAAGGATCGAAGTCATTCGTTCTTCGGGAACAAAGGCGGACGCACAGCGTCTAATCATCCGGAGGCCCGATATGAGTCAATTCACAAATCCGCTCGACAACATCCGCATCGCATCTCCCTGCTCCGCAAATTGGGAAGAGATGTTTGGCGACTTTCGCAGACGCTTTTGCGGGGACTGTAAGCTAAATGTCTATAATCTTTCGGGCATGACCCGGCAAGAAGCTGAAAACCTGCTCATTACCTCTGAGGGCCGCTTATGTGTACGTTTTTTTCGCCGGGCGGACGGCACTGTGCTAACAAGGAATTGTCCCGTGGGTTGGAAGGAAGCAAAACAGCGTGTATCACGCATGGCTACGGCGGTCTTTTCAATATGTGCCGGCTTTATCGGCGGAGTGTTCGGGTTTGGTTTTTTCCAGCGTGCCGCTGCAACGCCGACTATGGGGGCGATGGTAGAGAAAATTCCTCCCTCGGACCGTCCCATTGACAGTAACTCGGTAATGGGCATCATGGTCAGGCCAGCGGTCGAAGTGGAACCGGTTGAGGAAAGGGGCAGATATTCGGTTGGGAAGCCTGAAATTCGACCTCGTCGTCCACTAACCAGGAAAGCCCGATGACCCCATGGGTCGTAATACACCGTAAGATTTTCAACCCAACATTGAACGCAAGACGCTACCGCCGATCTTAAATTGGTGGATAATGTAGCTTGTGTTGAAGGCTGACGAGGGCAAATTGCGTATATTGCCTAATAAACGGGCCTATCCTACATCGATGTTTAATTTACGATCCTTTAACATTACTTTTGTTCTATATTGCCTACTAATCCCAGGCATTTGGCTTTTTACCACCTCCGCCAAGGCGCAGGACTTCAAAACTGTCAGAGACGGCATCGAGTATTCAGTGGTCCGTCGGGAATTTAGCGGAAAGCCAGTAAACATCAACCTTCTCAAGCTCGATCTCACAAAGGTCCGGATAGACGTTCATCACGCGATGGACGCCGCCATCGGGACCGAAAAGACATCGTCGATAGCTATACGGCAGGGAGCTGTTGCCGCCATTAATGCCGGGTTTTTCAGACTCGACACCAGTATTTTTGCGGGCGATGCCGCCGGCGCGCTGACGATTGACGGCCGCCGGCTGAGCGAGAGTACAAATGACCGGGTCGTACTCTTTATCACCAACAAACCCGAGCGTAGCGACACTTATATCGCTCCTTTGCAGACTTATGACATGGTCCAGATAAAAAAATGGGATCTTCTGCTGTCCGGCATCAATCGTGAACGAAAAGCGGACGAGTTGGTAATGTTCACACCTGATTTTCACCGGACGACTCTAACGAACGGTTCAGGTCTGGAGTTAGTCATCGTCGGGGATAAGATCAGCGAGATCCGTGACCTCGCAGGCAGCACGCCAATCCCCACAAACGGATATGTATTGTCGGCGACCGGCAGTTTTCGTAACCGTCTGCTTCCTCTTGTAAAGAAAGGATCAAAGGTTTTTCGGCTATCCTCACTGAGCCGGGATAACAAGGGCCATTTCATGACAGAGGAAAATGCTAGGATATCTGACGCTTTTCACGTGGCCGAGGATATCGTCGCAGGTGTGCCGCAGCTTATAAAAAATGGCAAGATCGACATAACCTGGGAGCAGGAAAAATCGTCCAAGGCCTTCGTCGAGACACGCCACCCCCGAACAGCTGTAGCAAAACTAAAGGATGGCAAGTTTTTGATGCTGACGGCAGACGGCCGGAGGGAGGCGAGTGGCGGACTGGACCTATATGATCTTGCCGCCTACCTGCTCGAGCTGGGGGCAACCGACGCGATGAACCTCGACGGCGGCGGTTCAACCACGATGTTCCTTGATGGTAAGGTCGTCAATCAGCCTTCCGATCGGGAGGGCGAGCGAAAGGTTAGCGATGCGATCCTTGTCACGCTCAGGCCGCCGAAGAAGAACAAGTGAGTTGTCGTCGGACGATGTGAAGGTACTCAGATAGTTTCGGACCGTCTCAGCCGAAAAGTTCTTTGAAATCAGCCCGATATAATTATCGGGTCGCAAAATGAGGAAAAACGACTCTCTGCAACCAAAGATGTCGGTTATTTGCGGGGTTAGGGAAAAGACGTGTGAGCCGATGTTTTCGGCCCAGCTTTTCATCAAGTCATCCGGAAGCGGCGGGACATCAGTGTTTTCGTCAAGAAATAGCACCAGGTGGAAAGCCGGGCCTATAAAGGCGTCATAAATGCTAGACCCGTTGACGGTAAACCAGGGCATTCTATCTCCCGCCCGGACCAAGAAAGACCCATCGGTCCTGCTTAATGAGCTGTAGCGGTAGTTGATAGCGATCTGCGATATCCGCGGGAAAACGAAACGCTTTATTGCGTCGAGGCTAAAGGCCAGGTTCGCGATATAAGGGAAAATGTACAGCCTGGCGAAAACGAGAAGCCGATCGGGACTTGCAGCCAGATTGAAGAACCTGTCCGTCGTTTCCATGAGCTGGTCAGCAACGGGAAGCCTCTCTTCGTTATACGTTTCGAGCAGGGACTCGGGGGCGTCATTCTTTAGAACGGCGGCGAGCTTCCACGCCAGGTTGTATCCATCCTGAATTCCAGTGTTCATGCCCTGGGCCCCGGCGGGCGTATGAATGTGGGCGGCATCACCAGCGAGGAAACAACGGCTTTGACTGAAGCTGTCGACGTGACGTGTGTGGACTTTATAGGTCGAGAACCAGTTGACTTTTGTTATGTCGAGATCGAGGTCGGCGTCGAGTTTGATCCGCTCCTCGATCTCGTCGTAAAGAATATCGCCCTCGTCCTTAGCAAATTCTTCCGGAAAGGTGCCGACGATACGGTATTGACGCTCACCTGTCATTGGGAAAAACGCGAGGAGGGCATTTCGCATTAAGAAAATCTGGAGGGCATCGTGGCCGTATTGCCAGTCGATATCTACGTCGGCGACGTAAAAAATGCGCTCGAACGTGCTGCCCTCGAACTTTAATCCGAGTGCATGCCGCACCGGACTTTTGGCACCGTCGCAAGCGACCATATACCGAGCTTGAATAGTTTCGGTCGCCCCTCGACCGTTCTTTAACTGGGCGGATACGCCCGATGTGTCCTGAACAAAGGTTTGGAGCTCAGTCTGCCATCTAACGTCTTTGCCGTGAGACCTGATGAAATCATAGATAAGCCTTTCGTGCTTACCCTGCTCCACGATAAGCACATACGGATACGGGCTCAAGCCTTTGCCGATGTCTTTGAACACGACCTCGCCGCGAACCCGGCCGCCCGCAAACATACGAGCTTTCTCTGCGATCGCCCCGAGACCGATAAGCTTGTCGGCGAGACCCATCTGTTCATAGACCTCGAGCGTGCGGGCATGGACACCGATCGCTTTTGAGTGCGGGGTGGTAGTTTCTTTTTTGTCGATGATGATGAAATCAACGCCGTAACGGATGAGCTGGCAAGCCAGAGCGAGGCCGGTTGGTCCCGCGCCGACAATTAGAACGTCCGTTTGCATGCCGGGATTTTAAGTTCATTGGTAAATAAACTGCAAAGCATAAATTGATTTAGAACCACTATGCGAATGACCCTGCGATTTTATTCACTGGTATATGCCGTAGTTTTTTGCTGTCTATTAGCGCTCTCGGTACGGGCGGACCGGGTTGATGA
The DNA here is from genome assembly GCA_046262195.1 of Pyrinomonadaceae bacterium. Classification (GTDB taxonomy): domain Bacteria; phylum Acidobacteriota; class Blastocatellia; order Pyrinomonadales; family Pyrinomonadaceae; genus OLB17. The sequence continues at coordinate 44,094 of JBHENG010000001.1, read as the reverse complement.
TTTTGTGCTTTCGCAACTCGCTGAAAGACACATTCCGGGAGCCGCGGCGGCCATTATCAAAGATGGCCGCGTTGTAAAAATGAAGGGCTATGGTCTGGCAAGCCTGGAATTCAATGAGGCCGATTCCAGAAGGAGATAAAACTCGATCGGCGCTTATTCGAACGGCAATAATCGATCGTATTGGGAACAAGATCGACGCGGACATGTTGGCGCCGGAACTTGCACGCTCACGCTCAACTCAGCGCGCGAAAGCCAGCAACGACCGGATAAACGCATTTGGTCCCACTAAGACAATCGTTCTGGTGGGTGAGGAAACTGTTGATGGGCGCCAGTTGCTTCGGTATAGAGCTGACACCACCCGGCGTATGTTCCTGTGGAAAATAACCCTAACGAGCGATGGTAAGATCTCAGAAATGACCCTCGAAGAGGAGGAGTGATGGAAAAGCTTAGTACTTGAGTTCCAGTTCACCGTTCCCTGCGTTGACCGTAACTGAACCACCATCAGCAAGCTTGCCGAAGAGGATCTCATTAGCCAGCGGCTGCTTGATCTTTTCGTGGATCAGCCGTGCCATTGGGCGGGCCCCGTATCTAGCGTCAAAACCATGGGTTGCGAGCCATTCACGAGCAGCTTCGCCGAGTTTTATCAGCACACGCTTTTCCGCGAGCTGCCCGTTTAGTTCGTTGATAAATTTGTCGACTATCAACTTGATCACATCAAGATCAAGCGGTTTAAAAGCCACCCAAGCATCGAGGCGGTTTCGAAATTCGGGAGTAAACGTACGCTCAATAACGCCTCTCGCGTTACCCTTTGTCTCGGATGAATTTCGGAAGCCAAGACCGCCCGACGACAGTTCGCGGGCACCCGCGTTGGTGGTCATTATCAGGATGACGTTTCGGAAATCGGCCTTTTTCCCGTTGTTATCCGTCAGCGTGGCGGAATCCATCACCTGCAGCAGCAGGTTGAACAGGTTGGGGTGGGCTTTTTCGATCTCGTCGAGTACCAACACGGCATGCGGTGTACGCATGATCGCCTCGGTGAGGAGCCCGCCCTGGTCGAAGCCGACGTAACCGGGAGGAGCACCAATAAGGCGAGATACGGTGTGCGGCTCAGCATATTCGCTCATGTCGAACCGCAGGAACTCTACACCCAGTATCTCGGCCAGCTGTTTAGAAACTTCTGTTTTACCCACGCCCGTCGGACCAGAAAATAGAAATGAGCCCACAGGCTTTGTCTCGTGACCGAGCCCTGCACGTGAGATCTGGATAGCGTCTACAATTCGATCTACTGCCTCATCCTGCCCGTAGATAGCTTTCTTGATGTCTTCGCGCAGGGATCGAAGGCGAGTTCTTTCATCCGCCACAACGGTCTTCGGCGGGATCTTTGCCATGCGGGCAATAGTATTTTCCACCATCTGAACCGTTACCTTCTTCGGCCGCCTGCTGACGGGTAAAAGCTTTACCGATGCGCCCACCTCATCGATGACATCTATGGCCTTATCCGGCAAAAACCTCTCATTGATGTACTTACCAGCCAGCTCCGATGCTGATCGCAGTGATTCGTTACTGTATTTCACGCCGTGATGAGACTCGTAAAATTTCTTCAGTCCCTTTAGGATCTGGTATGTTTCGTCAACCGTCGGCTCGTTGATGTCGATCCTCTGAAACCGCCGCGCGAGAGCACGATCCCGATCAAATGCTGCCTTGTATTCAGCGTGTGTGGTCGATCCGATGCAGCGAAGTTCACCTGCCGCGAGCGCCGGTTTCAGGATATTCGAAGCATCCATGGAGCCGCCCGAGACCGAACCGGCGCCGACTATAGTGTGGATCTCATCAATGAATAGAATGGCGTTGTCCTGCTGTTTTAGCTCGTTGATGATGGCCTTGAAGCGCTGCTCAAAGTCCCCGCGGTAACGTGTGCCTGCAAGTACGGCACCCATATCCAGTGCAAATACCTTGGCGTTGATGAGCACGTCAGGTACATCGCCTTCGCTGATCTTCAATGCGAGACCCTCGGCCAATGCTGTTTTGCCCACGCCAGGTTCCCCGACGTAGAGAGGGTTGTTCTTTTTACGGCGGCATAGAACCTGGATCGTGCGTTCGATCTCAGGAAGTCGGCCGACGATCGGGTCAATCTCTCCGGCAGCGGCTTTGGCGACGAGTTCAACGGTGAAGCTCTGGAGTGGTTTTCGCCGCTGCGCTGTCGGGGCGCCCTCGCCTTCTTCTTCGTCAACTCCATCGGGAAGAGCTTCACCAGGGTCGATCTTTGATATGCCGTGTGAAATGTAGTTCAGAATGTCGAGCCGTGTAACGCCCTGCTGCAGGAGAAGATAGACGGCGTACGATTGCTCTGCCTGATATAAAGCCGCAAGGATATTTCCACCGTCGACCGCACCCTGGCCACTGCCCTCCGCCTGAAGTACGGCGTACGAGATAGTGGACTGAAAAGTCGAGGTCAGCTCAGGCATCGCCTTCGCGCTCTCAGGCATTTTTTCCAATACATTCTGGAAATACTCCTGTAACGCTCGCGCAAGCTCGTCGATCTCTGCTCCGCAGTTGAAGAGTATTTCGCGCGCGGCCGTATCCTCGAGCAATGCAAAAAGCAAATGCTCAAGCGTTACGAATTCGTGCTTATGCCTGACGGCTTCGTCTACGGCGAAGCTTAATGTCTCTTCCAACTCTCTTGTCAGCATGTTGAAACCATCTTACCGACTTTTGATGCCCATGAAAATAGTCGAGTTTACCTATATCAAACAAACCTTACACCCGTCGTGCTGATAGCGGAAACGTAAGTGTGGAACTCAATATCCGACTTCTCATAAACACACCGCATAGCGGCCTCGACGGCCCGTGCAGCGTTATCACTCGCACTCAGCATAAACATGGAAGGCCCTGAACCCGAAATGCCGCCACCAATTGCACCGGCGGCGAGACTTTCAGTTCTTATTTCGTTGAATTTAGGAATAAAGGGGCTGCGGACGGGCTCGACTATATGATCGACCATCGACCGCGCCATAATATCGTGGTCGCCTCGCATCAATGCTGCTATGAATGCAGCAAGATTGCTCCAGTTCTCGATGGCCGCATAGAGCGGCACCTCTTTTGGCAGAATGGCGCGAGCTTCGGAGGTCTTTATCTCGATTTGGGGGTGGATCACCGTGGCGAAGAGCTCGGGAAAATCAATTGGAACGATATCAAGAGGATCTGAGGATCGCACCACGGTAAACCCACCGTAAATACAGGGGGCCAGGTTGTCCGCGTGACGCGAACCTGACGCGAGCATTTCACCCGCCATCGCAAATTCGACCAATTCCAATTGAGAAAAAGGGTCGCCGAGCAGACGGTTTGCACCGACGACGGCACCACAGGCGCTCGCCGCGCTCGAGCCGATACCGCTGCCAGGCTTTATCCTTTTCATGATCTCAAGCTCGAAACCGCCATTAGGGCGGGCCACGTCGATTAACGCCTGGAGAGCAACAGCAGCGACATTTTTATTGGGCTCCGTCGGTAAGCCATAAGAATCCTTGTGAACGATCGAGATCCCGGACGAAGCAGTTTGGCGGACCGTCATTTCATCGTGTGGTCCGTCTAATGCGAAACCAAGACAGTCGAAGCCGCAGACGACGTTCGACACCGTTGCGGGTGAAATCAAGCTGATCTCGTCCATACTTAGTAAACGACCGTCATATCATTTAATATTACGTTTTCCGGCGTTCCCTCTTGCAGATGCACTACTTTAGCACAAACCGAAAGTCGCCCCTTGTTACGTTTGCGGAGGCTGTTATGGAGGGGCAGCCGGATGATAAAGGTCTGTATTTTCCGTCGGAGATGCCTATGTTGCCCGGGGAGTTCTTCGAGGGGATGCCCAACCGATCAAATGAGGAGATTGCTTTCGACGTGATCCGGCCGTATGTCGATGGTGAGATACCCGACCCGACGTTGTTTGAGATCTGCAATGAGACGGTTAACTTTCGGTTTCCGCTGGTGCCGATTACAGAGCGAATATCAGCTCTGGAGCTTTTTCACGGACCGACGCTGGCGTTTAAGGATGTCGGCGCTCGCTTCATGAGCCTCTGCCTGCAGTACTTCTCACGCCACTCATCAAAGAAAATAGTAGTGATCGTCGCTACATCCGGCGATACCGGCGGCGCGGTAGGTGCGGGCTTTCATGGGCTAGCCGACGTGGAAGTAGTAATTCTGTATCCGAAGGGCAAGGTTAGCCGCGTACAGGAGCTGCAGCTGACGACGCTTGGCGAAAATGTAACTACATTGGAATTACATGGCACGTTCGATGATTGTCAGGCGATCGCGAAAAGAGCATTGGCGGACCCAGACCTAAGGTCGAAAGCCAGTATTACATCTGCAAACTCAATAAACGTTGCCAGATGGCTGCCGCAGCAGTTTTACTATTTCTTCGCCGTGAAGCAATGGCAGGGTGCTCCCCCTGTAGTCTCGGTACCGAGCGGAAATTTCGGGAACCTGGCGTCGGGTGTGCTAGCCAAAACATCGGGCTTACCGATCGACAAATTCATCGCCGCAACCAATGCTAACGACGTTGTTCCGCGATTTTTCGACGGGGGCAAATACGATCCTCGGCCGTCTGTTACCACCCTTTCAAACGCCATGGATGTCGGTGGCCCCAGCAATTTTGTACGGATTCTGGAGATATTCGATAATGACATTTCAAGGCTAAAGGTATTCCTCTCGGCCGTAAGCATCTCAGACGCCAGGACCTCGGCAACGATGAAGGAAGTGTATGAAAAGTACGGATATATACTGGAACCACATGGTGCCGTCTCGTATGCTGCGCTCAGCGACGCACTCGATCAAAATCCGGAGCGGCGCGGGTTCATGATAGAAACTGCGCATCCGATAAAATTTGACTCGGTGCTGGAAATACTTGGCACTCAGGGCGATGTCCCACCGGCAGTACAGAGTCTTTTTTCGAAACCAAAACTCAGCATCGTGATGCCCAATGACTACGGCCAGGTAAAAGATCTGTTGATAAGCAAGCTATGAAGGTCCTCAAATTTGGTGGCTCGTCTGTTGGAAATGCCGAGGCCATAGAAAAAGTAGTCGGCATCATTAGTGCCGCCGCCGGGGAAGAGAGGTGTGTCGTCGTAGTGTCGGCGATGCAGGGGGTCACAGACTCTTTGATAGCCGCCGGTCGCAGCGCAGAGCGTGGTGATGACGATTACGTCGAAATACTGACCTCCACTCGTGATCGTCACGTCAGCGCCATTCAGGACCTGTTCGCCACCGAAGCCGATCCACCGGTGCTAAATTTTGTGGAAAGCACTATCGACGAACTTCAAAATATATGTCGGGGAGTGAGGTTGATAGGCGAGCTCTCCATGAAAACTCTGGACCGGATCTTAAGCTTTGGTGAGTTAGTTTCATCACGTATTGTTTCGGCGAAGCTCGATTACGCAGGCATAGCCAGCGGATGGGTAGACAGCCGATCGCTCATCAGTACAGATTCTAATCACGGTTTTGCCGCTGTGGAGTTTGCGAAGACAAATGAACGTATAAAAGAATTCTTCGAGCGATCCGAATCCAATCTCTTTATTCTCCCCGGATTTATCTCATCCGACCCCGGTGGTTACACCACCACTCTCGGTCGGGGCGGATCGGACTACACGGCGTCTGTGATAGCCGCCGCAATAGATGCAAGAATTCTCGAGATATGGACCGATGTGTCTGGCATGATGACGGCAGACCCGAGGTTCGTAAAAAACGTGAGGCAAATAACACATATCACCTATCGCGAGGCAATGGAACTGTCGCACTTTGGTGCAAAGGTGATCTATCCCCCGACGATACAGCCAGTCATGGCCAAAGGTATTCCCGTCGCCATTAAGAACACCTTTGCCCCCGACGATCACGGCACTCTTGTCGAGTCGCGATCGACCGCGGACCGCGACATAATCCGAGGGATCACGAGTATAGACGGGATAACGGTCCTAAGCCTGGAAGGCAGTGGAATGGTTGGCATTCCCGGATTCTCGAAACGGTTATTTGAGGCGCTATCTCAGGCTAAGATCAACGTAATTCTGATCACCCAAAGTTCGTCAGAACACTCGATCTGTGTCGCTATAGAAGAGAGATCGGCCGCGACTGCGAAGCGTGTGGTGGATGAGGAGTTTGAGTTTGAGATAAATATTGGGCGAATTGATCCGCTCAAGGTTGAGAATGGTTTTTCGATCCTTGCGCTCGTCGGAGATCGGATGAGGGAGCACCCGGGTGTGAGCGGCAAAATGTTCACGACCCTGGGCCATAACGGCATCAATATCCATGCGATCGCGCAAGGTTCTTCGGAAAGAAACATTTCTGCAATAATCGCCGCCAAAGATGTTCGTAAGGCTGTCAATACGCTGCATGAAGAGTTCTTTTCTGACGGTAACAAACAGATCAATCTTTTTGTAGCTGGTGTGGGCACGGTCGGCAGCAGGCTTTTGGAACAGCTGAACCGGCAACGTCAGACGTTAGCAGATGACCTGCGGCTAAATGTGCGCGTCGTCGGTATCGCCAACAGTAAGCGCGCTTTGATTGATGTCGAGGGACTAAGAGCTGCCTCGGCGGATGATCTAAGCACCGCGCATAAAATGAGCGTAGGCCAATTCACCGACGGCATTTTGGAGCAGAACCTTCGAAATTCTGTGTTTGTTGACGTAACTGCGAGCCCGGCGGTCGTGGAAACCTATCCAAAACTTTTGGCAAAAAGTGTTTCTGTCATTGCATGTAATAAGATCGCCGCATCGTCCGGCTTTGATAACTACACCCAGCTAAAAGCACTGGCCCGTGAATTTGGAACGAATTTCTTTTTTGAAACGAACGTCGGCGCCGGCTTGCCGGTCATAAATACTCTGAACGACCTGCTCAGGAGTGGCGACAGCGTAACTCGTATTGAGGCAGTGCTGTCGGGCACGTTGAATTTTGTTTTCAATAATTACGACGGCTCATGCGCCTTTGCAGATGTTGTTCGACAGGCCCAGGATGAAGGTTATACAGAACCCGATCCTCGCCTTGATCTAAGCGGGACTGACGTGGCCCGTAAGATCCTGATCCTTGCCCGAGAAGCGGGGCACCCTATGGAGATTTCTGATGTCGACAACACGAGTTTTCTGCCCGAATCATGTTTTGAAGGCACCGTGCAAGATTTTTATCGGGAGATGGAACGACATGACAGCCACTTTCGTGCCATGTTCGACGAGGCAGCAAGCAAGGGTTTGACGCTAAAGTATATCGCAAGCCTGGACAATGGAACCGCGTCAGTTGGACTTCAGTCGATCGGACTCGAACACAATTTTGCCAAACTATCTGGTAAGGATAATGCTGTTCTTTTTTTCACCACTCGCTATCATGAGCAGCCACTGGTAATCAAAGGGGCAGGTGCCGGTGCCGACGTGACGGCGGCCGGCGTATTTGCAGATATTATTCGAGCATCAAGGACTTAAAGCACAGCTACGATACAGATATGCGATTTGCTCTGACCCGATCACTCATCATTCTTATTATTGTTTCTGCTTTCGCAGTGGCTGCCGCAGCGCAACGGGACTACTTTCCGCCTGCCGGCAGTTGGGAGCGCAGGACTGCCGAGCAGGCAAGATTTGACGAGGCAAAACTCAAAGAAGCAATAGCTTTTGCCATCGCCAACGAGGCACGAGCACCTCGAAATCTCGAGCTTGCCCACTACCAGACTTTTGGGCGTGAGCCTTTCGGCCAGGCCATAGGGCCCTTCAAGGAACGAGGCGACGCAACGGGAATGATCATGCGCAACGGATACATCGTCGCGGAGTGGGGCGACCCTGAACGAGTGGACATGACGTTCAGCGTTACAAAAAGCTTTCTCTCCAGCACTGTCGCACTCGCATTCGACCGCAAACTAATCCGCAGTCTTCAGGATCGGGTAATCGGCTATTGGGCTCCTGTTTCGAGCTATAAGCCCGGACAGCGGTTCGATACGGCTGAGGAGTTCCAGTCTCCGACCCTTCTTGACCTTTTTTCGAGCGAGCATAACCGCAAGATCACGTGGGAAACCCTGCTGCGTCAGACAAGCGATTGGGAGGGAACATTGTGGGGCAAACCGGAGTGGGCGGATCGGCCCGACCGGGAAGTAAAAAACTGGCTCGACCGCAAACGCAAAGAGCCGGGTACCGCTTACGAATATAACGACGTTCGGGTAAATGTCCTCGCCCTCGCAGCTCTGAATGTGTGGCGCCGCCCGCTCCCGGGTGTCTTGAAAGAATATCTAATGGATGAGATCGGTGCCTCGAACACTTGGCGATGGTACGGCTACGACAACTCTTATGTGGTCATCGACGGTTCGATCATCCAAAGCGTCAGCGGCGGCGGCCACTGGGGCGGCGGCATGTTTATCTCAGCCCGTGATATGGCGAGGTTTGGATTGTTAACAGCAAATAATGGTAAATGGCGTGATAAACAAATCCTCTCCGCCGAGTATGTGAGACAAGCCAAAACGCCAACAGGACCGGAACCAACTTACGGGTTTATGAACTGGTTTCTTAATACGAACAAAAAGTACTATCCAAACGCGCCGGCATCAGCATTTGTCCACGTCGGCAACGGTACGAACATCATCTATGTAGATCCCGAAAACGATCTGGTTATGGTTGTTCGCTGGATCGAAAATTCGAAGATCGACGAGTTTATCGGCGAAGTGATCGCCAGCATCAAGAAATAGGGGCCCGGTGCCTTGAGCCTCCGAAGCCGTCGCGGCTCAGGACTTTCACCGGACTATTTCAAGTCAAACACTAGGAATTCAGTACCGTCATCAAGAGCTTTTATCGACAGTGATCTCTCGTCGCTGACAGCGGCGCCGTCACCAGCCGTTAGTTTTGTACCGTTCACATCCAGCGAGCCGCTGATGACCTGTATCCATGCGTGCCGCTCAACAGCAAGGTCATATTTAACTTCTTCACCAGCCTGTAGAACCGATGCGTAAAGTCGCACATCCTGATTGATGTGGACCGAGCCGTCGTCGCCACCCGGCGATGCAACGAGCCGCAGCTTTCCACTTTTCTCTTCGGGTCCGAATCGGCGTTGCTCGTAACCTGGTGTCAATCTCTGCTGTTCTGGCAGAATCCAGATCTGGAGAAGGTGCGTCCTATCCGTTTGCGAGCTGAATTCGCTATGCAGAACGCCGGTACCCGCGGTCATTCGCTGCACGTCGTGCGGGTGAATGGTCTCACCATTTCCCATTGAGTCCCGGTGCGACAACTCTCCGGAGATCATATAGGTGATTATTTCCATGTCCCGGTGCCCGTGTTTTGGAAAGCCCTGCTGAGCCTCGATAGAGTCCTCATTAATGACCCGCAAGTCGCGAAAGCCCATAAACGCCGGGTCGTAATAGTCACTAAAAGAGAACGTGTAATATGTGTCGAGCCAGCCGTGATTTGCGTGGCCTCGCTCCGTCGATCGTCTAACCTTGATCATTTGCGATATTCTCCCGTTTCAAAAGGATCGAGCCACGCGACCCTGGCGTTCGACCCGGTATATCTAAATCATACCGGGCCGACACTACCATTGTAATCATCAATTGGGGTGAGAGTTGTCTAGTACCTTAGATCGAGAGTTCGTAGACCCGAGGTGTTGAGAAGGGGTCATCTGAATCAGGAGTTTCGTGTTTTCGTATGACCATCAGACCGTCCCGAATTGAGAGCAAGACGTTAGCAACTCGGTCGTCGGACATAACCTTCTGGCTGAAATCATACAGAGACTGCGAGTCCTCGTCCTTCACATCTGCGAGCACTTTGCCGCCCCATAGTACGTTATCAGCCAGGATAACTCCCCCGGCTCGCAGCTTCTCGAATATTAGGTCGTAATAATTTGAGTAGTTTGGTTTGTCGGCATCAATAAACACCAGGTCAAATTCTTCGGTAAGAGTTGGAATGATGTCGATACCCGAGCCCAGCAGGAATTCGATCTTCGCAGCGTATTCCGTCTTTGCGACGAATGTCCCGGCCACTTTGTTCGTGTCTTCCTGTATGTCCAATGTAATTACTTTGCCGCCATCCGCAAGCCCCTCAGCCAGGCAAAGGGCGGAATAGCCGAGATATGTTCCTATTTCAAGGACTCTGGACGGCTTTACCATATGCGAGATCATGCTGAGCACGCGTCCCTGAAAAAAACCCGAGAGCATGCTCGAATCGGAATAATGGGCATAGCAGTGAGCTCGCAGTTCCTGGAGCACTTGGCTCTCACCGGAGGTCATCTCTTCTGAGTATTTGATCCAGTCGTCGTTCATATATCCAGACGGACAAGTCCACGCTTTATCGCCTGCGTGGCGGCTGATGTGCGGTCCGACACACCCATTTTGCTAAAAATACTCTGCACGTGGGTCTTGACGGTATTTTCAGAGACGTCGAGGCCGTACGCTATTTCTTTGTTGGACATTCCGCCGACGATCATCCGCAATACATTCTCTTCGGTCAATGTAAGTTCTTCGTCCCCCACGTGTTCACTTATGATGCCGGCAATATCGGCCGGAATATATTTGCGTCCACGACTGACGGTCCTGAGGGCGTCAAGAAAATCAGTCGGAGCAACGTCCTTGCAAACGTAACCGAGGGCCCTTTCCTCAAGGCTTTGGTTATTTCAGAATCACCGGCATGATCAGCCAGAACTATGATCTTGGCCTCGCTCCATTCTGCGAAGTATTTATCCAGATCATCAATAGAGCACGAATCTGGAAAGCGAAGACCCAGAATCGTGACGTCTGGCCTCATTTCAGAGAACTGCCTAAACCCATCGTCGGGTGTAGGGGCTTCACCGATCAGGGTGATGTCATCGGCTGACGCCAGCAAAGTTTTGATGCCCAGCCGGACGAGCGACTGATTCTCTATTAGTAAAGCATTTACCGGCTGCATTATCTCGCCAGCTGGGCCGCGAACTCGACCGTAGGCCGGAGTATATCCGTCTCGTATATGGTTTCGACTTTCTGCATAACAGTGGTCATGCGTTCCAGTCCCATTCCGGTGTCAACCGAGGGTGCAGGAAGAGGTTCAAGGCTGTATTGTCCGGCATCGGTCTGCACGCGGTTGTATTGCATGAAGACCAGGTTCCATATTTCCATCGTCGTATCGCCGGGTCCATTTACCCATTCCGCATGGTTTTTCTCTGGGTTTTCCGGTTCGTCTCGGAGATAATAATTAATTTCGGAGTTTGGCCCACACGGCCCCGTGTCGCCCATCTGCCAGAAGTTGTCTTTTCGCCCGAATCGGAGGATACGCTCCGGACGTGCTCCGACGGCCTTCCAAAGCTCCTCGGCCTCAGTATCCGCCGGCACCTCACTATCACCTTCAAATACGGTGTACCAGAGTCTGCTTTCTTCGAGTTTGAGTTCGTTGATGAGGAAATCCCATGCAAATTCAATGGCTTCTTTCTTGAAATAATCACCGAACGAGAAATTGCCCAGCATTTCGAAAAACGTGGCATGGCGGGCCGTTTTTCCAACCTCGTCGAGATCGTTATGCTTGCCGCCAGCCCGAAGGCATTTTTGTGAAGTGACGGCACGAACGTAATCTCGCTTTTCATTTCCGAGGAACACATCTTTGAACTGATTCATTCCAGCATTTACAAAAAGCAGGGTGGGATCGTTTGCGGGCAACAAAGGCGATGAGTGCACCACTTTATGTCCTCTGTCCTCAAAATACTTAAGAAACTTTGTTCGGATCTCATTTCCGGTCATAAAAAAACTTTAGCACAAAGCAATTCCGTAACCCATAAACGCGCAGAACCATGCCGGAGACACTCGGCTTGTCTCCGGTGCAATCGCTGTCTTGAAGTTCTACCTATTTCTTCTTCTGGAAAACAAGAGAAACTGAGTTCAAACAGTAACGCGAACCTGTGGGCGGCGGCCCGTCGTCGAAAACGTGGCCGATGTGTGAGCCGCAGGGTGCGCATTCAACCTCTATTCGCTCCTCCGCCAGGCTGCGGTCGGGCTTCTCCCTGATATTTTTCTTGTAAAGGGGCTGAAAAAAGCTCGGCCAACCCGTCCCGGAATCAAACTTTGCGGCAGAACTAAACAGTACCAAACCGCAGGCCGCGCAGTGATAAGTTCCTTTCTCGTGATTGTCAGTGTATTTACCCGTGAATGCCCGTTCGGTGCCTTCATTCCGCAATACATAGAACTGGTCAGATGACATCACCTTCTTCCACTCGGCCTCGGTCTTTGTAATGGGAGTACCGTCCCATTCTTTGCTGGTGAGATCCGGAATCCAACCGCTTACCACTTTGATCGCGGAAGTTGGCGTACCGATTGGCAGGGCACGTTCCTGGTTTGACGCCGACGATCGATATGACGGGTCGAGTACGCTTAATGTAATGCTCAGTACCAGAACACTCAGCCCAACGGTTATTGATGTATTTCTCATATACGGAAGCTTCCATCGATACTATATCGTTTTAGTGTTCAAAGACGCGCGTGGTCACGGTATTTCTTCTAGTACCGATTTGCCCCTAGATCGATCACCGGAGGTCCATTGCCATCTTTCATGCAGTCGAATCCGGCGGTCGGGCAAGATCTCGACACGCGAAACGCAGGTGCCTGTCCTAAGCTCCCCGTCGATATCGATATGGTGGTAACGCATCTGCAGGTAATCGTTGACTGCATCTACAACAGCAATAAGATGGCCTCTAGTAATCGAACCTCCGGCGTAATCTGCCCACACGACAGTTCCCTGCTGGTGATAATGAAAAACCGTCTGGCCGCCCACCTGCCCCGAGCCCGTGTTGTTGACGGCTACGAACTTTCGACCCTCAAGATTGATCATCATCAAACTTTTCCGCAGCAATTTGATTTATCTTCTCCCGAATCAGATCGAAGCCGAAGCCCCGTCGCAATAGGTGGTCACACAGCCGTTTGGTATCCTCCCGAGTCTCGGGCTTTCCTTTTAACCGCAGGCGTTTGCTGATCGCCTGATCGATCAACTCGCTCTCGGATATTTTAGAGAAAGCCTCTTCGACAGCGGCCATCGCAGTTTCGCAAACCAGTTTTTTCCTTGACATGGTCTGCTGCAGCCGGCGCTTTCCCTGCGGCTTATGTCGCAGCTGGGCGATGGCCTGATCACGGGCAAATTGCTCATCGTCCAGATACCTATATTCTTTCAGCTTCTCGATCACGCTATCCACCAATTCTTCACTGGTCCAAAGCTTTTCAAGAAGGCGTTCTCGCAGCTCCTGAACGGAACGCGGTTTGGCCGCAAGCAGCTTAACAGCGCGGTTCATTGTTCGTTCGCGTGACCGTTCAGCATCTTTGACCACACGTGCTTGATCTTGTCGGTGTCCTATCGCTCTTTTTCGAAACACTGTATTAAATTATACAGGCATGCGTTCGATTTGAGGCGTGGTCGGTGGATCGAGCGCAAGGCAGGCGCGCGATTTGCTAAAATTTGTATCCGGAGATCTAAAGGTGCAGCAATTCCCGCACTACGACAAAATGGTATCGTGGACGGCATACTGATAATTGATAAGCCCGCCGGTATCACGTCGCACGACGTCATCGCTCGCGTTCGCCGGATCCTGAAAACAAAACGCGTGGGGCATACAGGCACGCTTGACCCGTTTGCGACCGGAGTCATGGTGATCCTCGTCGGTCAGGCGACCCGGCTTGCTCAATTTCTAGATAAAGATCGGAAGGAATACGAGGCCGTGTTTGGTTTTGGATTTGAAACCGATACTGGCGATCGCACCGGGATGCGGTTGCCGGGCAGCTTTGAATCTCCGCGGAGTGCTGTCGATGTGACGGCAGTTTTGGATGCCTTCCGAGGCGAGATCCAGCAAAAGCCGCCGATGTTCTCGGCAAAAAAAGTAGATGGGCAAAGGCTGTATAAATCGGCTCGGGCCGGCATCGAGGTAGAGCGACCATCAGCTACCGTCACCATATATGATCTCGAAGTAATGGGCGAAACAAAGGCCGGGCAGAGCACGCTTGATCTGAAGATCAGAGTTAGCTGCTCGGCCGGAACCTACATACGGTCCCTTGCAGTCGATGTAGGTCGGCGTGCGGGGTGGGCAGCCCACTTGGCGAACCTGCGCCGGACGCGAGCCGGTAGATACACGATTGAGGAGAGCCTGACTTTAGACGAGCTCGCTAACACGTCGATCGCTGAGCTACCAATAAGGAATATGAATGCTGCCGTTTCGCACCTGCCCTTCTTTGTCGTGCCGGACGAAAGACTCGAGAGGACAAGAAATGGATTATCTACAGATGCCGGCTTAGATAAATACATCGACGCCGAATACGTTCGTTTGCTGAATTCGGGTGGCCAGCTCATGGGAATCGGCGTTTATGACGAAAAAGAGAATGCCGTTCGACCAAAGGTAGTTTTGGTATAAAATGACGCCGGCAACACATAAGAGATGAAAAAACGAAACCTGGCATTAGGAATCGTCGGAGGTATAGCGGCCGCGGTGGGCCTAAAATTCCTTAAACGTCCGGCGACGGTCGAGTGGGACGATGTCGCGGATGAAGTGATCCATTCAGAACACTCGCGATTTGTAAGTGTAGATGGTGCTCGGGTTCACTATCAGGAGTTCGGTAATGCATCTGATCCCGCGATGATCCTCATACACGGGTATACTGCTTCGGTTTATGCATGGAAAACAGCGGCCCCTCTCCTCGCCGATGCGGGTTTTCACCTGATAGCCGTTGATTTGGTGGGTTTCGGGTATTCGGATAAGCCAACATCGTTCGATTATTCGATCGAGTCGCAAGCAAGATGGATCTCACGCTTTATGAATCGCCTGGGGATCGGCCGTGCATTCATCGTCGGCAGCTCCTACGGCGGCGCCGTAGCCGCGATCCTTGCAATGGATTACTCAGAAAGAGTGGAAAAGCTCGTATTGGTTGCAACGGTCTGTAACGACGATGCTAAAGCGCACCCGGTTCTCCGTCTCGCCTCCGTCCCGGGGATCGGCGAGATCATTACTCCTTTGCTGGCCGACTCAAAGCTGTTTCTACGATTTCGGATGCACGGCACGCTTGCCAAGGCTAATCACCACTTGATAACGAAGGACCGGATAGAGTCGATCCGGCGTCCGCTCTTAGCCGCCGACGGTCACCGGAGCTTGCTTGCTACGTCACGAAATTGGCATGCATGCCGCATCGAGCAAGATGCTCACCTAATAGATCGGCCAACCCTTATCATCTGGGGTGAGCAGGATACAGTCATACCGATCGAGAACGGGTACAAGTTACGGAATTCGATACTCAATTCAAAATTAGTTGTGATCAGGGACTGCGGCCACGTTCCTCAGGAAGAAAAAAGCCAGCTGTTTACTAAGCTTGTGGCGGCGTTTTGTCAGTCAAAGCAAGCTTCTGCCTCGTATGCGGCAAATCGGGACTGATGCACCCGGTCGTACACTTCAATGGTGAAATAGTTTCACCGGGCGAGCCGTCGATCGCAGCAACTTCGGCGGCCGCTCTGTATTCCAAAGGAGTATTCACAACCGTTTCCGTACGTTGCAGCTCGCCATTCCTGTGGGATAAACACTGGCGCCGTTTGACTCGGGATGCATCGCGGCTGGCGATGGATCTGTCGTCGTTTCCAGAAACAGGTGTCCGCGAGGCACTCGCTGAGGTGATCGAAAGGAACGACCTCGTTTCCGGCCGTGCGCGTATTACCTTTTTCTGCGAATCGGCTGGCGGGGCCTGGCGGCGAGATCTCCCTGATAAGATAAGCTTGCTGATTATCGCTGCAGAAGATCACATCCCACAGAGCCCGCTCCGAATAACCACCTCTCCGTTTCCAGTCAATTCCCGGTCACCGCTCGCCGGTATCAAATCGTGCAATTATCTGGAAAATGTGATGGCGCTTGACGAAGCAAAAGCGAGAGGTTTTTCCGAAGCCATCCGGGTTAACACGGACGGTGTTGTGACCTCGGCCGTAATGGCAAACCTTTTCTGGAAAAAGGGCGATCGGCTTTATACGACGAGTATTTCTACAGGCTGTCTAGCGGGAACGACGCGAGAGCATGTACTTGAAAACTGCAATTGCGAGGAAGTTTCAATAAACCTTGCAGAACTTGAGCAATGTGACGCCCTCTTCATAACCTCGGCGGGAGTCGGCATCATTGCGGTACAAGAACTTAATTCGCGGGCATTCGATCCCATCGACCACCCCATACTGACCCTCCTTCAAAACAATTGAACGCACGAAAAAACACGAAGTGTCGCGAAATACACGTTCGCGTCGATCTTCGTGCAATAGATACCGTGGATTCGGGTCAGCCGGCGGTTTCGAAAAGGGCCAAGATCTGTTTACCTTCGTGGGA
>JBHENG010000001.1:0-27791 GCA_046262195.1 Pyrinomonadaceae bacterium | reverse complement strand
TCCGCAGATGCTTTTGCCCCTGCATTTCCCATATTGCGGTCACCGTTCCTTCCTTCTCAACCGCTTGATACGAAACATCTTCAGTGTTTTCCTCAGCTGGCGAGTCCTCTGTCTGAGCCCCTTCTTCAGGCATTAAGATCAATATTCTCCTTAAACGTTGTCGATGATTATGTCTCTATGAAGGGAATTCTGACACACGGGACGCATTTTTGTCGAGCCTGTGATTGAGAAGGTATACCCGCGAGGCCCTCGGGACGAGGCTATTTTGTCCTCTTTAGATCCAGTTCATAAAACCAGAAATCGTTATTCGGCTGATCGATCCTCAACTCATCGGTTTTTCCATTTTTGTCGATCGTAAAAGTTACAAATCCACGGGGGAAATTATAAGCCACGGACGGCCGCCATTTGATCTGAAATGTGTCGTAATGCCAATGCTCCAGATCCGCCACAAAGTTTGGAGCGGGTCCGAGCCTCAGTACAAGCTTGCCGTTCTCTTCGGCGACAGTGACATCGCCGTACATTGTGCTTGAATATGTGCCTGCATAGGCAGGTTGAGCCAGCGAAGGTCTTGCGGTCGCGATACGCGACGCATCTATTTTCGCCCTTGCCTGTTCCTCGCCCGCCTTACTTACCGCCGCTTGTTTTATGGCTTCGTCATTCCAATCGCGTTTCGGCGCACCCACAAATATGTCGCGGATCTTGCTCATCATGATCGTGAAGGCGGGCGATTCGTTATTTGTTAACACTACAAATCCAAGATTTTCCTCGGGGATCAATACCGTGTATGACAACATGCCGTCCAATCCACCGCTGTGATTGATGATCTTGCGGCCATGGTAGTCATAGAGAAACCACCCCAGCCCATAAGCATTGAAATGTCGGGTGGGGTTGCTTCGCGCGGCCGCCTCGCCGATAGGCAGCATTATGTTTGGCTGGAACATCTGCCAGGACTGCTCGGAGCTGAAGATCTTTTTGCCTTCGAAGGTGCCTCGCCCTAGCTGCAAACGAATCCATTTGGAGAGATCCGCGACGGATGAGTTGAGAGCAGCCGCCGCGGCCGCGCCATCGACATTCCCTCGGTGAAGAACTCGAAGTGTACCACCGGACTCGTTGTGGGGCATGGCGGAATTATCGGGAAGGTTCTTGATACTGGTCGTGGTTCGGCTCATTCCCAACGGATCGAGTATCCGCTCCTTAACGAATTGTCCCCAGGTTTTTCCGGAAACTTTTTCTATGACCTGGCCTGCGGCAATGAACATTAGATTCTGGTAACCATATCGGGTGCGGAAGCTGGAGACAGGTTTAAGATGACGAAGACGATTCAGAATTTCATCATCAGAATAGGTGGTCTCGTACCAAAGCAGATCACCGCTAAACGTGTCGAGGCCGACGCGGTGACTGACAAGATCGCGGATCGTCAACTCACTGGTAACCCACGGATCGTACATTTGAAAGGATGGCAAGTATTTGGAGACCTTGTCATTCCACGCCAGTTTCTTTTCATCTACCAGTATGGCGATCGCGGCCGTAGTGAACGCCTTGCTGTTTGAAGCGATCGCAAAAACTGTGTTTTCGTCGACCTTGTCCTGCTTTCCGAGCTCCCGAACACCGTAACCTTTTGCGAATACAGTTTTGTCATCCCTGACCACTGCTATCGCCATACCAGGGCCCTTCCAGGTGTTCATGACCGTTGACGCATACCCGTCGACCTCTTTTAGTTGAGAGTCTAGCGGCTGACCGTGGGCACAGAGTTGAAAAACAAAAATAACGATAAATAAGCTGGTGAGTCTCTTCATATGTGTGTTTTCATGGGCATTCCGCAGTTCGTAATCAATCGTGTACGCAGCATAAATTGGCTTGTACCCGTTCATTTTAGCTAAATCCGATGAAAACGTGCTATGCGACTTAGTAGACACGGCGTATCTCCTCTTTCCAATGCCACCATATTTTCGATATGCTTTGCTGAATGTCGCCCATCGCAATCACGTTGATCCTGCTACTGATCGCAATCGTGCTTTTTGCGACGGAAAAAATTCCGGTCGACGTGGTGGGCCTGTTGCTGGTGATGGGTCTGATCGCGACGCAGGTGCTGACGGTACAGGAAGGTGTGGCCGGCTTTGGCAATGACATCATCATTACCATCGGCGGGCTTTTCGTGCTTGTTGGGGGTCTCACAAAAACGGGAATCGTCGACATCATTGGCCGGCGAATGCATCGCATTGCGGGTGATAATGTTTTTGTACTAACAGCGTTGATCATGTTCGCTGCCGCTGCAGGAGCCTCGGTTCTCAAGAACACCACGACGACCGCAATGTTTCTGCCGATAGTTATCGGACTGGCGGCTAAATCTAAGATACCTCCTTCAAAGCTGCTGATGCCGCTGGCATTTGGGGCGATCCTGGGCGGCAGCTGCACCCTCATTGGCACCTCCACTAACCTCGCGGTGAGCGGCGCGATACAACGGTATGGGCAGGAGCCATTTTCGATGTTCGAACTTGCCCCGGTCGGCATTATCACGCTTGCTGTTGGAATGATGTATATGCTTTTCGCCGGCCGCACCATGCTTCCCAGCCGCGGGGGCGAAGATTCACTGGCAGAGCAATACCAGATCCGGGAATACATCTCAGAATTGATAGTCTTGCCTGACTCGCCGCTTGTCGGCAAAACGTTAGGCGAAGCCAATCTAAATACCGAACTCGACCTTAACGTTATCGGAATTATCAGGAAAGGCAGCAATGTCACGGCGCCGACCGCAAAGGAGCGCATTCAGCGTCGTGACTCGCTGATAGTCGAGGGCACGATTACCGACCTTTTGAGAGTGAAGGAAAAGGCCGGGCTGGAGATCAAGCCAGACTTTTATCTCAGCGACGGTCAACTTGAAGGCGACGAGATCGAGCTTTTTGAAGCCATGGTACTGCGGGACTCTCGTCTGATCGGACAAACACTAAAATCCCACGGGTTTCGCGAACGGTATAATCTGACAGTCCTCGCAATTAACCGTCACGGACGAACATTCGTGAATAAACTCAGCAGCGTACCGATCATATTTGGTGATGTGTTGCTGCTTCAGGGAAAAAGGGTCGGTATAGAGCCTCTTGTAAATGCTAACGAGCTGATGATCCTCGAAGATATCAGTGAAGTAAATCCCCGGATAAACAAGCGAAAATGGGCCGTTGCCGCATTTGTGCTTTTTCTTGGGTTATCGCTTTCAAAAATTATTGTCGGTGTCGACGTTCCCCTCGTGATAGCGGTGTTGTGCGGAGTTATGCTGCTTTTGGCTACCAGAACAGTACGTCACAACGAGATCTACTCGATGATAGATTTTCGGTTACTTGTCCTGATCGCGTGCATGATGAGTTTTGGAGTTGCTATGGAAAACACGGGCGCCGACAAGTTCCTTGCGGCTGTCATCAACGAGTACCTCGGCGAGTTTGGACCGATGGCTGTTCTGGCTGGGTTTTTCCTCCTGACCGTCGCTCTTACTCAGCCCATGTCGAACCAGGCAGCGGCACTGGTAGTTTTACCGATCGCTATCAAATCCGCTGTCGCACTCGGGGTCAATCCTCGGACGTTTATTATGGCTGTCACTTACGCCGCATCTTTCTCATTCATAACGCCGCTTGAACCAGCATGTGTTTTGGTTTACACACCCGGCAGGTACCGGTTTATGGACTTTGTAAAGGTGGGTACCATTATGACGGTGATAGTGTTCGTCGTATCAGTCTCTCTCGTACCGATATTTTGGCCCCTTTAGTTTGTGTAGATCGCATCTGGCTGCTCAGAAGGCTCAATGCCATGAAACGTTAGCCCACGCTTTACGATCAATAACATGCCGATGGCGGTCCAGAAAAGGATACGCCCTTTTCGAATGATCGCGAGGGTCACGCCGACTCCCGCGGCAAGTCCTAGGGTCTCGCCGACGAACTGCGCTCCCGCTTCGTCCACACCCATAACGAACGGAATAAGCTTGAAGATTATAGTTATCAATCTGCTTACCGATTCGAGTAGGAATGCATTAAGAAGGGTCGAAACGGCAGTATCCAACCGGCTGAGGACATATAGAACTTCTATAATGCCTAATGCATGGTAAGCGACTTGGAGTAGGCAGATCGGGAGGAACCGGCGGGGATAACTACGATAAAAATCATAGATAAGCTCCTCAAAACGCCGTGCCTGCTTCCGCCCTCGAGCCAGGAGCCGGGCCAGAATACCCTTCTTATACAGCCATTCGCATAACGTACTGAGTGCATGCCACTGGCGTATCACCATTACAAAGCCCAATATTATGAGGATGATCAAAATGCCTATCAGCAAGTTTATTGCCGTCGTCGAACTCTGATCGAGCGTAAAGTGATACAGCAGGCTAATAGCTCCGAGAATGAGGAAAATACACGTGACGAGACTGTAGAATAAATTCTCTGTTGCCACCGATGAAAAGCCGGCAACCAGCGGAATGTGCTTTCGGACGGCCAGGGTTTTCGAGGTCCCGCTCACCATAATACCGAGGGGGATCGTGCTGCTCATCGCCTCGCCTATGACCACTGCGGGCACTGTGTCTCTTAAACGGAGTGAGAAAGGCTCGTGCACGGATAGCTTCCAGGCGGCGGCCCGGGCACAGATTCGAAGAAAATAGAGCAAGACTATAACCACAAAGCCGTCAATGCCGAACGTCGATACTCCTAAATAGATCTCATTGAACCCGACTGCGTAAATGAAATACGCGAACAAAGCCAGGCCGAAAAGAGTCAGAGCAAGTGCGGCCAGCTTCAAGCGTTTCAAATTGCGCGTGGATATTTGAGGGGGCCGAGTTGCGGGATTCACTGCGTTGCCTTTGTCATACTGCTTGTCTAAAATGTTATTTTATTGAAATCCAAATAACAAAACTGTTACAGGAATACAAACATGACCACCGCCGCTGGAGCCGCTTTATCGAACACCGGCCTGACCGTTTTATCTGAAGAAGAAGACCTGTTTCGGGCCTCTGTCCGTGAGTTTGCCGAGGGTGAGATCCGACCGAAGGTGGAGGCCATGGAACAGGCCGGAAAGTTAGACGGCGACCTTATTAAACAGTGTTTCAATCTCGGCTTGATGGCTATTGAGTCACCGGAGGAGTATGGCGGGGCCGGCTCGACTATTTTTAATGCGATCCTCGCGATCGAGGAACTGGCTCGAGTCGACGCATCGGTTTCCGTTTTTGTTGATGTCCATAACACGCTCGTTACTAATGCTTTCATGCGGTGGGGGACCGATGAGCAAAAAAGAAAGTATCTGCCGCAACTCGCGGAGGGAAAGGTGGGTGCATATGCGCTGAGCGAAGCAGGCTCTGGTTCTGACGCTTTCGCGCTCAAGACGCGTGCCGTCGAAAAAGGAGATCATTTTGAATTAACGGGTCAGAAGCTTTGGATTACAAACGGAAATGAGGCCGAGATCTTTGTACTGTTTGCGACTATCGACCCCGAAGCGGGCTATAAAGGCATAACTGCGTTCATTGTGGAGAAAGGTTTCGAGGGTTTCTCGGTGGGTAAAAAAGAGGACAAGTTGGGTATTAGGGCATCCAGCACCACCGAACTCATCCTAGATCGCTGCCTTGTGCCCAAAGAAAATGTCCTGGGTGAGGTCGGCAGGGGTTACAAGGTATCTATTGAGACGCTCAATGAGGGCCGCATAGGCATTGGAGCACAGATGCTGGGCATTGCGCAGGGTGCTTTTGAAGCTGCTCTCGGTTATACGACCGAACGTGAGCAATTTGGTCAACCGGTGAGTAATTTTCAGGCCGTTCAGTTCCAACTTGCAGAAATGGCGGTCGAGATCGAGGCGGCGCGACTCCTTGTATACAATGCCGCGCGTCGCAAAGACGCAGGCCACCAATTCCTAAAGGAAGCCGCAATTGCAAAACTGTACTCGTCGCGGGTCGCTGAGGCTGTGTCCTCAAAGGCGATCGAGCTATACGGCGGCTACGGCTACGTTAAGGACTACCCTGTCGAGAAATTCTGGCGCGATTCCAAGATCGGTGCCATTTACGAAGGTACGTCCAACATGCAGCTACAGACCATAGCGAAACTGATCACGAGCGGTAAATGAGCAGTGTGGAAGCGATTCGGCGGCGGCGTAACGCCGCTCAACAATATGTCCGATATTCGGATCCGACAGTCCACCGTTGACGACGCTAAGCTGCTCACCGACCTTTCTTACACCACGTTTTGGGATGCCTTTGCACATCATCCTAAGAATGCTCCAGACGATCTCGCACATTACATGCGGCAAGCTTTTAACCCGGAGCAGATCAGGGCAGAGCTTTCCGCCCCAAACGCGACATTCCTGATCGCATTTATCGGGAACGGCCCGGCGGGCTATGCAAAGCTCATCCGGGACAGTGTCGAGCCCGGTATCATAGCCGAACGTCCGATTGAACTTTCACGTTTGTACTCGCAACAAGAGTATATCGGCAAAGGCGTTGGGCAAGAGTTGATGGACGCTTGCTTTGAACGTGCCCGCAACGATCGTCACGACGTAATGTGGCTAGGCGTCTGGGAGCATAATCCACGGGCTCAGCGTTTTTATGAAAAGAATGGCTTCAGCGTGGTGGGTAAACACAGATTCCAACTAGGAGCGGATCCGCAAACAGATCTTCTAATGCAGCGGGCGATCTAATGGCCCTTTGAAGAATGCTCTGGGTCACTACAAGATCGGCTGGAAATGTATTGTTCATTGTCGCGTTGGGCATTTGATCTTATTGTCAAGAATAAGTAAACATCGGTCGCCGATGACCCGTATTCCTGCATGCATCATGTAACTGCCGATTTCGTCTAATGGAAACCACAGTTCTGGATAACAGAGCAGAGCTAGATGGCTTTCTGCCGCCCGAGCCGGTGGCGCAGCCGAAGTCACCATTTGATCGGTCGATCGTGGAGGGCCCGCTTTCTCGCGCCGTGTGGAAGATCGCTTGGCCGACGATGCTGACAAATATCATTGCGGGCATGCAGGGAATGGTCGACCATGTGCTCGTCGGTAATCTGGTCGGATATAAGGCGAACGCCGCAATCGGCGTTAGCTTTCAGATCTTTCTTGTCATTATCGTCTTTATCGGCTCACTTTTTACCGGTATGAGCGTGCTCGTGGCGAGATTTGCCGGGGCTCATCAGGAAGAAAAGGTAAACCGTACGGTATACCAGGCGTTTCTAACGTCGGTGGTGATGGCAGTGGGAATCCTGGCTCCGATCGGATATTTTGCCGCGCCGTACCTGCTAGATCTGGTAAATGCGGACCCCGGAGTCAAAGGGGAGGCACTGCCATTTTTGCGTATCACGTTCATCTTCAGCTTAGGTCTAATGATTTATTTCATGACCAGCGGAGCTCTGCGCTCTGCTGGCGATGCCCGCACGCCCATGATGCTTGGGATCGCGATGACGATACTAAATCTGTTGCTGAACATTGTATTCATAGTCGGAGTCGGGCCCATCCCAAGGTTTGGCACTACGGGTGCGGCGGTCGGCACGAGCATTGCGACCGGCATCGTCGGCGTTTACTCGATATATAAAATGTGGAGCGGAGCCTGGGTCGTGGGTTTTCCCCGTGGAAACGGTTGGGGACCCGACTGGAAGATCATCAAATCATTGTTCAAGTTCGGCTTGCCGGCGGGGATACAGGGAATAGCGATGAATGTCGGCGGTGTTTTAATGCTGTCCTTCATTGGTTCCCTGGCTCAAAGCGCGGCGGCACAGGCGGCTTTTGCCGTTTCCTATACTCAGTTATTCTCGCTTATCACGTGGACTTCGGTCGGGCTCATGGGTGCGGCGGCAGCGGTCGCCGGGCAAAACCTGGGAGCAGGACACCCCGATCGGGCTTACTCGGCCGTGAACACTGCCGCCCGATACGGGCTCGCCGGATCGGCATTCATTGGCATATTTTTCTTTTTCTTTCCTCAACAGCTTCTAGCGATCTTTGGAATGACCGATCCGGAAGCGGTCGCTATCGGTGTTCAACTATTACGCGTACTTAGCGTTTCAGGTCTGTTTATATCTGTAGCCCTCACGTATACAGGCGGACTGCAGGGAAGCGGTGACACGAAAAGCCCTCTTTATATTTCCATTATCTCGCAGGTGATCATTCCTCTTGGGATATGCTTCGCGCTAAGAGAGTTCGGTAAACTCGAACCGCAGTACATTTGGTTGGCAATATTGTCTGGGCATATCGCGCGTTGCCTTCTGAGCGTCACGCGTTTTCTACAGGGTAAATGGCGTCACATCACGGTGGATATAGATACGACCCATTAAAGGCGTTGACCGGCCTCGCTAACCGCGATCAATCGCTCAAGCCGCCGTCGGCTGGTGTTTTCCTGTTTTGCGCTCCGAACCCAATAAATGCATTGCCTCTTGTATCCCGCGGGTTGTGACTGAAAAAAAGACCACGCCTTTTCATTTTGCTTAAAAAGCTTTTCTTGTTGGGAGTCAAATTCTTTCGGCTTGTTTTCGTAAGAATAAATACCCGCCTGATCGTCGCGCTTTAAGGAATATGCGGCGCGGCCCGCCGGTGTCATCAGCCGTTTTCTTTCCAGTTCTTCGACTTTTTTAATATTGACGGCGCTCCACGTGCTTTTTGGGCGACGGGGCGTGAACCTAATTGTGTATGACTGAGCATCCAGGGACCGGCGAACACCGTCGATCCAACCGAAACAAAGGGCTTGGTCAACCGATTGGGACCAGGTCATGCTGGGCTTTTCAGTCGCTACTTTCCAGAATCCGACAATAAGTTCCGCTGCGGTATCGTGGTTTCGCTCCAACCATGCTCGGAACTCATATTGATCGGTAAAGAAGTTAACATCCATTTGAGCTGATACTATAACGAAAGGGCTCTTCCATAAGAAAACGCTCTTTCGTTCGTCTGCCGGTCGGTACAAACTAATTACGCGTTATGTTGAGGATCGTATTGAGCACGCCGCCTAAGATGTTGAAGGCGCTGCCTGAACGCGTTCCATATCGGAACGTATTGTTGTATCCATCCTCAAATCCTCTCTGGAACTCCTGCTGGTAGTAGTACTGATACTGATCGCGGTCCACATAAGACTGCCGCCAAACGTACCGCTCCTGTAAAGGCCCTCGTTCTGGTAATTGTATCCGCGTCCATACCGCCGGGCTATTTTCCCTTGTCGATATCCCTGTGCATAGCCGTTATTCACGGCCTGCCTGAACAACTCGGCTCCTCGTGAGTCTGTGTTGTAGTAAGAACCGCGCCTCCAACACGGCGCGTTGCCAATCTCGATACTCTTTTGTCGTATTTTGAGCACTGGCTGCAAAGCCGAGCGCAACCAGAAACCGCCGAAATCGGGCGTCCTGTATGTGTAACGGAAGTTTGTGTTCGACTACCAGGCGATACCATAGTCGTCGCCATGATTGGAGGCGGCGCCACGCATTGTTTTGTATTGAGGATCAAACAAAATCGCAGTGATCGGTCCTGAGGTGCGTTCCTCGAAAGTGAGCGTATAACCCATTTTCTTTAGCTCGTCCCGTACATTCTGAGGAACAGAGTTCGCCAGAAGCATTCGCCCGGGCCTGATCTCGTGGGCGCCAAAGGAGCTACGCATTTGAAAGCTGTTGATATTAGGAGCTTCCGCCGATCGCTGGACATTCATTCCGAACTCCACCACGTTTAGAAAGAACTGCAGCAGATTCTGATCCTGGCTGTCGCCCCCTTGAACGGCAAACGCAAGGAATGGTTTTCCCTCTTTTAACGCAAGAGTCGGGGTAAGTGTAACGCGCGGGTGTTTACCCGGTGCAATAACATTAAAAGGTCCGTCAGAAGCGTCTGTTACAAAACTCTGGGCCCGCTGACTGAGGCCGAGGCCGGTCCGTCCGGCGATCACTGCCGGTATCCACCCGCCGCTAGGTGTTACGCTCACAACCCAGCCTTCTGCATCGCCCGCTTCTACGGACGTTGTTCCTCCATAAAAAGAGTTAAAGTACTTCTCCTCTTCCATGGTCTTAGAAGTGAGTCCGCCGGGGGGTGCTTGCGTCTGTGTTTGCGATGGGACTACCTTCCATTTTTCGAGCAGATCCCGAAATGGATTTTGTGCGCTTTGGAATGGATAAGGATCTCCAGGTTTGATTCCTGGGTCATTTTTCTCCGGATCGATCAGCCTTGAACGTTCCTTCGCATATTCTTTGGAGAGCAGGCCCGCAACGGGCTCAGACGGTGAAAAATAAGTATCTCCGTAATAGAAATCCCGATCGGCAAAAGCAAGGTTCATGGCCTGGTAAAGCGTGTGAATGTATTTCGGGCTGTTATAACCCATCGCCTTCAGGTCATAGTTTTCAAGGATATTTAATGCCTGTAGCATGGCAGCCCCCTGGGTCCACACATTTAACTTGTAAACATCTATTCCCCGATAGTTTGTCTTGACTGGCTCCTCGATCCTGACCTGCCAATTGGCCATATCGTCCACGGTGATCAACCCGCCTTCTTCTTGAGTACCTCGGACAAATTCTTTTGCGATATCGCCTTTGTAAAACCGGTCGTAGGCGGCCATTATCGCCTTTTTGCGGGTCGTCCCCTGTTTCAATGCAGAAGTTTCAGCCTCTACAAGCCGTCGCAATGTCGTGGCAAGGTTCGGTTGGCGAAAGATCTCTCCTGTCGCAAGGCCTTCATTTGTCTCGCCAGCGTGTACCAGCATCACCTCTCTGGTGTACTTCCATTGTTTGATCCATGATTTTTGACGTTCGATAGTGCGCGATGTGTCGTCGTCCATGACGTACCCGTCAGCCATTTCGATCGCGGGTTCCAAAATTTCTCTCAGGCTCAGTTTTCCGTACTCCGCCAGCATCACAAGGATGCCGCCTGGTGTCCCGGGCGTTACAGCAGCGAGTGGGCCATACTCGGGCGGGTATTTCATTCCTTTGCCTTTGTAGAAGGCGGCGGTGGCGCCCGTAGGTGCGACTCCGAGTGCATTTATACCAATTACTTTGCGAGTGTGTGGATTGTATATAAGTGCCTGTGTCTCTCCGCCCCAGCTCAAGGTGTCCCACATTGTCGAGGTTGCGGCGATCATCGCACATGCCGCGTCAACTGCGTTTCCGCCTTTCATGAAAATGCGAGCCCCTGCGGTCGCACCGAGCGGTTTGCCGGTGATCGCGATCCAATGGCGGCCATAAAGAACCGGTTTTTGAGCCCGTTGTCCAAGCATGGAGTGAGACATGACTACAGAAATCGAAACTAAGAGGGCAAGTCGAGCGGAATAATTAACGAGTTTCATAGATGCTTTACATATCGGCGAAGCTATTCGTTCAACTCTATTTGAGTAAGTTCTGCGCCTGTGTCTGTCCGCATAAAAGAAAGGAGGTCGGAAGATAGCCGGGCCCCCTTGTATTTATCTTTTAGAATAGCGCCTTCTGTTGGTTCAGATCCGCAACGGCATAACAATGTACTTGTAATCGTATGTAGTTTCACCCGCAATCGACATCTGTGTCTGGGCATTTGCATCTTTGAATTCAAACGTTATTCGTAACGGTGCACGACCCTCGCGGACCCTTACTTTATCACCGTCGGTCTCTTTGACATCATTCGATGTTTCAGCAGCCATCTCGATGTCTCCAGTGGCGGCGTTGGTGAGGAATTCCAAAAGGTACTGCCAGTTAAATCCGAGTTGGATCTCTTCGCCCTCGTACTCGGCCTGAACGATCTCGCGACCCTCGCCTTCTTCGCTGGACTGGGCCGTCACTTCTATCTCATTCTTACGGACGGTGATGCGAATTGAGCGGTTCCGTTCGTCCGCGATCAGAGACATACGGCGTACAGCATTACGCATTTCCTCCAGATCGAAGGTAACAGAATGGTCATTGTCTTTCGGCATTACCATTTCGTAGTTTGGAAACTGCCCGCCGAGTTTTCGAGTTATCAAAAGGCGGCCTTCAGTTTCAAAATAAATGTGGTTCTGATCTTCGCCGAACGCGACGTCGCCTTCACCTCGAGACAGTTTCACCAGTTCGAGCAATGCCTTTTTGGGTATGAGTGTGTCCATCGTTGCCTCCGTATCATCGACTGCCCGCTCGACGTACGCGAGCCGATGACCGTCTGTGGTCACCATCTTGGCCGAGCCGCTCCCGAGGATGAACTTTGCACCGGAAAGCGTAAATCGTGATTGCTCGTTGGTAATAGCGAACGCCGTGTTTGTGATGAAATAGCTAAACGTCTCCGCCGGCAGTTTCATCGGCACACTCTTGAATTGCGGTATCTCGGGAAATTGTTCTCGGCTGACACCCGCGAGACGATATGTGGCGTACCCCGATTTCATGTTTACCCATTCATTGTCCTCTTTCTTGAAATGAACATCGCCTGGAGCTAAAGCTCGAACGATGTCAAAAAGTTTGCGAGCTTGAATACAGATCGAGCCGCCCTTAATAATCTCGGCATCCGCATCGCATCGAATCGTACAATCGAGATCGGTCCCTACTATACGAATCTCGTTCTCACCTATGGACTCGATGAGAATGTTGGATAAAACCGGGATGGTCGTTTTTCGTTCAACGACACCCTGGATGAATCCCAGCTCTTCTTTCAACACGGTTTGTTTGATCTTGAATTCCATTTGTATTGCTCCTGTTTTCTCCGATTTATCCGTTGGGTCGTGACGCTTTCTGTTACTACCTATGAAGAAATAAATGATTTATATCTAGTACTAGGAATAGGGCCTGTGTAAATGTGCAAAATCGTCTAACCTCTTATTTAATAACCACTTTTAGATTACCGCACCTGTGTGGAAAACCTGTGGAAAATTGCATCCCACTGAGGAAAACTGTTTTTTCCGATCTTTTCCACTTCGGTCCACATAGTTGTTTAGCATCAATCTGCGGAAATGTGGAAAGCTTTTCTCAAATATCTCAAAAGAAACCACTTAAGAGTACCAATGCTTGATCTGTTATGTGGAAAAGAAAATCCCTAGTGTATAGGGAAAAACCCTAATAACTAGCTGCAAAGTAAGTCTATTAGCTCGTTTATCTCCCTGTGGAAATTTCGATCTTCTTTCGTCAAAGATTCTATCTTCTCAACCGAGTGCATCACGGTAGTATGGTGCTTGCCGGCAAACTCGCGGCCGACCTCGGGGAAGCTGTGACGTGTCAGTCTTTTACACAGATACATTGCGACCTGTCGAGGCACCGCGATCCCCCTTGAGTTGTTTTTAGACTTGATCTCATCGAGCGTGAGTTTGTAGTGTGATGCGACGGTACGAGCGATGTGCTCCATCGTCAAGCCGGCCGGCCGCTCGCTATCAAGTATGTTCTTCATGGATTCCTGTGCGAGCACTTTTGAGATGGGAACCCCCTTCATCGAAGCGATGGCAACAAGCCGGATCAGAGAACCTTCCAGTTCCCGGACATTGCTTTTGACCTTGCCGGCAACATAAATCGCGATGTCATCAGACAACTCTATTCCGTCAAGGTCCGCTTTGCGTTTCAGGATCGCAACTTTTGTCTCGAGATCTGGTGGTTCTAAGTCGGCGATCAGCCCCCACTCGAATCGAGAATGGAGTCTTTCCTCTAATGTTGGTATCTCACGAGGCGGACAGTCGCTCGAAACCACGATCTGTTTCTGGCCGTTATGCAGCGTATTGAAGGTGTGAAAAAACTCTTCCTGAGTACGTTCCTTACCTGCCATGAACTGTACATCGTCCATCAGTAGTACATCGATCGAACGATATTTGTCACGAAAGCCCGGCGTTTTGTTAAAGCGGATGGCATTTATCAGCTCGTTCATGAATCGTTCCGAGGTGATATAAGAAACGCGCAGGTGAGGGCTGCGCACCTTTATTGCATGGCCGATCGCGTGCATTAAATGCGTTTTGCCTAAGCCGACGCCTCCATAGATGAAGAGTGGGTTGTAAGTTGTACCGGGCGCTTCGGCAGTGGCTTTTGAAGCGGCATGAGCAAACTGATTGCATGAACCAACGACAAATTTTTCAAACGTGTATTTAGGGTTGAGCGAATCCTCCACCGGCTCAATATCGATAATATGTGCCGAACCTCCTTTGTTGCGGAGAGATGCCCCACCAGGGCGAGGTGTAAAAACAAGATGCGTGTCGGGGTCGTCTTCGAAATTTGCCTCAACGGGTTGTTCGGTATCGATAGACCACTCGATCACATGATCCGCCAGGTCGAGTTCGGCCATTACCTGATCTATAAGACGGCCATAATACATGCAGACCCAGTCCTTGGTCACTTGCCCGGCCTTTATAGTAAGTGTGTGATTGTCGTGATCTACGCCCACGAAACTAATCGGCCGAAACCATGTGTTGTAAACATCGTCATTCAGACGTGGTTTAACACTCGTCAAAAACTGGTTCCAAATGGTCGCTTTTTGGGCAATTTCTTTCAATTTGATGGTTTTGTGAGGGCGCTTAATACGCGCCTTTTTTAAGCAAATTTTTTCGTTGCTTAACCGTTAGAGGTTAAATAATTCAACCCGCTCGAAATCTATCAGAACTCTTTTTGTCTTGGTGCTTTGCGGCCGACTGATTTTGATCTGCGCTACGACTTTTTCACAGCCTTTTCCACAGATGGCCCAGAGAAGCGCATAAAACTTAATGTAACGCTTTAAGCCCTTTAATATCAGTAACTTAGAGGAGCTCAGTATCTGGAAACGGGTACCAGACTAACACGAAAAAAACTCACATGCAAACGGAAATCCACAGCTTTCTTTCGTAAGGTTTAACAGGAATTTAACTTCCTTTCCGACAACAATTCCCATCATTTTTTGAAAGTTTTAGGCTAACAAAATCTATCGAATCGGGGGTAAAAATCGGGTCAAATTGGGAGAAATTTTTCATTTTTTTTTCAATAAAAAAAGAAATGTCAGGATCTCCTGCTGTGGGGTATCTCTTAACCCATTTCGGTTCGTTAGAACGCATCACTTCCGGTACATTTTCAGGTCCAACTTACGTGGCGGACAAGAGCCGATGACAAGTACCGTGACGGGGCGCAAAAAATCCCGGGATTGAGAGATCTCAGGGATCTTGTGTGTTAACGACCTTGAATACTTTAGTAGATCATTTCTGTGATACACTGCTTGCTCCACTCGATTTCTTTTCCACTTGGGCGGGCGAACCTGAGTAAACGATCTTACTTGCTCCGGATGCATCTGCTTTAAGATGACCTGAAACATTTACGCTTACGCCGCTTGCTCCGCTTGCGTCCACCGAGGCATTTTTCGCCCTGAGGTTTTCTGCGTCTAACTTGGTTGCTCCGCCGACGTCGATCACGAGCTTGACAGTCTCGCCGTTGATCGCCAGCTTTGACGCTCCGCTCGAATCAATCTCCAGAACCGAGTTTTTCAGATCATTTAATGTGACATTCGCTGCACCCGATATATCAAGCGATTCGATGTCCGGTGCCGAGATCCTGAGCCGGATCGGGTTTCGCGTTGACAGTTTGCCCTCTGTCGAAAGATGAAGCGTCCCGCCACGAACCTCCGTCCGGATCATAGGCAAAAGGTTATCGTCCGCTTGGACTTCCGCAACGAATTCCTTTTGCGCCGCGATCTCGATCTCGAACGCCCCCGATGCCTTCACCGAGCGGAAGCCCGTCAGATCCCGGTCTTCGGATGCGGTGACGCCCGAGCCCTCGATCTTTCCAAAGTGGGAGGAGAAGTTAAATATTTTGCCTGAGAACTTTCCGAAAGAAAACAGATTTGAAAGTACCAGACCTAACGCGAGAGCCATGACAAAAATGAAGATGCCTATTTTTTTCATAAATTTCCTGTGCGGCGTTAACTTTAGATTCAAAACGAGTTCGTACAGTCTAAAGTTCAGAAAATTTCGTGTTTCATGAATTGTAGTCTGCACGTGAAAAGGCGGGCACGAGAGCCCGCCCATGTTCACAAACCCAATAACGCTATTTCGATCTGGATGTTGCACTTGCCGTCGGCTTCACCTCCTTTTTAGGATCAGCGGTTGGGGAGGTACCGGGCTTCCCGGGCGGGACGGCCCGGCGATGCCGTCGGAGACGGCGACACGGTGGGCGAGACCACCGGGCTCGCGGTCGCCGTCGGCGTCGGTGTAGAGCCAGGTTTGTTGGGCACTTCGGGTTTAGGATCACAGGCACCCAACATGACGACGCTAGCCGCCAAAACTGTCAATATCATTAATGATCTTCTCATTGTTTTTTCCTCATGTTTTTCGAAACGCGGACACAGGTGTGCTCGCAAGCAGACATCCCGCAGCCGGACTGATGGTGAACGTCTTTCCGCGAGTCCGCGACTGTAAAAGCCGACGACCGCCGTTCATCATCAACACTGCGCTCGTAGAACGCGGGCCATTAGGAATATTGCAAAGTTTTTTCTTTATTTTGGGGAATATATGAGCGCCCGTGATCATCTGCACAGATCATGAGCGACATAGATCTTTTTCCCGGCCACGTTTTGGTAATAGCAGCCGCCTTTAGAACCCAGATGTAAGTCCGGGACGCCGGGCTTTCCGCGGTCTGCGCCGCCGAAGTACCCGGCGCGAGTCTTGCGGCCGCGGGCTGTATTTCGGGTTCCGCCGCACTTGAAGGAGTTTCGGCTGCGGGCCTCGGCACCGCCGTCGCCTGCCAGGCAACTGCTTGCCATTTACCCTTGCGTTTAATGAACGTTCCGGTATTTAAATGATTAGAAATGCTCCTGGTGCCGTCGGGCCTCGTTGTGGTGCCGACGAGCTTGAATGCTACAACAGCTGCGTCTCCGTATTGTTGAATTCGCACGTCTTCGGCGGAGTAAGTGGTTGCTGGATCTGTCGGGCCCGCTTTGGGAGTTGAACGCACGCTTTTCATTAACTCTTCCTTGTTTATCCGAGTTCCGGCGGCACGAGTATATATAAGATCGTCTGCCCAAAACCGATCATGAACCGCTGGGTCGGTCGTGCCGGCAAGGAATTCGTCCAACATGCGTCTGAGTTCCGCCGCATCCTTGGACGACTGACCGGCAACTGCCACGAAAGATAAAAATAATAGGACAAGGGAAAAGGAGTATTGCTTCATACCATTTATGGATGCATTTATCTTGCGTAGATGTAAAACTGTATCGCCTGAACGACTCCGATGAAAAAGCCGAAAAGGGCGCCGAACAGCTCAATCGTACGAAGATGTTCTTTGGCCACAGACATAACGAGTGACTCGAGCTTCTCTGGCGGATAGGTACGTATCTTTTCGCGCACCATTCCCGCTACGTCGAATTCGGCGATTGCCTCAGGCAGCTTTGCGGAAGTCGCCGAGATGATCGCGTCGGTAAGGGATGCGCTTGCTTCTCGCAGCTTCGCCTCTGGAATATGATCGGAAAGCCGTCCGATCGGCGCCGCCAGCAGACGGTCGATCTGCTCAGACAGCATCTCATTTACCATATTTGAAGTCTCATCTCGCCGAAGTATAACAAGAAGACCGCGTGAGAGCATGGACTTGAGTTTTTCTTCTGATTCCGGGTGGATTATCTGCAAAATGGCGTCGATGCTATGCGGCCGGAGATTTTCTAGAGTGCTTCGGATGTACTCGGAAATACCCGCCAGCGTATCCTCGCTCCGGACCATAGACAAAACAGAGCGTACAATCTGTCCCTTGAGCCTTACGAGTGGTTCGGATGCGATAGTGCCAATAACAACCGGGAGCGGCTTTGAAAGCGCGGTATCGATGCTTGTGTCGATGAAATCCCGCGCTTGTTCCGCAAAATACTCACCTCGCAATGTCTCCTCAATGCGCCCCGGCAGGCTTTCGTTTACAAGATCATCGACCTCACGCAGCAGATTTTCCCGCGAAACGAATATTTTCTTAAAGAAAGGCAAGTTCTCATAAAAGTCGTGTACCTCATGCTTAATAAGTGCCGCTATCTGGTCGCGAGTTTTTGGTGCCGTCGCGATCTGGGCCAGCTGGTGTATGGTCGGCTCGATCTGCTCCCTCGCCTTCTCTTTCAAAAGAGCGACCGCATCATCGGTGAACAAGTGGCGAACAGGCGTATCGGCACCGGCGAGATCATCAATACGACGGTTGATGAATTCGGTGATCTTCGATTCGAATACCTTTCCACGAACTGCCGAACGTACACTACTGTCAAGAAAATCAATGATCTTTGCGTATGCCACATCATCGAGCACGTCAGAAACCCTGTGACCAAGAACGTCATCAACGCGTCGGGTCACGAAAGATCTGATGGTGTCAAGCGATTCCTCGCTCTGCAGGACAGACTGAATATGATCGGCTATGCGATGCTGCAGACCCGCTAGGGCATCAAGTACGGGCTCGCGGACGCTTCTGGGAAGGGCTTCGATCAGGGAGGGGTAATCCTGTGAAAGCAACTCATTAGTATAAGAATCAACAACTCGCTGGATCTTATTGCGGAGAAAATCCTTACCGGTGAGTTCTTGGATGATCGTTTCGTGCGAAACGAGCTCTTCGCCAACAGCTTTTCCGACCGCCTGTGCCAGGCGGTCGCGATGCCTCGGGATCATGCCCTGAGGAAATATAGTGATGCCAATTAACTTAACCGGATTGCGAGGTCGAAACAGCATCCGAACCGCGAGCCACGCCCCTACATAACCATGGCCGGTAGCAAAAACTATTAGGAGACCGATCTGGACGTAAATGTTTTTGAAGATATCGTGGAGAAATTCCATCGAGATCCGAGAGACTCAGTATCGTCCGGGAACAGCGTAACGATTAAAAGATCTGAAATCCCTTAGACTTGAGACAGAAGTCTGCAAAGTCTTTCAGCCAATCATGGCTGACACTATAGTTCTTCCACTGTTCGTCGTCGTCGCGGTGAAGCGTCATGTCATCAGGTTCTTCGGTTATCGACAGGTCCGAGTAAATACGCTTATTCGAAGCCAGCTTTGGCAAGATCTCATCGTATATCCTTGCGCCTATCTCATGCGCCTTTTCGACGGGCACTTTAACGCCAGTGGCGTTGTAAGCCATCTGGCGCATTGCACCGTCTTCAATGATATCGAGACTCCTAACCACCTCAAGCGCGGCTTTCCAGTTCCACACGTTAGCGTTGAATTCGAAGTTCTCGCTGCCAAGATCGGTCAAAGTAAAGCTCATAAGAAAATGCTAATCGGGAAAGACCGATGCGTCAATGAGTTTTGAATGCTATATAATTCGGTTTCTGAAAAAATGAAACATCAGCTGCCGATCAGAATAAAAGTACTGAGGCCGCCCGCCGGAGTTTCGATGATGGTGCAGCGCGGCGCGAACGAGCTGCTTGCTCCCGTTTCGAGCGTCTCGGACGAGCTAATATTTGATTTTGAAATTTCTGTCGATATATCTGAATCGCACCCGAATTTCCTCGGCAAATATGCCCAAGGCCCTAATAAAGACCGTTTCATCTACGTAAATTCCGGAACATTGGCTGGACAGTTCGGTTCGGTGTGGACTCGGCGGGCCAAGCTCTCGCTGATGAGCATTACGCTCGAGCAGATCGAACAAGCGATCAATGAACAAATGTGTCTCGCGACCAAATACGAAGGCACGGGTCGCGACGCCGGTCCAACCTGCGCGAGCGTCAAGGGCTTGGAATGGCGAGTCGAAAAGACACGAGAAATAAACCCCACGACATATTGAAATGAATAACCCGATCTCATATGCGGACGCCGGCGTGTCGATCGATAAGGCCAATCTCGCCGTCGCAAAGATCCGTGAACATGCGCGAAGTACATTTAATGAGCGCACTCTGACAGAGATCGGCAGCTTTGCCGGTATGTTCGCCGGCGCGTTTCCCGATATGGCGGAGCCGATACTAGTCGCGTCCGCGGATGGCGTCGGGACAAAGCTAAAGCTCGCGTTCGAGACCGGCATACATAACACCGTCGGGGCCGATCTCGTCAATCACTGTGTAAATGACATTCTCGTGCAGGGCGCGAGACCCCTTTTTTTCCTTGATTATTTCGCTACTGGAAAGCTCGAGCCGGACACGACTGCTTCCGTCGTGGAGGGCATGGCGAGAGCGTGCCGCGAGAACAGCTGCGTGTTACTCGGCGGTGAGACTGCCGAAATGCCCGATTTTTATCCAGAGGGAGAATATGACCTTGCGGGCTTCATTGTGGGAGTGGTCGATAAGGCCAATGTCATCGACGGCAAGTCCATCACGCCCGGCGATGTCGTGCTCGGTATTCCCTCAGCAGGCCTGCAGACAAACGGCTATTCGCTTGCCCGCAAATTATTTTTTGAGGTCGGCGGGCATAGGATAGATGATCTCGTCGACGAACTGGGCACGACCGTTGGTGAAGCACTGCTCGCCACACACGCCAGCTTCCTGGCGCAGATCGGCCCCCTGCTCGACAGCGGTGTGATGAAAGGCCTCGTGCACATCACGGGCGGCGGATTCCTCGAAAACATCCCGCGCATCCTGCCCGAGGGCGTGGCAGTCGAGATCAACCACGGCACTTGGCCCGAACCGCCTATATTCGGAATGATACGACGTTTAGGAAATGTCGACGATCAAGAGATGTTCCGAACCTTTAATATGGGTGTTGGGATGATCGTGATCTGCGACGCTGAATCCCGTCAGCTTGTAAGCGACAAGTTGGGCGCTTGTTTTGGGATCGGTAGGACGATAGAGGGCGATCGAAACGTACGCATAATAAAGCCATGAACAAAGCTCGACGGGGGCCTCTTATCCTGTTTGTTTTCCTGGCTACCGGCCAGTCTCAACCAGCGTGAGAATAGGAATATTAATATCGGGTCGCGGTTCAAATATGGCCGCGATCGTGGACGCCGTCAAGAGCGGCGAGATTCCTGAGTCGACCGTTGCTGTTGTCATTAGTGATAAACGACACGCCCCAGGCCTCGAACATGCCCGACTTCGAAATGTTGAAACAGTCGTTGTCGAACGCGGAGGCCGCCCACGGGCTCAACATGATGACGAGATCGCAGAAGAGCTAACTAAGCGTGGCGTAGAACTTGTATGTCTTGCGGGTTTTATGCGGCTTTTGTCGCCGCAATTCGTCGCATCATTTCCCGATCGGATAATCAACATTCATCCGAGTTTGCTGCCTGCATTTCCGGGCGTGGACGCTCAGAAGCGAGCGTTTGAACACGGCGTAAAAGTAACGGGATGTACAGTACATTTAGTCAACGAACATTTAGACAACGGCAAGATATTAGCTCAAAGGGCTGTTGAAGTTCGTCCGGAAGATACGGTGGAAACGCTATCGGCGCGGATCCTCACGGAGGAGCACAAACTTTATGTTGAAGCCGTTAAGAACATAGCTGCGGGCACCTGGGCGATCGACTTTGACAGAAAAGGTGTTTTTACGTAAACTCAAAGTTTTCACTTTCGCGTGAATTCCATGGAGGGCAACTATGCCGAAGAGAACATATCAACCGAACAATCGCCGGCGTGCCAAGAAGCACGGCTTTCGCGCGAGAATGGCGACCAAGAACGGTCGGTCGGTGATCAAACGCCGTCGAGCCAAAGGTCGAAAGAGATTAACAGTTCAACATTATTAGATTTGAGCTTACCTAAGGACGCTCGGCTGCGGAAGCGCGCCGAGTTTCAACGGGTGTACGAGCAAGGAAAGCGTTTCGAAGGCCGTTTCATGACGGTTTTCATTTTGCCCGGTGAACGAGCAGTCCATAGGGTAGGGGTCACAGCTACCAGGAAAGCGATCGGCAAAGCTCACGATCGAAATCGTGCAAAGCGCCTTCTTCGCGAAACATTTAGACAAAGCAAGGCCGATCTAAATGCCGTTGGCAGGGCCTATGACTGGGTATTAAACGGACGACGCAGCTTGCTTGACGTCAAGCTGGAAAAGCCGTTGGACGAATTTAAGCGAATTATCGGCCGGGTTAGACAAATTGCGACAAACGAATTGTTGCCACAGAGTTCACAGGGAATAACAGAGAAGGACTAGACCGAGGGTGGATTCTCTTCATTTTCTGCGGGCTCGGTCGCCTGTGGCAAAATATCTTAGACCTATGAAATTCCTCGTCCTGGACTTGATAGGCATTTATAAAGAGATCCTGTCGCCGTTTCTGCCGCCCGCGTGCCGTTTTGAACCCACCTGTTCCGAATACGCCCGAGCCGCTGTAGAAAGGTATGGTGTGCCACGCGGAACATGGATGGGTTTGAAGCGTATCTTACGATGTCAGCCATTGTGTAAAGGCGGGCACGATCCGGTGACGTAATTGGATCAGAGTGCTTCACTGATGTGGCGCCCGTGAACCGCTCTCTCCGTTAAATAAATGCAAAATTTAGAAGGCAACAATAATCAATCCCGGTTTCTGATGGCGGCAGTTCTATCTATGGCCATCCTTTTTGGCTGGTCATATTTCTTTACGCCCCCAAAGCCGCCCGCTGACAATTCGAGTACGGCGGCAAATGCTAATATTGTACCTTCACCTGCAGCCTCTGTGGCGCCCGCACCGTCGCAGCGGGAATCCGCGCCAGTCACAAGTGTCGACGATAATCCAAACCGAACCATAACGATAAAGTCGCCTCTTTATGAGGTTAGTCTCGATTCGAAAGGCGCCGTGGCTACGAGCTGGATACTGTTGAAAAACAAATCTTCAAAATCTGAATTCGAAGTTTTTGCGGATGGTTCAACTGATAACGATAAGCGCCCACTCCAGTTGATCTCGGACGAAGCCTTCAGGCGGAGCCCACGTGAAATACCTTTTCGCCTCGCCACCGACGATGCATCGCTGACCTCTCTGCTCAATGATCGAAATTATCAGATCTCTTTACCGGGCGACACCGTCATGCTGGCTGAGGGTCAGGAGCAGCTTATTGAGTTCATACTAAGTGATGCCAGCGGCATCGAAGTGAAAAAGCGGTTTCTCTTCCGCGCTGACAGTTATGTCGCCGATTTGGCCGTGGACCTAAGAAGGAGCGGACAATCCGTTCCAAATACGCGGCTTTTGATCGGCGCCAGCATCGGCGATCACGCGATCAATAATCACAATTTCTACCATATCGAGTCGGAGGCAGTTGCCGCTATCAACGGTGATTTCAAACGCCATCAGGGCAATTATTCATTTACTTATGACGCGAATGGAAACGCGTCTCTGGTGGACATTGGCGCCGTTGACTGGGCAGGCGTGGGTGATGCCTACTTCGCGATGGCGGCCATTCCGGGGTCGCAGGCCCAATCTGTGGAATATAGAGCTGCAAAATACGATGTCCAAACCAGGCCATATTTTGAAAGTATTTTTCAGTGGGCATTGAGAAATTCGAAGACGAACGAAGCCCGCCATCTGGTGACCGTTTATCTGCCGATTTCTACCGATGGCACAGTCACAAAGGTCTTTACCGGTACAAAGGACTATTTTCTGCTTTCGGCATTGAATGATTCGCTCTCGAGAGAGGTGGGCCGGACGGTCGAGATAACCAACCTGATCAATTTCAGCAATTACTGGTGGCTGCGCTGGATCACCAGACCGCTGGCTATCCCGATCCTATACGCATTAAACTTCTTTAACGGGCTCACACATAACTATGGCGTGGCCATTATCATCTTTACATCTCTCTTCTATTCGCTATTGTTTCCGCTACGGTGGTCACAGTCACGATCATTCAAAAAAGCTTCAGGCAATGCCCCCAAGATGAAGGCTATCCAGGACAAGATCAAGGACCTGCAGAAAAAGGGTGTGCCGACGGATGACCCGCGAATGCGAGCTCTCCAGATGGAGCAGCTAAAGATGACCAAGGACGCACTGCCTATAGGCGGATGTCTGCCGATGCTGCTGCAGTTTCCGCTTCTGATCGCTTTCTACACCGCGGTCACTGTCTCGCTTGAAGTACGCCAGGCATCCTTCATATGGCTGCCCGATCTATCTGCCGCGGATCCGTGGCATTTACTAGAATTTGCCTTTGCCCTTTCGATGATACTTTCGATGAAGTTTACGCCGCAGGCCGCGACTGTTACGCCTGACCAGCAAATGCAGCAAAAGATGATGACCTATCTGATGCCCATTATGATGCTGTGGGTCATGTGGTCGGCGCCCTCAGGTCTTCTGCTATACTGGTTTTTCGGAAACATAGTCAGTTTTGCCCAGCAGATGGTCATTAATCGGATGAACAAGCCCAACCTCCCGCCCGGTACGGAAGTAGTTGATTCGATTCCAAAAAACGTAAAAAACGTGAAGCCGCGCCTCTCCACAACATAACTGATGAATCAAACATGTGAAAACGCAAGAGAGTTTCTCGCCGGCCTCGTTTCGGATCTGCGTTTTGATCTGACGGTGACTTCTGAGTGGACCGAGGAGGGCTGCTGGCTGAAGCTCAGCGGGGAAGATGCGCATTATGCTCTTGCCGAAAATGGCGAGCTTTTGGATGCGTTCGAGGTTTTGTTGTTCCAGATCTTTGGCAGGGGACTCGATCGTGAGCACCGCTTCGTCGTGGACGCCGACGGTTTTCGTCAGACGCGAAAAGCGGAACTTCACGCTATGGCCCGCTTTGCAGCTGACCATGTCCGCAAAAACGGGCGGCCGTTTACTTTTGGCGTGCTCAATTCAACCGAGCGTCGGATCATACACATGACTCTGCAGAAGGAAGACGACCTTTTTACTGAATCCGTTGGCGACGGCCGTGATCGCCGTCTGCAAGTCCGGCTCCAGTAGGTCCAATCTTATTTGATTGACTCAACCGGGCCGAAACTTCTTTTCGTTTTTCAAACATTCTCGTCCTCAAAGATCGACTCTTACAGGTCGGCACTCCGGATATAATACTTGACTGGGTGGCCGCAGCCGCGGCATGCCATTCTGTCCTTTTTTATGACCCAAACCATAGTCGCACTTGCAACACCCACCGGCCGGAGCGGCATTGGTGTGGTGCGGCTAAGCGGCGACGGGTCATTAAAGATCGCACAAGACCTCGTTAACGACGTCCAATTTACTCCGGCCCCACGGCGAACGGCACTGAGGAGTCTCTTTGATCATTTCAGCGGCGAGGTGATCGATGAAGCACTGTTCACTTATTTCAAAGCACCGCATTCCTTCACTGGCGAAGACGTGATCGAAATCAGCTGCCATGGCTCCCCCGTGTTGCTAAGGCACTTGATCGACCTGTGCCTTTCGCTGGACGCGCGTCTGGCTGACCCGGGCGAATTTAGTCTGCGGGCCCTGGCAAATGGCAGGATCGATCTTGCCGAAGCAGAGGCGATCCGTGATCTCATCGAGGCCCAGACAAGCGCAATGGTCCGCCAGGCGGTTAGGCAACTGCGAGGCGAACTCTCCAACCAACTGCAACCTTTAAAAGACGATCTGCTGAATATAATAGTGGTTCTTGAATCTGCGCTCGAGTTTGTCGAGGACGACCTTCCCGAGACTCAGGCCGCAAGCATAAACAAAAGTCTAAGACAGATTCTCGCCGAAGCTCGTCGGCTTGCCGCCACATTTCAAGCTGGCCACCTCATCCGTGAAGGCTTGCGCGTCGCACTTGTCGGCCGACCCAATGTTGGTAAGTCCAGCCTTTTCAATAAATTACTCGGAACTGAACGTGCGATCGTAACCGACGTCGCGGGTACGACACGCGACCAGCTGCACGAGCGTTTCACTATAAGTGATATACCCGTCTCACTTATCGATACGGCCGGCCTGAGGGAATCGACAGACACGGTCGAGAGTATCGGCGTCGAGCGTTCAAAAGCAGTAATGGCTGACGCAGATTTGGTCGTGGTGATGTTGGACGCGTCCGATGATCTGACCGACGAGGATTATGCGATTCTCCACAGCGTTGAGCACCTGAACTACATCATTGCTCTCAACAAGATCGACAAAACCCCGCCAAGTGTCGTCGAACATTTGATGGCCGCTTCAAAGATGAGTCATCTTCGGGAAAAGATCACGCCTATCTCGGCAAGGACAGGTGAGAATCTCGACGAGTTTCGAACTGCCATCGTTGTTCCCTTCCGGACACACGACATTGCCTCCGGGGGCTTTCTTATCACCGATGCCCGGCATCACGATCTACTGCTCCGGGCCGCAACGGACATCGAACGGTCGCTTGAAGACATCGAGAGCAAAAGGAGCGAAGAGATAGTTCTCGTTGGCCTGCATAATGCGCTTCTGTATCTAGGCGAAATAACTGGGGAGACTACCACCGAGGACATGCTCACCCGCATTTTTGCCACATTTTGCATTGGCAAGTAGGCGTCGTCCAGCTTTTCACCCGCCCCGCGCCGGGCTTATCATTACAGAACCAGAAAGGAGAATTTTAATATGCTGAGATTTCCGCGGTCAGCCTCGACCGTCATTGCGGCGAGCACATTGTTATTTGCCGCTGTTTTGGCCCCTGGCCAGCAGCCTGCGCCCGCATCTACACCGGTCGCCATTCAAACCGAGCCGACAAGCTTTGACATCTACGTAGGTCAGTACGAAGACGCCGCCGCCCTCCCTGGAACCGTCTTTTCTTTCTTTCGCGAAGGTGATAAATACTATCTTCGCCTGACAAACCAGGACAAAATCGAGATCACGCCCTCGGCGGCAAACAAATTCTTTAGCGCCCCATGCAATTTCGACGTCGAATTTAGTCGCGACTCTTCCGGAAGGGTCACCGGCGCTCGCTTTACGCAAGGGCCGACTTATCAGCTTAAGAAAACATCCGATACACCGCAGCCTGACACTCGGGTCCCGTACAAAAGAACCGAGACGATGATCCCAATGCGTGACGGTATCAAGCTCTTCACTGTCATCATCACTCCCGAGAATCAGAGCGACAAACTACCGTTCTATATGGAACGGACCCCGTACGGGGTTGCAGCCTAGACCGCGGGCCGAGTCAATCAGGCGCGAACGGAGCTTGCGAAGGAACGTTATATCTTTGTTTTCCAGGACATTCGCGGCCGCGAGGATTCCGAGGGAGTTTTCGAAATGGTCCGTCCACCCCGAGGCAAACGCAGCCCGAAATCGGTCGACGAAAGCACCGATACATACGACACCATCGAATGGCTGCTCAAGAATGTGCCTAATAATAGTGGGCGGGTCGGCATCGCCGGTGTCAGCTACCCCGGCTGGCTCGCTGCAATTGCCCT
Source organism: Pyrinomonadaceae bacterium (assembly GCA_046262195.1). GTDB lineage: Bacteria > Acidobacteriota > Blastocatellia > Pyrinomonadales > Pyrinomonadaceae > OLB17. The sequence goes on along the minus strand of JBHENG010000001.1, from coordinate 817 downwards.
CATCGATCCGCATCCCGCGCTCAAGGCGTCGTCGCCACAGGCCCCGGTGGTCAATCTGTGGATGGGCGACGACTTTATGCACAACGGTGCTTTCCGTCAGACTTACTCCTACGAGTGGGCTGTGCCGCTCGAAAGCTCCAAAAAAGGCGGCGGCATCACATTTGACAAGCCGGATATGGTCGACTGGTACATGCCGATCGGCAAACTGCAGACATTGGCGCCGGAGCTCGCTAGGAAATCGCACTCATGGAAGGCCTTTCTCGAGCACCCGTCATTTGACGAATACTGGAAAGCTCGGGCTATGGAGCTCTATTTGAAAGACACGTCTGTCCCAACGCTCATCGTCGGCGGCTGGTGGGACCAGGAAGATCTGTATGGTCCGCTCGCCCTATATAAATCGCTCGAAAAAACTGATCGCGATAACCAGGTATTTCTAGTCATGGGGCCCTGGAACCACGGCGGCTGGGGCGGTCGCGGCCGCAGGCTGGGTGCGATCGATTTCGGAAGCGATACCGGTCGAGAATTTAGAGAGAATATTCAGGCACCGTTTTTCGCTAAGTTGTTGAAGGATAAGGGCAGTTACACGCCGCCCGAGGCCTCTATATATCGTTCAGGCTCAAATAAATGGATGGCCTACGATTCGTGGTCACCCAAAAATCATCGCACACGTGGGCTTTACCTTCAAGAGAACGGTCGGCTCAGTTTTGAAAAGCCGGCGGCGAAGGGGGACGCGTTCGACACTTATGTCTCAGATCCGGCGAACCCGGTGCCATATCGTAAGCCCCCGATCCTGGCAACATACACGTCCGGCTCGACC